>NZ_VJZZ01000008.1:0-300000 GCF_009659535.1 Aggregicoccus sp. 17bor-14
GAGTTGCCCGAGCGCAGCTTCAGCACCCTCGACGAACTGCTCGCGGCGGTGCGGCGCGCACTGCGCCGCCACCACCTACGCCTGCGCTACCCTGGACAACATCCGTGTCCGGGCGCTTAGGCGCCCCGCCCCGCGCCCCCCTTCTCAGTCCCGCAGGAGGTACTGCAGGTCGAGGGTGAAGAAGGCCGGCGTCCAGTCCGGGTCCTCGATGAAGTTGCGCACGTAGACCAGGCGTCCCGCGTCCCAGAGGACGGTGGGGCTGTAGTCATCCGCGCCGGAGTTCACGCAGGGCCCGAGGTTGCGCGCGGGCTCGAAGTCACCGCGGCGCGCGTGGCTCGCGTACAGGTCGCCGTAGCCGTGCGAGTCGGGACGGCTCAGCGAGGTGAAGACGAGCGTGCGGCCGTCCGGAGAGATCTGCGGGTTGTACTCCCAGTAGTCCGGCGTGTTGACCCCACCGCCCACCTTCTCGGCCGGGCGGAAGTCTCCGTCCCAGCGGCGCTCCGCCCGGTAGATGTCCCACTGGTCGTTGTCGCGGTTGCTCGCGAAATAGAGCGTCCCGGCGCGATCGAAGCTCGAGGACAGCTCCATGCTCGGGCTGTTCACGTCCCCCTCCAGGTGCACGGGCTTCTCCCAGCCGCGCCGGCTGTAGCGCACCATCCACAGGTCGAAGTCCGCCTTCTCCTCGCCGGGATGCGTGGGACGCATCGAGTTGAAGTAGAGGGTCCCCCCATCCGGAGCGAAGGTCGGGTCCGTGTCCAGGTACGTGCCGCTGAACGGCAGCACCTCGGGCTCGCTCCAGGCGGCGCCGCGCCAGTACGAGATGTACAGGGTCAGCAGGAAGCCGTTGGCCGGGTCTTGGGCCGACCACACCGCGACCCGGCGGTCCTCCGAGAAGGTGATGTGCCCCGCATAGACGCCGGGGCGCGAGATCGTCCCGTCACCGAACTTCTCGATGGCCGGGCAGCCGCGGAGCGGTGCGGCGGCGTGGGCGGTGGCACAGAAGGCCAGTGAGGCGGCAGACAAGAGACCGAGGAAGCGAGGCATGGACCCCTCCGTTGACGTGGGACTGCGGGGCCACGGTCTCCCGGTTCGCGGCGTGCGCTCCACCGCCAAGGGATGAAGTTCCGGCGCGCTGGGACGAACGCACCTCCGCGCGGGACCAACGCCACGGCAGGGACTCGCTGCAACGACCTCGGGCGCTCAGCGCTGCGCGGCGCGGACGAACTCGGCCACGGCCTGCAGGGCCTCCCCAGAAGCGCGCAGCATTCCCGCGTGCAGCTGGAAGACGTGCCAGAGGCCTTCGTACACCTCCAGCCGGACGCTCACACCCGCTGCCTCGGCACGGGCGGCGAGCTGCTGCACCTGAGGAAGGAGCAGCTCGTCGGTGCCCACCTGCACCAGCAGCGGAGGCAGACCGCGCAGGTCCGCGAAGAGGGGCGAGGCCAGCGGGTGCGCTGCCGGCTGCCCCGCGAGGTACGCCGCCGCGGAGGCGCGGATCCACGCCGGGTCGAGCATCGCCTCGCCCGCGGGCGCGGCTGCGGGCAGGTGCGCGATCTCCAGATTCACCCACGGCGAGAAGAGGACGAGGCACTGCGGCAGGGACTCGCCCAGCTCGCGCAGTCGAAGCGCGGTCGCCAGCGCGAGCCCTCCGCCGGCGGAGTCCCCGGCGATGCAGAGCGGGCGCTGCGGAGCGCTCGCTCGCAGCACGCGGTACGCGGCAACAGCGTCCTCGAGTGCGGCGGGGAAGGGATGCTCGGGCGCGAGGCGGTAGTCCAGCGCGAGCACCTCCGCGTCGCAGCGCACCGCGAGCTGCGTGGTGATGGCGCGATGGGTGCGCGCGGCGCCGGAGACGTAGGCTCCGCCGTGCAGGTAGAGCAGCGAGCGCGCAGGGGGTCCCCGCGGCAGGACGCGCTCTCCCCTCTCCTCACGCAGGACGCGCGCGCCCGCAGCAGGCAGTGTGAGGCGGGCCATCGCCCCCATCCACCGGCGCTGCCACCGCACCGGCACGCGCGGATGCAGCGCCGGCCTGAGCAGGCCCCGGAGCAGTGTGCGCAGCACGCGCGCGAGCAGCCGCTGCGCGAGCCCCTCGGGCCCTTTCACGTGGCCTCGTAGTGCTCGAGCTTCGGCGCGCGCGTCTGCTGGCGGTAGCGGAAGGTGAAGCCGGGCCAGTTGTTGGTGTTCTTGCCCTCCGCCGTCTTGTACCAGCTCGTGCAGTCCGCGCCCCACACCGAGTGCGCGAGCCCCCGCTGCAGCCGCACGTTGAAGTCGCGCTGCACCTCGGGGCGCACGTCGAGCGAGCGCAGCCCGCGCTGCTGCAGCGCGCGGATGCAGCCGAGCACGTAGCGCACCTGGCTCTCCAGCATGAAGACGATGGAGTTGTGGCCGAGGTTGGTATTGGGCCCGTAGAGGAGGAAGAGATTCGGAAAGCCGGAGACGCTGATGCCCAGGTAGGCCTCGGCACCCTCGCGCCAGGCGGCGTTGAGCTCCTTCCCCTCCAGCCCGGTGATGCGCATGGGGGCGAGGAAGTCGGTCGCCTGGAAGCCGGTGCCGAAGATGAGCGCGTCCACGGTGCGCTCGCGCCCGTCCTCGGTGACGATGCCGTGCGCCGTCACCTCGCGGATGCCGTCCGTCACCAGCTCCACGTTGGGGCGGTTGAGCGCCGGGAGGTAGTCGTTGGTGAGCAGCACGCGCTTGCAGCCGATGGGGTCCGCGGGAGTGAGGGCCGCACGCAGCTGCGCGTCGGGGACCTCGCGCGCGAGGCGCTTGCGAAAGCCGCGCTCCAGCCACGCGCGCACCCAGCCCGGGCCCTGGAAGGCCACCACCCGCGACTCGTGGCTCCAGTACTGCGCCCAGCGGCTGAGCGCCTGCGCCCCCGGGACGCGCGCGTACAGGGCCCGCTCGGTGGCGGAGTAGGCGCGGTCCGGCTTGGGGATGACGTACGCGGGCGAGCGCTGGAACACGTGCAGCTGCGCCACGCGCGGGGCGATCTGCGGCACGAACTGAATGGCGCTCGCGCCGGTGCCGACGACCGCCACCCGCTTGCCCTCCAGCGGGTAGCTGTGATCCCACCGGGCCGAGTGGAAGCGCGTGCCCTCGAAACGCTCGAGCCCCGCGAGCCGCGGGTACGCGGGGCGGTTGAGCTGGCCGCACGCGGACACCAGCACCCGCGCCGCGAGCGTGCGCCCTCCCTGCAGCGAGAGGCGCCACAGGCCGGCCTCGGCGTCGAAGCTCGCTCCCGTCACCTCGGTGCGCAGGTGCACGTGACGCCGCACGCCGAATCGCTCCGCGCAGTCCCGCAGGTAGACGAGGATCTCCTCCTGCGGGGCATAGCGCCGCGACCACTCCGCCTTCGGCGCGAAGGAGAACGAGTACAGGTGCGAGGGCACGTCGCAGGCGGCGCCCGGGTACGTGTTGTCCCGCCAGCAGCCGCCGAGCGCCTCCTCCTTCTCGAGGACCACGAAGTCCTCGAGGCCCTCCTGGCGCAGGCGGATGGCCATGCAGAGGCCGCCGAAGCCGCTGCCGATGATGGCGACCTGTACCTGCTGCGGGAGCTCCACGGGCCTAGGCCGCGTCCTCGAAGCGGCCGCCGGTCTCCGCCTGCTTCACCACGATCGCCGCGGGCTCGAAGCGCGCCCCGTAGCGCCGCGCCAGCTCGCGCGAGCGCTCGACGAAGCGCTGGGCGCCTACGGAGTTGATGAACTGCAGCGCGCCGCCCTGGAAGGGCGCGAAGCCCCAACCGAAGATGGAGCCGATGTTGCCGTCCGCGACCGATCGCAGCACGCCCTCCTCGAGGCAGCGGGCCGCCTCGTTCGCCTGGGCGTACATCAGCCGGTCGATGAGCTCCGCCTGGGCGGGCTGCTGCGCTGCGGGCGGGAAGAGCCGGGTGAGCTCCGGCCAGAGAGCCTTCTCCTTGCCCTCGTAGTCGTAGAAGCCCTTCCCTGCCTTGCGGCCCACGCGCCCGTGGGTCGCGCCCACGGCGCGCAGCGGCCCCTCACCGGGGTGCTCCGGCGCGCGCTTGCCCTCGGCCTCGAGGTCCTTACGGGTCTGCTCGCCGATGTGCAGCGAGAGGCTGAGCGACACCTCGTCCTGCAGCGCGAGCGGCGGCATCGGCATGCCTGCCTTCAGCCCCGCCATCTCGATGGAACGCGGGTGCACGCCCTCGCCCAGCATCGCCATGCCCTCCATGAGGTAGGTGGCGAAGACGCGCGAGGTGTAGAAGCCGCGCGAGTCGTTCACGACGATGGGCGTCTTGCCGATCTGCAGCACGTAGTCGAAGCCGCGCGCGAGCGTGGCGTCGCTCGTGCGCTCGCCCATGATGATCTCCACCAACTGCATCTTGTCGACGGGCGAGAAGAAGTGCAGGCCGATGAAGCTCTCCGGACGGGCGCTCGCCTGCGCGAGGCCCGTGATGGGCAGCGTGGAGGTGTTCGACGCGTACACCGCGCCGGAGGGGATGACCGCCTCCGCCTTGCGGGTGCACTCCGCCTTGATGCTGCGGTCCTCGAACACCGCCTCGATGACCAGGTCGCAGCCCTCGAGGTCCTCGTAGCGCGTCGTCGTCTTGATGCGGGCGAGCAGCGCATCGCGCTTCGCCTCCGTGCTCTTGCCGCGGCTCACCGCCTTGTCGAGCAGGCCCTTCGAGTAGCCCTTGCCGCGCTCGGCGTTCTCGAGGCTGGTGTCGAGCAGCACCACGTCGATGCCCGCCTTCGCGCTCACGTACGCGATGCCCGCGCCCATCATGCCGGCGCCAAGGATGCCCACCTTGCGCACGGGGTTGACGGGCACATCCTTCGGGCGCGACTGGCCCTTCTTGAGGGCGTTGAGCTGGTACCACAGCGTGCCGATCATGTTGCGCGACTGCTGCGACATGACACAGGCGGCGAAGTAGCGGCTCTCCACCTTCAGCGCGTTGTCGATGTCCATCAGCCCGCCCTCGAAGACGCTCGAGAGGATGTGCGTGATGGCCGGGTAGTTGCCGTGGCTCTTGGCGTTCGCCACCGAGGGGGCAATGGCCCACAGCTGCGCGATCGCCGGGTGCTTCGAGTCCCCGCCGGGGAAGCGGAAGCCGGAGGTGTCCCAGGGCTGCTTGGGGCTGGGATTCGCCAGCGCCCACGCGCGCGCCTGGGCGATCAGCTCCTCACGCGTGGAGGCGAGGCCGTTCACCAGCCCCAGCTCCTTCGCCTTCTGCGCGGAGAGCTCGTCCCCCTGGGTGATGAGCTCGAGCGCCTTCTGGATGCCCACCATGCGCGGCAGGCGCTGGGTGCCGCCGCCGCCGGGCAGCAGGCCCAGCTTCACCTCGGGCAGGCCGAGCTTGAGCTTGGGGTCGTCCAGCGCGAAGCGCGCGTGGCAGGCGAGCGCGACCTCGAGGCCGCCGCCCAGCGCGGTGCCGTTGAGGGCCGCGACCACCGGCTTGCCGCTCTTCTCCAGGCGGCGCAGCAGCCCCTTGAGCTGCTCGCACAGCGCGAAGGCCTCCTCGGCGCTCTGGATGCGCGCGAGCTGGTCGATGTCCGCGCCCACGATGAACTGGGGCTTGGCGGAGGTGAGGACGAGGCCCTTGAGCTCCGCGTCCTTCTCCAGGCGCTCGACGAGCGCCGAGAGCGGCTCGAGCAGCGAGGGGTTGAGGACGTTCATTGCCCGGCCGGGCTGGTCGAAGGTGACCAGGCCCAGGCCCTGGGCATCCACGTCGATCGTCACGGCAGTCTGGGTGTGGCTCATGGTCGTTGTCCCCTTCAGACCCGCTCGATGATGGTGGCGATGCCCATGCCGCCGCCGACGCACAGCGTGGCGAGGCCGGTGCCCTGGCCGCTGCGCTCCAGCTCGTCCAGCAGCGTGCCGAGGATGATGGCGCCGGTGGCCCCGAGCGGGTGCCCCATGGCGATGGAGCCGCCGTTCACGTTCACCTTCTCCAGCGGCACGCCGAGGTCGCGCGCCGTCTTGAGGGGCACGGTCGCGAAGGCCTCGTTGATCTCGTACAGGTCGATGTCGCCCGGCGTCATCCCGAGCTTGCCCAGCGCCTTGCGGCAGGCGGGCGTGGGGCCGGTGAGCATGATGGTGGGCTCGGAGCCGGTGACGGCGCACATGCGCACGCGGGCCCGCGGCTTGAGGCCCGCGCGAGCGCCCGCGTCCTTGCTGCCGAGCAACACCAGCGCCGCCCCGTCCACGATGCCCGACGAGTTGCCCGCGTGGTGCACGTGCTGGATGCGCTCCACGGTCGTGTACTTGCCGAGCGCGGTGGCGTCGAAGCCCATCTGCCCCATCGCCTCGAAGGAGGGGCTGAGCTTCGCGAGCGACTGCACGCTGGTGCCCGGGCGGATGGTCTCGTCCTCGGAGAGCAGCGTCATGCCGTTGAGATCCTTCACCGGCACCACGGAGCTCTTGAACAGGCCCGCGGCGCGCGCGCGGGCGGCCCGCTCGTGCGAGCGCGCCGCGTACGCGTCCAGCTCCTCGCGGCCGAAGCCCTCGAGCGTGGCGATGAGGTCCGCGCTGATGCCCTGGGGAATGAAGCCGAGCGCAGTGTTCACGCGCGGGTCCATGGCCCACGCGCCGCCGTCCGAGCCCATGGGCCAGCGGCTCATCGACTCGACGCCGCCCGCGACGACGAGGCTCTCCATGCCGCTCGCCACCTTCGCTGCGGCGAGGTTCACGGCCTCGAGCCCCGAGGCGCAGAAGCGCGAGAGCGTCACGCCCGCCACCGACTCGTGCCAGCCCGCGTCCAGCACGGCGGTGCGCGCGATGTCCGCGCCCTGCTCGCCCACCGGCGTCACGCAGCCGAGCACCACGTCGTCCACCTGGGAGGTGTCCAACGCGTGGCGCTGCTGCAGCGCCTGCAGCAGCGTGCGCAGCAGCCACACCGGCGTCGCCTGGTGCAGGCTGCCGTCCTTCTTGCCCTTGCCGCGCGGAGTGCGCACGGCGTCGTAGATGTAGATGTCGTTCATATGGGGGCTCCGAGGGGGGTGCTGCTAGAGGAAGCGCGAGGCGAGCTCCTTCATGATCTCATTGGTCCCGCCGTAGATGCGCTGCACGCGCGCATCCGTCCACAGGCGGGCGATGAGGTACTCCTTCATGTAGCCGTAGCCGCCGAACAGCTGCAGGCACTCGTCGATGACCCGGAACTGCTGCTCGGTCACCCAGTACTTCACGAGCGCGGCCTGCTCCACGCCGAGCTGGCCCTGCAGGTGCGCCGCGATGGCGCCGTCCACCATCGCGCGCGCGGCCAGCACGGTGGCCTGGCACTCGGCGAGCTTGAAGCGCGTGTTCTGGAACGCGAACACCGGCTTGCCGAAGGCGGTGCGCTCCTTGGTGTAGGCCACCGTCTCCTGCACGGCGAGCTCCATCGCGGCGATGCCGGCGAGCGCGACGATGAGCCGCTCCTGCGGCAGCTGCTCCATCAGCTGCACGAAGCCCTGCCCTTCCTCGGCGCCGAGCAGGTGGGCCGCGGGGACGCGCACGTCCTCGAAGAACAGCTCCGCGGTGTCCTGAGACTCCATGCCGATCTTCTCGAGGTGGCGCCCGCGGCGGAAGCCCTCGGCCCCGTCCGTCTCCACCACCAGCAGCGAGATGCCATGCGCGCCCTGCGCCTTGTCCGTTTTGCACGCGACGATGACCAGGTTGCCCAGCTGCCCGTTGGTGATGAAGGTCTTCGCGCCGTTGAGCCGGTAGAAGTCGCCCTCGCGCAGCGCCGTCGTGCGGATGCCCTGCAGGTCCGAGCCCGTGCCCGGCTCGGTCATCGCGATGGCGCCCACCAGCTCGCCCGACGCGAGCTTGGGAAGCCAGCGCTTCTTCTGCGACTCGGTGCCGTAGTGCGAGATGTACGGCGCCACGATGCCCGAGTGCAGCGAGCCACCGAAGCCGCTGATGCCGGCGGCTCCTTGCGCGAGGATGAGCGCCGCCTCGTGGCCGAAGTCCCCGCCGCCCCCGCCGTACTCCGCCGCGGTGGACGCGCAGAGGAAGCCCTGCGCGCCCGCCTCGCGCCAGGCCTCGCGGTCCAGGCTCCCCTGTGCGCGCCAGGCCGCATCCCGCGGCGCCCACTGCTCCTTGAAGAAGCGCGTGGCCGTCTCGAGGATCATCCGGTGCTCGTCGGTCATCCAGCTGGAGGCGAAGCTGCTGATGGGCATGGGGCTCTCTTCGGTAATCTTGATTACCGCAGTGGCGGCGTGACGCAGCGCGATGTGCATGCTGGCGGGCGGCGCTCCCCGCGTCAAGCCGCGCTGCTCGCAATGGCACTCGGAGTCGGAATATGGTAATCCAGATTACCACCGGAAGACCCACATGCCCTCTCGCGCACACCGCCCCACTCCCCCGCCCGACCGCCGCGCCGCCCTGGCCGAGATGCGCCCGGACGCCCTGCGCCGCGTGGAAGAGGCGGTGCTCGCGCTGTTCTCGAGCCGCGACTTCCACGACGTGGGCCTGGTGGAGGTGGCGCGCGCGGCGAACGTGAGCCTGCAGACGCTCTACAAGTACTTCGGCGGCAAGGAGGAGCTGGTCTACGCGGTGCTGGACATCGCGCTGGGCCGCCTTGCCGAGCGCATGGTGGATCACCTGCAGGGCATCGACGAGCCGCGCGAGCGCCTGCGCAAGACCTGCTGGGTGACGCTGGACTTCATGGACAAGCACCCCGCCGCGATGATGCTCCTGTCCAACGCGGTGCCGGCCTCGCGCTACGGCAACATCCGCAGCTACGAGAGCCCGGAGCTGATGGGGGCGTTCCGCGGCGTGCTCGAGGACGGCCAGCGGCGCGGCGTGCTCAACGACCGGGTCTCGAGCAAGGTGCTGCTGGACGTGTTCATGGGGGTCATCGGCCGGGTGGTGTTGATGCACATCGTGCGGCGCGAGAAGCGCCCGCTCATCGAGCAGTTCGACGCGCTCTTCGACATCCTCTGGCGCGCGATGTCCCGGCCGGCGTGAGGCACGCGGGAGAACGACAGACCGCGCGCTGCGGGGTGGACTTCGCGGACGCGCTGACGCGAGAGTGGCCGCTCCGCACCGCGGAGCTCCCATGACGGTCGCCTCCGAGCACCAGGCCCTCGACGGCCTCCCCCTTCCGCTGCTGGTGGTGCGCACCGGGCGGGTCGTGCACGCCTCGCCGGCGCTGGAGGCGCTGGTGGGCATCTCGCGCGAGGAGCTGCTCGAGCTCACCGCCGGCGACCTCTTCGCGCGCTTCCTCCCGGCGGAGCGGGCCTGGCTCGAGCCGCGGCACGCCGCAAGCACCCGCGGCGAGCCCCTCCCGGACGACGTGTGGCTGAGCATCCGGGTGGCCGACGGGAGCGAGCGCTCGCTCTGGTGCCGCGCGCTGCCGGGACCGGGAACCGGTGAGCAGACCCTGCTCATCCTGGATGCCGAGCGCGAGGCGAGCGCAAGGCGGCTCACCGAGGCGCTTGCGACCACAGCCGGGCAGCTGATGCGCTGCCGCACGGAGGAGGCGGTGCTCGAGGCCGCAGTGGAGGTCATGCACCGCGAGGGCTTCCTCGCTGCCACCCTGCTGCTCGAGGGCGAGCTCCTGCACCACGGCCCCATGCGCCACGACCCGGAGATGGTGCGCCTGGGCGAGCGCTTCTACGGCCGGCCCATCCCCCAGGTCCCCTTCCCGCGCGCCTCGCTGCCCTACCTGGCGAAGGTGCTCGAGACGGGCAAGGCCTGCTACCACCAGGACTACTTGCGCGAGCTGGAGGGCTTCCACCCGCCGGAGCTCATCGCGCTCTTCCGCCAGAGCTACCCGAGCATCCGCGGGCTGAGCGCGCCCTTCTTCGTGGAGGGCCGCGTGCGCGGCGTCATCGCGGTGCAGAGCCAGGCGCTCACCCCGACGAGCGCCGCCACGCTGGGGCTCTTCGCGCAGCAGGTGGGCGCGGCCCTGGAGAACGTGCGCCACCACCGGGCAGCGGCCGCGCGCCTCGCAGAGCTGAACCAGCTGCAGCGTGACCTGGTGGACCGCGAGCGGCTCGCCTTGCTCGGCGAGGTGGGCGCGGTCGTGGCCCACGAGGTGCGCAACCCCCTGGGTGCCATCCTGAACGCGGCCGCCATCCTGCGCCGCGAGGCGCGCCCCGGCAGCGCCTCGGCGAGCGCGGTGCAGATGCTGGAGGAGGAGGCGCTGCGGCTGGAGGCCGTGGTGCGCGACCTGCTCGAGGTGGTGCGTCCGCTGGAGCCGCGGCTGCGCCCGCTGCCACTCGGCGAGCACGTGCGGCGCGCGCTCGAGGCCGCCGAGCAGCGCGGCGAGGCGGGCCCCGGCCGGCTCACCTACGGCGAGGAGCCGGGCCTGCCGCCCGTGTCGGCGGACCCGGCGCTGCTGGAGCTCGCGCTGGAGAACCTGCTGCGCAATTCCCTGCAGGCCTCGCCCGAAACGAGCCCGGTGGAGGTGCGGCTCGCGCGCGCGCCCGGCGGCGTGTGCCTGTCCGTGGAGGACCGTGGGCCCGAGGTGGCGGCGAGCGATGCGCTGCGCGCCTTCGAGCCCTTCTTCACCACCCGCGCCACCGGGACCGGGCTGGGGCTCGCGGTGGTGCGCCGGGTGGTGCTCGCCCAGGGCGGCAGCGTGCGCGCCGGCCCACGCGAGGGCGGCGGCGCGCGCTTCGAGCTCACCCTGCCGGCGGCGAGCGGCGAGACCTGAGGCGCCGGGCCCGCGCGCCGCGCGGGGCGTGGGCCGGAGTCTGGCGGGACGCCGGGGACGTCGCTTCAGCGGCGAGCCACAGGGGCCGAGCGCACGTCACGCCGGGCGAGCTCGATCAGCTCCGCGAGGAGGCCACTCTTGCGCGCGAGGCTCGCGCGGTCGGTGCGCCCCTCGAGCGGCCGCAGCTCGCTCGCAATGGCGCGCAGCCGCGTGAGCTCGCGCGACTCGCGGCGCACTTCGCCTGCGCCGCGGCGCCCCGTGCTCCAGGTGGCCTCGGACACCTCGCCCCGCGTCTCGCGCAGCTCGGAGTCCAGGTAGCGCGCCAGCTCGGCATCCACCGCACGCAGCTCACGGCGGTCCACGGTGCGCCGCGCACGCTCGAAGCGCGCCTTCAGGGCCCCGAGGTCGCTGCGCTCCCAGCGCTCCTCGCGGATCGTGTTGCGCTCCGCGACGACGGGGCTCGCGGCGTGGGCGCGCGCCTGCGGGGGCGGCGTCGAGGCCGCTGCGACACCGGAGACGACGGAGCTGAAGACGAGGGCTGCAACCATCAGGGACTTGCGCATCACGGGGCACCTCCTGGGCTTCGGGTGACGCAGGACCGGAAGAGCAAGCGCGGTGCCACCCGTGCTCTCGGGCACTTGCGGCCTCCGCTCCTCGACGGACTGCGGCTCCCGCAAGCGGGGCGCTGCGGATTCCGCAGTCGCACGGAGGCCCACACGCGGCGCCATGCCCATTGCACCGTGCCGGCGGATGCCGCTATGGGGTCGCAGCGAAGGCCCCGATGACGATCCGCAAGCTCACAGTCACCGCAGAGAACGCCGGCAAGCGCCTGGACCAGTTCCTGATGGTGGCGCTGCCGGGCACCGCGCTCGCCCGCGCGCGCGAGCTCATCACCCAGGGCCGCGTCCGCATCCGCGGCAAGCAGGTGAAGCCGCTGCGCCGCCTGTGGGACGGCGAGGAGGTGGAGGTGGACCTCCCCGCCCCCCGCGCCCTCTCGCAGCGCGCGGAGGGGCCGCGCCTGCCGCTGCTCTACGAGGCCCCCGCGCTCGTCATCGTGAACAAGCCCTCCGGCTATACGGTGGAGCCCGAGGGCAAGGCCCCCTCCGTGGTGACGCTGCTCGCGAGCCAGATGGGCGGCTTCGACGTGGGCGGCCAGGCGCTGCCGGGCGTCGCGCATCGGCTGGACCGGGAGACGACGGGCTGCCTCGCGCTCGCGCGCACGGATGCGGGCCTTGCGCAGCTGCAGGCGGCCTTCCAGGAGAAGCGCGTGGACAAGCGCTACCTCACGCTGGTGCTGGGCGCGCCGCCGGACTCCGCCCGCCTCGAGGGGCCCTACGCGCGCTCTCCGGACAACCCGCGCCTCTTCACCACCCGGGTGGAGTCCGCGCGCCGCGCGGCCCTCACCTACGAGGTGCGCGAGCGCTTCGCGGGCGCGGCCCTCGTGGAGGTGAACTTGGAGACGGGCCGCACGCACCAGATCCGCGTGCAGCTCTCCGAGGCCGGCTTCCCGGTGCTCGGAGATCCGCTCTACGGCCCGCTCGAGGCCCGCGCGCACCCGGCTGCCCAGGCCCTCGGCCGCCTCGCACTGCACGCGGCCCGCCTGCGCATCGAGGGCCTCAGCGCGAAGGGTCACATCGCCGTCGAGGCGTCCCTGCCCGAGGACTTCCAGCGCGCCCTCGCCGTGCTCCGCGCTCCCTAGCCCCATGCCCTCCTCACGCCCTCGCAGCCGCCCGCGCCTCACCCTCCACCGGGGCGTGAGCCTCGCGGTGCTCGCCTCCGCGCGCACCGAGGCGGAGCACCACGAGGACCTCGGCTGCAGCATCCAGGGCCCCACGGCCCGTCCGGTGCGCCGCGCGCACGCGGCCTTCAAGCGGGAGATCGCCCGGCTCGGGCCCGAGCGCGCCATCGCCCAGGCCCGCGAGCTCGTGCGGGCGCTCGAGGACAGCCCGCGCTACGCCGCGCTCTGCACGGACGGTCGCCGGCGCGCAGGCCGCCGCCCCCTGCGCCCCGAGGTGCTCTTTCCCGACGCCACCCAGCACCGCCCGCGCATCCTGCACCTGCGCCAGGGAGGCCTCGGGCTCGACGTGCCGGTCGCGCAGCGCGACTGGCCGCACGTGGCGGATCTCCTCTCCGGCCTCGCGCGGGGGCTGACGGACGCGGAGCTGCGCGCGCACGCGCAGCACCCCGCGCTGGACGCGCTGCTCGCGGACCTCTCCGAGGCCGGCTGGCTCGAGCGCCACGAGGGCGACGCGCAGCTGCCCACGCCGGGCGCCCTCTTCGTGGGCCACAACACCGTCCTGCTGGGAAGCCCGGGCGCGCGCATCCTCGTGGACCCCTACTTCCGGCCCGCGGACGTGCTCGACCTTCCCGGCTACCAGCCCGCGCAGCCGCGCGACCTGGGCCGCGTGGACGCGGTGCTCATCACCCACTCGCATGGGGACCACTTCCACCTGGGCTCGCTGCTGCAGCTGCCGCGCGACACGCGCATCCTCGTGCCCGCGGTGGAGCGCGAGAGCCTCTTCTCCACCGACTGCGCGCTGCGGCTGCAGCAGCTGGGCTTCACGCGCGTGGAGCCCCTGCGCTGGGGCGAGTCGCGGCAGGTGGGCGACAGCCTGGTGCGCGCCCTGCCCTTCCACGGCGAGCAGCCCACGGACGGCGAGGGGCTCTACCCGGGCCTCTTCAACGAGGGCAACGCCTGGCTCGTGCGCACGCCGGACTTCTCGGCGGCCTTCTACGCGGACGCGGGGCACGACGTGCGCGGAGACATGCGCGAGGTGTCCCGCCGCGTGCGCGAGGAGGCGCCCGTGGACGTGCTCTTCTGCGGCATCCGGGGCTTTCGCCTCAAGCCCCTGTTCTTCGGCTTCACCACGCTCGAGGCCTTCCTCGTCAACGTGCCCGCGGACGCGCTCACGCGGCCCCAGCAGCTCATGGCGGGGCCCGAGGAGGCGCTGCACTTCGGCGAGCTGCTCGGCGCGCGCTACGTGGTGCCCTGCGCGGACGGCGGCGCGCCCTGGTACTGGCGCGAGGGAATGGGCCCGCGCTACCCCGGCTACGCCGGCAGCCCCGTCGAGGGCGCGAGCCACCTCGACGAGAACCCCGACGCCGACCCCTTCCCCGAGCGCCTGCAGGACGTGGCGAAGGCGCGCGGGGCCGGCCCCCGCCCGCTCCTGCTCCGTCCCGGCGAGGCCTTCCGCTGGCGGGGGCGCAGCGCGCCAGAGCTCGTGCGCCAGCCACCGTTCGAGTGGCCGTACGAGTCGACTCCGGCCAGGCAAGCGTAGACGGCTGGACAGCTTCCTCACGGGACATGCCCAGGGCACGCGCGGCTCTCTATTTTCGCCCCGTGCCCCATCCACTCGCCGGACAGCCCGCCCCCCGCTCCCTCCTCATCGACCCCGAGGCGCTGCGCGCGCAGTACTACTCGGATGCCCCCGACGTCGCGGTCGCCGAGCAGCGCGTCAGCTTCGGCACCTCGGGCCACCGCGGCTCCGCCGCGCGCCGCAGCTTCAACGAGCCGCACATCCTCGCGGTGACGCAAGCGGTGTGCGAGTACCGCAAGCAGCAGGGCATCGACGGGCCGCTCTTCCTGGGCATGGACACGCACGCGCTCTCCGAGCCCGCGCAGCGCACCGCGCTCGAGGTCTTCGCCGCGCACGGCATCCAGGTGCGCTACGCCGAGCGCGCCACGCCCACGCCGGTCATCTCGCACGCCATCCTCACCTACAACCGCGGCCGCAGCGCGGGGCTCGCGGACGGTGTGGTCATCACGCCCTCGCACAACCCGCCGGAGGACGGTGGCATCAAGTACAACCCGCCCAACGGCGGCCCCGCGGACACGCGCATCACCGGATGGGTGGAGAAGCGCGCCAACGAGCTGCTCGCAGGCGGCAACGCCGGGGTGCAGCGCGTGCCCTACGAGCGGGCGCTGAAGACGGCGGGCGTGCAGCGCCACGACTTCATCGGGCCCTACGTCGCGGACCTCGCGAGCGTGGTGGACCTGGAGCTCATCCGCGGCGCGAAGCTCTCCATCGGCGCGGACCCGCTGGGTGGCTCGAACCTCGACTACTGGGAGCCGCTCGCGCAGCGCTACGGGCTGCACCTCAAGGTGGTGAACCCGCGGCTGGATCCCACCTTCGGGTTCATGCCGCTGGACCACGACGGGAAGATCCGCATGGACTGCTCGTCGCCCTACGCAATGGCGAACCTGGTCAAGCTCAAGGACGACTTCGACATCGCCTTCGGCAACGACGCGGACAGCGACCGGCACGGCATCGTCACCCGCTCGCAGGGGCTGATGAACCCGAACCACTACCTCGCGGTGGCCATCAGCTACCTCTTCCAGAACCGCCCCGGCTGGAGCCGCGAGGCCGCGGTGGGCAAGACGCTGGTGAGCAGCAGCCTCATCGACCGCGTGGCCGCGAGCCTCGGCCGGCGCGTGGTGGAGGTACCGGTGGGCTTCAAGTGGTTCGTGGACGGGCTGCTGGACGGCTCGCTCGGCTTCGGCGGCGAGGAGAGCGCAGGCGCGAGCTTCCTGCGCCGCGACGGCAGCGTGTGGAGCACGGACAAGGACGGCATCATCCTGGACCTGCTCGCAGTGGAGATCCTCGCGCGCACGGGCAAGGACCCGGGCGTGCACTACCAGGAGCTCGCGCAGCGCTTCGGCGCGCCGCACTACACGCGCATCGATCAGCCCGCCACGCCTGCGCAGAAGGCCGCGCTCAAGAAGCTCTCGCCCGAGGCCGTGCGCGCCACCACCCTCGCCGGCGAGCCCATCACCCAGCGGCTCACGCGCGCTCCGGGCAACGGCGCGGACATCGGCGGCCTCAAGGTGGTGAGCGAGAACGGCTGGTTCGCCGCGCGCCCCTCGGGCACCGAGGACGTCTACAAGATCTACGCGGAGAGCTTCCGCGGCGAGGCGCACCTCGACGCCGTGGTGCAGGAGGCCCGGCAGATCGTGAGCGAGGCCTTTGCCCGGGGCTGAAGGCCCCACCCAACGAAGGAGCGACCATGGCCGAGGCAAATGACGAGGCTGCGCTCCACGCGCTCATCGACGAGCGCGTGCGCGCCGTGCGGAAGAAGGACCTCGAGGGCGTCCTCGCCCAGTACGCCGCGGACGTCACCACCTTCGACCTGGTGCTCCCGCTCGAGAACAGCGGCGTGGACGCCGTGCGCCGCCGCCTCACCGAGTGGTTCGGCTCCTTCACCACGGACATCGGCTACGAGTTGAGGGACCTCCGGCTGCAGTGCGCGGGGGACCTCGCCTTCGATACCCACCTCACGCACGTGCACGGCACCCACCGCACGGGCCAGCGCATCGACATGTGGTTTCGCGAGACGGTGGGCTACCGCAAGCAGGGCGGCCGCTGGAGCGTCGTCCACCAGCACAGCTCGGTCCCCTTCGACATGACCAACGGCCAGGCGCGCATCGACCTGAAGCCCTGAGGGCAGACGGCTCAGGCGCGCGCGCTGCGCAGCACCATGACCTCGGAGTGCTCTCCGCGGAGCTCGGACAGCGCGAGCGCTCCGCCCTCGACCTCGCCGAGGAAGTGCTCGCCGAAGCCGTTGCGGGGCCCGGACGCGTACACCGTGATGTCCTTCTCGCACGCGAGCCTGCCCAGCGCCTGCGCGACGGCCTGCGCCACCTCGCCGTGGAACGGGTAGTACAGGTAGAAGATCGAGCCGCGCGAGAGGTCCACCTCGCGCACGTCCGCGTGCTCGAAGTGTGCGTTGCCCAGCCCCAGCTGCGCCGCGACGCTCCGTGCGGAGGCGACGTACGCGCCGCCGTACTCCACGCCGAGCACGCGCGTGACAGTGCTCGCAGCCACGGTGAGCGCCACCTTGCCCCCACCCGAGCCCAGATCGAACACCACGTCGTCGGCCGTGGGCTGCGTCACCGCGAGGAAGTCCGAGACGCGGCTCGCGCGCGACGACATGTTCGGCATGCCGAAGGCTGGGCGTTCCTCACCCAGCGTGTAGCGCGCGAGCTGGAAGAGCGCGTCCAGGTAGTCGTCCGCGGGCGTCCCGCCGCCCTCCGCATTCGGGATGAACCCGAGTGTCTCCCACCCCGCGCGAAAGAGCGCGGGGCCGAGCTCGCCGCGCCGCACGCAGCCGGCGAGCCGCCCGCCCTCCTGCGTCAGCGCATCGCGCACGTCATCCTCGCGCCGGACGAACGCCGCCCACACGGCCTCGGCCGCTGGGTGTGCGAGGACGTCCAGCGCGAGGAGCGCAGGCTCCACGTTCTCGCGAACGAACTGCAGGCGCTCGGCGAGGTGCCACAGCGCCCCCAGCTCGAGCGCGCTCAACTCCGAAGGCGCGAGGAGCGCGTGCACCCGCTCGATCCACCAAGGTCCGCGGGTCATGGCAGGGCACACTGAGCGCTGCGCACAGGGGTCCTCAAGGTCCGGTGTACGCCTGCGCAGCGAGCCCGTCGGCCCGGCGTGCGAGCGGGCTCCCGAAAGATCTCGGCCCGGTCCTCCAGAGAGGAAGACCGGGCCGAACCGAGTTGCGGGGGCAGGATTTGAACCTGCGACCTTCGGGTTATGAGCCCGACGAGCTACCAGGCTGCTCCACCCCGCGGCGCGGGAGATACAGGCCGCAGCGCGCCGGCGCAACCGCATTCGCACGCGCGCTGACGAATCTCCCGCGGCACGCGCTAGCGTGCGCAGCCCAGGGCCCCACGAGGGGGCGCCGAGGAGCGCAACCGATGACGACGTGGAGCTGGTGGCTCGCCGCGCTGATGGCGCTCGGGGCCGCGAAGGCAGGGGCGGAGGAGGACACGGCGTGGAGCGTTCAGCCCAGCGGCGTCACCGTGCGGCTGCGCGGAGTGAGCGCGGTGAGCGACCAGGTCGCCTGGGCGAGCGGCGACAAGGGCACCTTCCTGCGCACGGTGGACGGCGGAAAGACGTGGCACTCGGGCGTGGTCCCGGACGCCGAGGGGCTCGACTTCCGCGACGTGGACGCCTTCAGCGCGAGCACCGCGTACCTGCTGTCCATCGGGCCAGGCGCGGCGAGCCGCATCTACAAGACCACCGACGGCGGGGCGCACTGGACGCTGCAGTTCACCAACCCCCTGCCCACCGGCTTCTTCGACGCGATGGCCTTCTGGGACGAGCGCCACGGCGCCGCCTTCAGCGACCCGGTGGATGGCCGCTTCCGCGTGGCCGTCACCGAGGACGGTGGCACCACCTGGCGGCTGCTGCCTCCCGCGGCCCTGCCGCCCGCGCTGCCCGGTGAGGGTGGCTTCGCGGCGAGCGGCACCAGCCTCGCCGTCTACGGCAACACGCACGTGTGGTTCGGAACCGGTGGTCCCCAGGCCCGCGTCTTCCACTCCGCGGACCGCGGCCGCAGCTGGGGCGTGGTCACCACGCCGCTCGCCACGGGCGACGGCGCGGGCATCTTCTCGCTGAGCTTCTGGAACGAGCGCCAGGGCATCGCCGTGGGCGGCAACTACCACCGCGAGGCGGACCCTGCCGGCAACCTCGCCCTCACCCGCGACGGCGGCCGCACGTGGACGCGCATCTCGGGTGCAGGGCCCGCGGGCTACCGCTCCGCCGTCGCGCGGCTGCCGGGCGGACGCGGCCCGGTGCTCCTCGCCGTGGGCCCCAGCGGCGCGGACCTCTCCGAGGACGGGGGCCAGCGCTGGACGCCCTGGGGCCACACCGGCTTCCACGCGGTGAGCGCCGCGCCCTCAGGCGCCGCGTGGGCCGTGGGCGAGGGCGGCCGCGTCGCGCGGCTCGTGCGCCCCTCGCGCTAGGGCGAACCCCGAAAAGGCGAAGGCCCCGGTACCTTGCGGTATCCGGGGCCTTCTTCGTGGTTGCGGGGGCAGGATTTGAACCTGCGACCTTCGGGTTATGAGCCCGACGAGCTACCAGGCTGCTCCACCCCGCGGCGACGTGGGAGTGCTTCTACGCGCCTCCCACGGGAGCGTCAACAACTTTGACGCCCGCGCTACTTCTTAAACTTGGCGAAGAGGTCGGCCATCGTGCCGAAGCCCTTCGCGCCGCCGCCCTGGGGCTGGCTCTTCTTCCAGGCCTCCATGTCGGCGCGCTCCTCCGCCCGCTCGGCGGCCGTGACGCTGAGGCGCACCTTGCCGGCCGGGTCCACGTCGAGCACCGCGACCTTGAGCTCCTGGCCCATCTTGTAGTGCTTCTTCATGTCGGTGCCGCGCTCGGTACCGGTCTCGCTCGCGGGGAGCAGGCCCTTGCCGCCCGGGAACGAGAGGAAGACGCCGTAGGGCTCGATGCGGTCGATCTTGCCCACCACCACCTGGCCCACCTGCGGGCGAGGCGCCTGCTCGCGCGGCGCGGCAGCAGCCCCCGGAGCGGGACGCTCGGGCGCAGGCCCGGAGGCCTCCTCCTCGGTGATGCGGCGCAGGCCGATGCGCTTGTCCGCCGGGTCGATCTTCTCGACCGAGACCCAGATCTCCTCACCCTCCTGCACCGCGTCGCGCGGGTGCGCGATGCGCCGCTCGGAGAGCGCCGAGATGTGCACGAGGCCGTCCACGCCGGGGCGCAGCTGCACGAACGCGCCGAAGGGCTGCAGGCGCACCACCTTGCCCTTGAGCCGGTCGCCTTCGTGGATCTCCTGCAGCGCCGCCTTGAAGGGGTCCTCCTGGCGCGAGCGCATGGAGAGCGTGATGCGCTCCTTCTGCTTGCTCTTGTCCGGGGAGTTGGGCTGGCCCGCCTCCATGCGGAGGATCTCCACCTCCACCTCGTCGCCCACGTTGACCACCTCGGAGGGGTGACCGATGCGGGTGTGGCTCATCTCGGAGACGGGGATCATGCCCTCCACGCCGCCCAGGTCCACGAAGGCGCCGAAGTCGCGCACGCCGGTGACCTTGCCCTTGACGACCTTGCCCACGTCCAGCGTCTTGCGCGTCTGCGCGGCGAGCGCCTTCTGCTCCTCCTCGAGGAGCGCGCGGCGGCTGAGCACCACGTTCTTCTCGCGCACCTCCGTCACGCGGAACTTGAGCTTCTCGCCCACGAACTGGTCCGGCTTCTCCACGAAGCGCAGGTCGATCTGGCTCACGGGGCAGAAGGCGCGCACGTCGCCGATCGCCACCTCGAGGCCGCCCTTGTTCACGCTGAGCACCAGGCCCTCCACGGGCATGCCCGAGGCGCGCGCCTCGGCGAGCATGGCCATGGACGCGCTGCCCTTGGTGAGGGTGCGGGTGAGCACGATGCCGCGCGCGCCCGTCTCCACCACGTGGGCCTCGAGCGTGTCGCCCACGCCGTAGCGCAGGATGCCCTCGTCGTCCTTGAGCTCGCGCAGCTCGATCTGCGCCTCGCTCTTGCCACCGCCCAGGCTCACGAACGCGGTGTCCGCGCCGAGCTGGAAGATGGTGCCCGTGACCTTCTCACCCACGCGCACGGAGCGACGCGCCGGGAGGCCGCCCTCCTTCGCGGAGCTCTCGAACATCTCGGCGAAGCTCTCCGTCTCCGGCACCTCCTCGAAGAGGGGGCTCGGCTTGGGCGGAGGGGCCGGCGCGCGGCGCGGCGCGGGGGCCTCGGCCTGCGCAGGCTGCGGGGTCTCGCCCTGCGCCTCCACCGGGGCCTCGCTGCCGCCCTCGGCAGCCGGGGTGACACTCTCGCCCGGGGCGCGCGTCTCCACGGCGCCCGAGGCGCGCTTGATCACCACCATGGGGCCCTGGCCGCGCTTCTCACTGCCGCCCTGGCGCGCTCCACCCTCGCGGGGCTTGCGCTCCTCGCGCGGGGGCCGGGGCTCACCGCCCTGCCCGCCTGCCTGCCCCTCGGGACGCGCCGAGCGCCCCTCGGGCTTGCCGCCGCGTCCACCGCGCTCCTCGCGCTCGCCGCCGCGGCCCGCCGGGATGCCCAGCATCACGTCGCCGAAGGTGGCCTTCGGCTTCTTGGGACCAAACCCACCTGCACCGCCGCCGGAACCGGAACCGCTCTTCTCGTCGCTCACTGCGAGGACCTTCCTGAACGCGTTTCGGCGAGGCGGCCACGCTGGCAACCCCACCATGGGAAAAAGGCGGCGCACTCTATACGCACACCTCGGACGGACGGAAGCGGGTTCGGGCACACCTCGCCCGGGAGCCCACCGGGAACCCTCTGGCAACGCCGGGCCGGCTGCCCGGCTTCCCCGGGACGCCTACGAGCGGCGCAGGCGGCGGGTGAAGCGGCCGAGCATCGCCCGGGACTCGGGAATACCCAGCGCCGCGGTGAGCGCGAAGTACGCGGCGCCGAAGGTCCCC
This sequence comes from Aggregicoccus sp. 17bor-14, assembly GCF_009659535.1. NCBI lineage: Bacteria > Pseudomonadati > Myxococcota > Myxococcia > Myxococcales > Myxococcaceae > Aggregicoccus > Aggregicoccus sp. 17bor-14. The sequence continues at coordinate 20,808 of NZ_VJZZ01000008.1, forward strand.
AGCACGAGCACGGCCGTGATCAGCGGGTGCAGGTGGGGGGGAGCGAGCAGGCCGCCGTGCCACTCGCGAAGCACCGCCGGGTCCAGCCCCCGCCAGCGCGTGAGCAGCATCTTCAGTCCCAGGCCGAGCAGCCCGGCCCCCACCGCGGCGGCCCAGAGCCGCTGCGAATAGCCCGCCTCGAAGCCGATCCGCCCGATGCGCCGCGACAGCCCACGGCGCAGAAGCAGGAACTCCACCCAGCCCGCGAGCCCCGTGGTCGCGAGGATGAGGGCCCCGCCCAGCTCCCGTGGCAGCCCCAGCCACGCCGGCACGTAGAGCCCGAACACCCACGCACTCGCGATCGTGATCGCCACGCGCAACGTCGCTGTGTAGAGCGGCGTCCGGGTGTCCCTGAGCGCGTAGTACGCCGAGGACTGCAGCCGCCCCAGAGTGGACGCGAGCAGCCCGAAGGCCGAGCCCACCAGCAGGTACCAGACGTAGCGCGTGTCGTGCGCGTCGAAGCGCCCCGTCTGGAACAGCGCCCCGGCCACCACGTCTCCCACGAAGACGAAGGCCGCCACCGAGGGCACCACCAGGAAGGCGATGCGCCGCATGCCCGCGTTGATGCGGGCCTGGAACTTGTGGGCCACCTCACCCTGCTCGCCCGTGGTGCGCGAGAGCTCGGGCAGCTCGGCCGCGGACACCGCCATCCCGAACAGGCTCACCGGAAGCAGGGAGAGGATCTGCGCGTAGCCCATGCTGGACACGGCGCGCGCCGAGATCTCGGTCGCGATGGCCGTGTCCACGAAGGCGCTCAGCTGCACCACCCCGCGCCCCACCAGCACCGGGCCGAAGCTGCGCAGCACCTGGCGCACGCTCGCCCGCGCGAGGTCCAGCGAGGGGCGAAAGCGCCCCAGCAGGCTGAGCACCCGCGGCAGCTGCACGCCGAACTGCAAGAGGCTCCCCACCACGCTCGCCCACGCCACGGCGATGGCGAGCCGCTCCGGTTCCAGCCGCCCGCCCAGCGCGAGCAGCGCCACGATCATCGCGAGGCTCCACAGCACCCCGGACGCGTACGAGAGGAAGAAGCGGCGGTGGCTGTTGAGGATGCCGAGGCACCACGCCGCGAGCACCATCATCCCCACCATCGGGAAGAGGATGCGCACCAGGCGGATGGTGAGCGCGCGCACCTCGCCCTCGAAGCCCGGCGCCACCACGTCGATGAAGGCGGGCGTGAAGAGCACCCCGAGCGCCACCATCACGCCCATGGCGAGCGCGAGCAGGCCGAACACCGCGCCCGCCACCCGGTCCGCCTCCTCGCGGTCCTCCTTGGAGAGCAGCTGCGCGTAGACCGGGATGAAGGACGCGGAGAGCACGCCCTCGCCGAACAGGTTCTGCAGGAAGTTGGGGATGCGGATCGCCGCGCGGAACGCGCCCGCCACCAGGCCGTTGCCCAGGTAGTGCGCGAGCGCGCGCTCGCGCACCAGGCCCATCACGCGCGAGGCCATGATGCCCGCGGCCACCAGCAGGGCGCCGCGGCCGGCAGGCGGCGTGGTGCGCGCGGGCGCGGAGGGAGGGGACGAAGCGGTCGAGGGGCGCTGGGGCTCGGAGGGCGAAGTGCTCACGGGAGCGCGGACTGTACGCACACGAACGCGGCCGCCAGAAGCGCGAAGCTCGCCGCCGGTCATCTGCCGGCTCTTTCCCTTGACGGGCGAGGCTTCGCGCAGTGAAGGTCAGGAGCGCCATGGCCGCCTCCTCCGACATGCCCGTGCTCGGCGAGCTGCTCCCCGGCGAGCTGCTGGAAGACATCGCGCGGGTGCGCCGGGTGCTGGCGCGGGAGCTGGAGACCATCAACGAGTACGAGGCCTTCGCCGCGCGCTCGAGCAGCCCCGAGGTGCGCGCCTTCTTCAGCCACCTCGCCCAGGAAGAGAAGGAGCACGTGGCCGAGGCCACCGCCATGCTCCGCCGCCTGGACGCCGGCCAGGAAGCGCACTTCGCCCGGGGCCTTGCTCCCGGCCACTTCGAGGGGGCCCCCTCCCCTGCCGCCCCGGCCCCTGCGCCCGACACCGGCCTGGAGGGCTCGCGCGTGGCGCTGCAGCCGCAGCGCGTGGTGTACGGGCTCGCCGCCCCTCCTGCCGCCCGCGCGGCGCCGCTCACCGTGGGCTCGCTCAAGCCGCCGCGCGGCGGCAGCCGCTGACCCGCCTTTCCCGCCTGAAGGAGCACGCCGATGCCTGACTTCCTGGGACACGCCGAGAACCCGCTGCGCGAGGAGGAGTGGGCGCGCCTCAACGAGACCGTCATCCAGGTGGCCCGCCGCTCGCTCGTGGGGCGCCGCATCCTGGACATCTACGGCCCGCTGGGCGCCGGGGTGCAGACGGTGCCTCACGACGAGTACCAGGGCGTCTCCCCGGGCGCGGTGGACATCGTGGGCGAGCAGGAGACGGCGCCGGTGTTCACGGACGTGCGGCGCTTCAAGACCATCCCGCTCATCTACAAGGACTTCCTGCTGCACTGGCGCGACATCGAGGCGGCGCGCACGCACAACATGCCGCTGGACGTCTCGGCCGCCGCGGGCGCCGCCGCCTTCTGCGCGCAGCAGGAGGACGAGCTCATCTTCTACGGCGACCCCAAGCTGGGCCACGAGGGGCTGATGAACGCGGCCGGGCGGCTCACGGCGACGCTCGGGGACTGGAGCCAGCCGGGCAACGCGTACCTCTCCATCGTGGAGGCCACGCGCCAGCTCAACGAGCACGGCCACTACGGGCCCTACGCCGTCGTCGTCAGCCCCCGCCTCTACTCGCTCATGCACCGCATCTACGAGAAGACGGGCGTGCTGGAGATCGAGACCATCCGCCAGCTCGCGGCGGACGGCGTGTACCAGTCCAACCGCCTGCGCGGCGATGCGGGCGTGGTGGTTTCCACGGGCCGTGAGAACATGGACCTGGCCGTGTCCATGGACATGGTGGCGGCGTACCTCGGTGCCGCCCAGATGAACCACCCCTTCCGCGTGCTCGAGGCGCTCATCCTGCGCATCAAGCACCCGGACTCCATCTGCACCCTCGAGCCGGCAGCAGCGGCGCCCGCGGCGCTGCGCTAGGAGCGGTGACGTACATGGCGAAGGTCCTGGTCGTCGACGACGAGACGAACCTGCGCAAGGTGCTGGCCACCATGCTGCGCAGGGACGGCTACGACGTGACCGTGGCGCAGGACGGCGAGCAGGCACTCGCCGAGTTCCAGAAGAGCGGCGCGGACATCGTCGTCACCGACCTGGTGATGCCCAAGCTGGGCGGCCTCGAGCTGCTCAAGGCGGTGAACGCCGCCAACTCGGACGTGCCGGTGATCATCATCACCGCGCACGGCACGGTGGACTCGGCCGTCGAGGCGATCAAGCTGGGTGCCTTCGACTACATCACCAAGCCCTTCGACCAGTCGGAGCTCTCGGCGGTCATCGCCAAGGCGGCCAAGGCGCACGCCATCGCCCAGCGCTCGGTGCGCGCGGACGCCCGGGCGCGCGCGGCGATCATCGGCGACTCGCCGCAGATGCAGGAGGTCTACAAGATCATCGACAAGGTGGCGGACACGCCCTCCACCGTCCTGCTCACCGGCGAGAGCGGCACCGGCAAGGAGCTGGTGGCCACGGCGCTGCACGGCGCGAGCGGCCGGCGCGACAAGCCCTTCATCAAGATCAACTGCGCCGCCATCCCCGCCACCCTGCTGGAGAGCGAGCTGTTCGGCTACGAGCGCGGCGCCTTCACCGGCGCGGTGACGAGCAAGCCCGGCCGCTTCGAGCTCGCGGACGGCGGCACCCTTTTCCTCGACGAGATCGGCGAGATCCCGGTGGAGATGCAGGTGAAGCTGCTGCGCGCGCTGCAGGAGAGCGAGTTCGAGCGCGTGGGCGGCATCAAGACCACCCGCGTGGACGTGCGGCTCGTCGCGGCGACGAACCGCGACCTGCAGCAGGAGATCGAGGCGGGGCGCTTCCGCAAGGACCTGTACTACCGGCTCGCGGTGGTGCCCATCGCGCTGCCGGCGCTGCGCGAGCGCCGCAGCGACGTGCCCATGCTCGCGCGCCACTTCCTCGAGAAGTACAACCGCAAGCTCAACAAGCGCATCGAGGGGCTCGACGACGACGCGCTCGCCGCGCTGCAGGCCTACCCCTGGCCGGGCAACATCCGCGAGCTCGAGAACCTGATGGAGCGCGTGCTGCTCTTCGCGGACGGCCCCCTCATCACGCTCAAGGATCTCCCCGAGCAGGTGCGCCACGGCGCTGCTCTCGCCACCGCCCAGTCCGCCGCCCCCTCCCAGGCCCTGGCGCTCCCCCTCCTGCACACCGGGGAGGCAGGCGGCGAGGGCAGCCTCGAAGGAAGCCTGGAGGGCGGCCTCAAGGACATCATCCGGATGAAGGCCGCGGAGCTCGAGCGGGACCTCATCGCGCGCGCCCTGGATGAGACGGGCGGCAACGTCACCCGGGCTGCAAAATTGCTGCAGATCAGTCGCAAGAGCCTGCAGACGAAGATGAAGGAGTTCGGCCTGCGCGACAGCGCGCCGGGCGCCTCCGACGACGGCGCTGACGAGTAGCTCCGCGAAGGGTAAAGACGGCGAAATATCCGGCGCGCGCCAGAGGTTCGGCCCGCGCCAGTTTTTCACCTCTGCCCCCTCGGGAGCTATGCATGCGGCCGTCTCTTCCCACCCTCGGCGCCCCCCCCAAGAAGAGTCCCATGGGGTCCGTCGTCCTCGTCTCTCTCGTACTCGGAGGGGCGGCCGGTGGAGCCTGGTGGTGGAAGCACAAGGGTCCGGGCGCGCTGCCCGGCATGGGCCAGCAGGCGAACGCGGGCAGCGGCGCTGCGCCTGACGCGGGCTCGGCCACGGCGGCAGCTGCCCCCACCGTGGCGCCGGTGCCGCACGCACCCCCGGACGCGCTCACCCAGGCGGGCATGAAGCGCGCCGTCATCTCCATCGACGGTCCGCTGGAGACTGCGCTCGTCGGCGCCGCCGGCGCCCAGACCGGCCCCGCGCTCGCCCAGGTGGTGACGCGCACGCTGGTGTGGTGGGTGGAGGTGCCGCGCGATCTGCTGCGCGGCGACAAGCTCGAGGTGCTCTACCAGGAGCGCCCCAACGAGGAGCCGCTGGTGCACGCGGTGCGCTTCACCAGCCTGAAGAACAACCAGACCTACCGCGCCTACCGCGTGCAGCCCGAGGGTGAGAAGTACGCGCGCTACTACCAGCCCTCCGGCGAGGAGCTGGAGATGCGCCTCGAGCACAGCCCGGTGGACGACTTCGAGCAGATCACCTCGCTGCTCAAGGACGGCCGCCACCACAAGGGCGTGGACTTCAAGACCGCCGTGGGCACCCCGGTGAAGGCGCCCTTCAACGGCGTCATCGTCCGCAAGAACTGGAGCTGGCGCGCCAACGGCAACTGCCTGGACCTCCAGGAGAGCGGCGGCAAGGGCCGCCACGCCTTCTTCCTGCACCTGGAGGAGCTGCCCAAGACCCTCAAGGTGGGCGACCGCTTCACCCAGGGCGCCGTGCTCGCCCGCTCGGGCAACACCGGCCACAGCTTCGCGCCCCACCTGCACTACCAGATGATGAGCGCGGCGGACGCGGTCATCGATCCCTACGACAACCACCGCACCTACCGCCGCTCGCTCTCGAACCTGCAGCGCGCGACCTTCGACGCCGAGGTGCGCCGCCTGGACGCGCTGCTCTCGCCGAGCCCGGCTGCGCCCGCGGGCGGCGCCACCGCCGCGGCCGCGCCCACCGCCACGGCGAAGAGCACCCCGTAGCCCAGGGCGGCACCCGCCGCCCCACCCCGGAGGCTGTCCGCGCGTGTGCGCGGGCAGCCTCTTCTTGTATCCGCCGCAGCCCCTGGCTAGCGTCCCTCGCCCACGTCTGGGCAGTGGAGGTCGGATGCAAGGGGTTCGCGTCGTTCTCGCCGCGCTCGTGCTGGGCGCGCCGCTCACCGCAGGGGCCGCGGAGGTCACCCGGCTCGCGTCCTCCTTCGAGGAAAACGATCCATTCGGGCTGTTCGTGGACCTGGGCTTCGAGCGCACGCAGCGCAACGCGAGCATCACCCACGAGACCCAGGCGGGCGGCGCCCCCGCGGACCGCGCCGAGCTGAACTTCCGCGGCGTGGACTCGCGGCTGAACATCGACGTGAAGGTGGGGCTGTACCGCGACCTGCAGCTGTCCTTCCGCCTGCCGGTGATCATCCAGCAGAACCAGCGCTGGGACTACGCCGCGGGCAACACGGCGGCCACCTCCACCATCACGAACAACTGCCTCAACGCGGACGGCACGTCGGCGGCGCCCGGCTGCCAGCCCCTGTACGGCGTGCCCGCGGAGAGCTTCCGCGGCGGCCTGGGCAACATGACCTTCGGGCTCGCCTACGCGTTCTTCAACCAGGACCGCGACGAGACCAAGCCCACCTGGGTGGTGGCCTTCGACTACGAGGCCCCCACCGCCGCGCTGCTCAACCCCACCGAGGACACCTCGGACGCGGACTCGCGCGGCGGGGTGGGCGACCGCACCCACAAGTACACCTTCTCCACCGCGCTCTCGCGCCGCATCGGCGTGGCCGAGCCCTACTTCCGCGCGAGCTACACCCTGCCCTACCGCGGGCCGGGCTGGTACTCGAACTGCGACGATCCGGACCCGAGCCGCATGGCGCACCCGGAGAACTGCAACACCGCCGCATGGACCCGCGAGGACACCGGCATCCGCATGCCCCACGAGGCCGGCGTGCTCTTCGGCTCGGAGTTCGCCGTGTGGGACAACCCGGCGAAGCAGCAGAAGGTGCGCCTGGATGCGCGGCTCATCGGCAACTACGTGTCCTCGGGCCGCTACGCGAACGAGCTGAGCCAGCTCGCGCACAAGCTGCTGGACACCCAGGACTACCTGCAGCTGGGCGGCCGGGTGGGCTTCTACGCGAGCGCCACCGACTTCTTCCAGCTGCGGCTCGGCACCGGGCTCGTCTACAACACCGCGCACGATCTCACCCGCGCCGAGCTGGGCAAGGACGTGAACGGCGACGGCAAGGTGGACAGCTCGGCGGGCAGCGACGAGCTCAACCCCGACTTCGACTTCCGCGCGGACCTGCCGGGCCGCCGCTTCCGCATCAACGCGGAGTACGACTTCTCGGTGGACCTGACGCTGGCCTTCAACTTCTAGCGCTTGAGCCCCAGGCCCAGCCGGTACACCTCCTGGCCGGGCCAGCCCGCGCGCTTCGCGAGCTCGGTGGACAGGGCCTTGAGCTTCTCGCCGCGCCCGAGCCCCGCCTCGAGCGCGCGCAGCAGCTCCTCCTCGCTCCAGCGCGTGGAGCCGGTGCGCCCCTCCACCACCAGCACCACCTCGCCGCGCGGCTCCTCCGCCGCGTAGCGCTGGGCGAGCTCCCCGAGGGTGCCGCGCGCGAACTCCTCGTGCAGCTTGGTCAGCTCGCGCGCCACGCAGGCGCGGCGCTCCGGGCCCCACACCTCCTTCAGGTCCTCCAGGGTCTCGCCGAGCCGCCGCGGGCTCTCGTAGAGCACGAGCGAGGCAGAGAGCGGCGCCACCTCCTCGAGCATGGCGCGCCGCTCGGGCCCCTTTCGCGGCAGGAAGCCCAGGAAGTGGAAGCGCCCGGTGGGCAGCCCCGAGGCGCTGAGCGCGGCCACCAGCGCGGTGGGCCCGGGCACGGGCACCACCGTGAGCCCGCGCTCGAGCGCCTCGGCCACGAGCTTCTCGCCGGGGTCACTGATGCCGGGGCTCCCGGCGTCCGTCACGAGCGCGCAGTCCTCGCCCGCCTCCACCCGCTCGAGGATGCGGCCTGCGCGCTGGCCCTCCGCGAAGGCGGGCAGGCTCACCGTGTCCTTCTGCAGCCCGAAGTGCTCGAGCAGCACGCGCGAGTGGCGCGTGTCCTCGCAGGCCACGAAGCCCACCTGGCGCAGCGTCTCCAGCGCCCGGCTGCTCAGGTCCCCGAGGTTCCCGATGGGCGTCGCCACCAGGTAGAGCTTGCCTGCCATGCCTTGCGTCTCCCCTGCTCGAGTCACATGCCTGCGTCGAAGGCGGCGGGCAGGTGCTCCACCCGCGCGCGCTCTCCGCGCCCCAACACCGTCACCACGTCGAAGCGGACCATGCGCCCCTGCAGCCCCGAGCGGAAGAGGAAGTGCAGCGCGGCCTTCACCACGCGGCGCTGCTTCGCGAAGGACACGGTGTGCGAGGGGTCTCCCCACACGGCGCTCGAGCGCATCCGCACCTCCACGAACGCGAGCACCTCGCCCTTCTCCGCCACCACGTCCAGCTCCCCGTAGCGGCAGGTGAAGTTGCGCGCGACGATGCGGTAGCCCTCCCGCAGCAGCAGCGCGACCGCCGCCTCCTCGCCCGCCTCGCCCCGGTCCCACCGCCCGCCGTCCCGCCGCGCTCCCAGCCCCATCTCCCACCCCCGCCCGTGCACCTCGCGGCCCGCGCCCCGTGCGCGCGCCGCTCCGGGCGCTAGACGCTAGCGGAGGCGTCTGCCATCTGGGCGAAGCCCGGGTGCGCGGTGGCGTGCACCACCTGGGTGAGCGTGCCCAGGTGCTTGAGCATGCGGGCCACCAGCGGCAGCTTCACCTCGTCCAGCAGCCCCTGGAACACGTCCTCCACCAGGAAGGGCACCTTCACCCGGGCGCTCGCGCGCTCCACCACCGTGAGGCGCAGCGCGATGGCGTAGAGGTCCAGGTCGCGCGGGGGCAGCTCGCCCGCGCCCACCTTGCGGCCGCCCGCGGCCACCAGCACCTGGGCGCGGCCCGCCGCATCCCACTCCACCTGCGGGTAGCGGCGGTCCGTGAGGGCGGTGAAGTACTGCAGGCAGCGATCGCGCAGCAGCTGCGCCGCCGCCCGCGCGTCCACGCCCAGCAGGTCCGCGGCGAGCGCGAGCAGCGCGGGCGTGGGGTCCTCGAGCGCGTCCGAGCCGGGTGCGCCCGGCCCTGCCGCGCCCGCGGCCGGCTGCAGCGCGAGCGCGATGGACTCGCGCGTGCGGGCGAGCTCGCGCTCCACCTCGCGCGCGTCGCGGGTGTAGGCGCCCTGCTGCTCGATGCGGGCGTTGAGCTCGGCGAGCTGCACGCGCAGCTCCTCCTTGCGCGCACGCGCCTGCGCGAGCTCCTGCGAGCGCTCCTCCCGCATGAACTCGGCCTCGAGCTGCAGGGCGCGCTGGCGCACCTCCTCGCGCCGCGCGAGCGCCGGCACCACGTCCTTGGGCTCGTCCACGTCGAGCGCCCGCACGGCGTTGAGCACCGCGGAGACCTCGGCCTCGAAGTCCTCGAGGATCTTCTTCTCGCGCGCGGCGCTGCGCCCGCCGCGCCCCGTCTCGCGCGCGTGGTACTGCAGCTCCTCCACGTAGCGCAGCGCCAGCACCGCCGCGACGCCGAAGAGCGGCACGTCCAGCAGCGCCACGTACTTGCCGGGGCCCTGCAGCAGGAAGCCCAGCAGCAGCGCCGCGGCGCCCGCGGCCGTCCAGCCCCAGAAAGCCTGGTCCTTCCAGAGCGGCGGCACCTTGCTGCCCACCGCCGAGGGGTCCAGCTCGTCGCGCTCGGCGCGCACCTTGGCGAGCGCCTCGTCCCGCCGGCTCTTCGCCGAGGGATAGCGCGTGGCGCGCGCCACGATGTCCTGGGGCAGGCCCAGCGCCTCGGGACCCGGCGTGGCCTGGGCCTCGGCGCGCGCCGCCTCGGCGCGGGCCCGCAGGGCCTCGTGCGCCTCGAAGCGCCGGTCCAGCTCGAAGAGCTGCGAGGTCATCCCGTCCGCCTCGAACTGCATCGCCTCCACCTCGCGCGCGAGCGTGAGCTCCTGCTCGAGCACGCCCGCGCGCGCCTGGGCCGCGGGGACGTCGCGGGCCGGCGTCACCGGCGTCCCGAGGCCCCCGGGCGCCACGGCCGGAAGCCCCGAGGCGCTCGCGCGCGGCGGCGGCTCGGGCGCGGCGCGGGGCTTGCGCGAGGGCAGCTGCCCGGGGCGCAGGCAGTACACCTGCTCGAAGACGCCGCGCGTGGGGGCGCCCGCCTGCGCGCGCAGCACCTGCACCATCTCGGCCGCGTCCTGGGAGACGAGCTCGGGCTTCTGCGTCTCCGGGTTGAGCCGGTGCAGGCCGCCCGCACCGCCCAGCTCGCGCAGCACGCGGTAGGTGACGCCGTCGTTGCCCTGCAGGCTCAGCGCGGCCTTGCCCGTGCGCTGTCCCGGGGCCACCAGCGCGGCGTCGCCGCCGCGCCCGTCCGGGTAGAGCAGCGCCATGGCCAGCTGCGCGATGGGCGCCGTCTCGGCGGAGGGGCCGCGCAGCACGACGTAGCCCAGCTTGAGCGGATGGCGGCCCGCCGGGGTGAAGCCGCGCACGTTCTGGACCGCGAGCTCGAGGAGGTGCATGCCCCCGGCATCCTAGCGTCCAGAAACGAAAAAGGAGCGTCCGCGCGCAGGGCGGACCCTCCTCTTGCGGGGGGCGCGCTCCGGAGACCGGAGCGCACCTTCCGGGGACGAGGCCTTAGGCCTTGTCCTCCTGGGTGTTCACGCGGCTCGCCTTGCCCTTGAGGTCGCGGAGGTAGAAGAGGCGGTTGCGGTTCACGTCGCCGCGGCTCAGCACCTCGATCTTCTCGTAGCGCGGGCTGTGCGTCGGGAAGATGCGCTCCACGCCGATGCCGTAGGAGACCTTGCGCACGGTGAAGGTGGCGCGGTTCTGGCCCTCCTTCTTGCGGATGACGATGCCCTCGAACGGCTGCACGCGCTCCTTCTCGCCCTCCTTGACCTTCCAGTGGACGCGAACGGTGTCGCCGGTGCGGAACTGGGTCACGTCCGTCCGCTGGTTCTTCGACTCGATGAAAGCGATGGCGCTGGGGCGCATGAATGTCACTCCGGTTATGCAGGTACGAAAGCTAAGAGGCGGGGGGTACTAGCAGAGACCCGCGGGGTGGACAAGTGTGCAGAATGCCTCGGCACTCCCTTGGCACTTGAGAGGCAACGCCTGGGCTAGAGATCTTCCTCCCGCCGGGCGAGCAGCTTGAGGTCCGCCGGGGTGAGGGTCAGGCGGGCGTAGAGGTCCGGGCGCCGCTCCCGGGTGAGCTGCAGGGCCTTCCAGCGCCGCCAGCGGGCGATGCGGGCGTGGTCCCCACTCTGGAGCACCTCGGGTACCCCCGCCCCCCGGAAGCTCACGGGGCGCGTGTACTGGGGGTGCTCCAGGAGCCCCTCCTCGAAGCTCTCCGTCACGCTGGAGACCTCGTTGCCCAGCACCCCGGGCAGCAGGCGGGCGACTGCATCCACGACCGCCAGGGCGGCGACCTCCCCGCCCATCAGGATGAAGTCCCCGAGCGACAGCTCCCCGTCGAGGTAGGGCATCACCCGCTCGTCCACGCCCTCGTAGCGGCCGCACACGAGGATGAGGCCGCCCGCGTGGGCCGCGAGCTCGCGCGCCCGGGCCTGGGTGAAGGTGGGCCCCCGCGGGCTCATCAGCAGCGCCAGGGCGCCCGGGGCGCGCGCACGCGCGGCCTCCAGGGCCGCCACCAGCGGGTCCACCTTCATCACCATGCCCGCCCCGCCCCCGTAGGGCGTGTCGTCGGTGACGCGGTGCTTGCCCTCCGCGTACTGGCGCAGGTCCGTCACCGTGACGCCCAGCTGCCCGCGCTCCTGCGCCTTCCCCAGGATGCTCGAGGAGAGGTAGCCGCTCACCATCCCGGGAAAGAGCGTGACGAGCTCCACCGGGTACGGGGACGGCTTCACCGGGGCGCTGGCGTCATCCATGGGCCGCTAGCCCTTGTCCTCGATGAACTCGGGCGGGCGCACCACGAGCCGCCCCTGCTCCAGGTCCACGCTGACCACGAAGTCGTCCGCGAAGGGCAGCACCAGCTCGGAAGCCGCGTCGCCGGCCTTGCGGATGACCAGGTTGGGCACCTCGCCCGTCTCCCAGATCTCCTCCACCTGGCCCAGCTCCGCGCCCTGCTCGTCCACGGCGCGCAGGCCCACGAGGTCGCCCTGGAAGTACTCGCCCTCCTCGGGGGCCTCCAGGTCCTCGCGGAACGCGAGCACGCTGGCACCCACCAGGGCCTCGGCGTCGCTGCGCCCCTGCACCGCCTCGAAGGAGACCAGGGTCTCCTTGGAGGCGCCGCGCACGCTCTCGATGGCCAGCACGCGCTCGGGGCCCACGCGCGGGCGCACCAGCACGCGCGGCACGTAGTCGAGCGCATCCGAGGCGGGGTCGAAGGTGCGCACCGCCACCTCTCCCTGCAGGCCGTGCGCGCGGGCCACGTAGCCCAGCGCGAGGTGCGGCGCCGGCGTGCGGCTCACGAGCCTGAATCCGAGCCCGGACCCGGGGACGGCGGCGAGCCCGGAGCAGCACCGGGAGCCCCGCCGGGGCGCCGGTCGTCCGCGATCTCCAGCCGCACCTTCTGCCCGTCCTTCTGGGCCGCGGCGCCGAGCAGCGTCCGGAGGGCGCCCACGGTGCGCCCATCACGGCCGATGACCTTGCCGATGTCCTCGGGGGCCACCCGCAGCTCATAGAGCCGGGCACCCTCCACGTCGGACACACGGAGGCTCACCTGGTCGGGTTTGTCGACCAGGGCCTGCGCCAGGTAGGTGAGAAGCCTCTCCACGTCCGGAAGTCCGGGCGGGAGTTAGGCCGGGGTCTGCGTCTTCGGCGTGCGCTTGATGAGGTCCGCCACCGTCTCGGAGGGGGTCGCGCCCGTCTTGAGCCAGTACTCGAGGCGGTCGTAGTCGAACTCCACCTTCGCGGGGGTCTGGTTCGGGTCGTACGCACCGACCGCCTCGATGAACTTACCGTCGCGGGGGTTGCGCGAGTCGGTCGCAACCACGTGGTAGTACGGCATCTTCTTGGCGCCCGCGCGGGCAAGACGGAGAACAACGGCCATGGTCTGCTCCAACCAGTTGGGGAAAGGGGCAGCGTCCATATTCGGCGCCGCCCGGATTGTCAAGTAACAACGGGTGCTTGGGTCTGTGCTGTGGGGCTCTGATCACCCCGGTTGGCCAGCTGCCCGCAGGCGCCGGCAATGTCTCGGCCCCGGTTGCGGCGGATGTAGGCCGCCACGTGGCCGTCGGAGAGGATGGCGCGGAACTCCTCGGCGCGCTGCTCCGGGGTGCTCTCGAAGGGCTGCCCGTCCACGCCCAGGCCGGGGTTCGCGTTGTACGGGATGAGGTTCACCTTCGCCGGGATGCCTGCGAGCAGCTTCACCAGCCGGTGCGCGTCCTCGTCCGCGTCGTTGAAGCCCTTGATGAGCACGTACTCGAAGGTGATGCGCCGGCCCTGGCGCAGGGGGAACTTGCGGCAGGCGTCCATGAGCGCCGCGATGTTCCACTTGCGGTTGACCGGCATGCTCTTGCTGCGCTGCTCGTCGGTGCTCGCGTTGAGGCTGATGGCGAGCTTCACGTCCGTCTCGGCGCCGAAGCGCTCGATCATCGGCACCAGGCCCACCGTGCTCACGGTGATGTGCCGGTGGCTGAAGTTCGGCCCCTCCTTGTGCTTCAGGATGGAGAGCGCCGTCTTGAGGTTCTCGAAGTTGTGCAGGGGCTCGCCCATGCCCATGAAGACGAGGTTCGAGAGGGGGCGGAAGGTCTCGTGCCCCTCCTCCTCGCGCACCGCGCGGTTCACCGCGTGCACCTGGGCGACGATCTCGCCAGCCGTCAGGTTGCGCTTGAGCCCCATGGTGCCCGTCATGCAGAAGGTGCACGCCATCGCGCAGCCCACCTGCGTGCTCACGCACAGGGTGCGCCGGTCCTCCGAGGGCATGTACACGCTCTCGATGTAGCGCCCGTCGTGCGTCTTGAAGCGGAACTTGATGGTGCCGTCCACGCTGCGCTGCTCGAGGTCCTTCACGAGCGGGGCAATCTGCGCGTGCTCCTTGAGCTTCTCGCGCAGCACCTTGGACAGGTCCGTCATCTCCTCGAAGCTCACCGCCCCGCGCTGGTGCATCCAGCGGAACAGCTGCGCCGCGCGGAAGGGACGCTCGCCCAGCTCCTCGGTGAGGTAGCGGGTGAGCGCCTCGAGCGAGAGCGCAGACACGTCCACCCGCTTGGCCGGCGGCGGGGCGGGGATGGGCGTGGTGTCAGGAAGGGTGAGCGACATCGCGGGAGTCTTAACGGCGAGGTGACGGAGAGGCTTCCCACAGCGGGAGGCGGGCGTCAAAGCCCCCTGCCCTCCGCGCACTGAAACGGCGGCGGCCCGGCCTCTGCCCCCCGCCTGGCGGGGAGCGGAGCGGCCGGGCCGCGCAGGCCGGAGGGACGGGCCTACTTCTGGACCGTGTAGGTCTGGATCTCGGTCTCGCGGAAGAAGTACGCGACCTCGATCTTCGCGTTCTCCAGGCTGTCCGAGCCGTGCACGGTGTTCTTGTCGATGCTGGTGGCGAAGTCCTTGCGGATGGTGCCGGGGGCGGCGTTCGCAGGGTTGGTCGCGCCCATGATGTCGCGGTTCTTGAGCACCGCGCCCTCGCCCTCGAGCACCATGAGGACCACGGGGCCGGAGATCATGAAGGACACCAGGTCCTTGAAGAAGGGGCGCTCCTTGTGCACCGCGTAGAAGCCCTCGGCCTCCTTCTGCGAGAGCTGCTGCAGGCGGATGGCAACGGGCTTGAGACCCTTCTCCTCGAAGCGGGAGATGATCTTGCCGATGACGCCCTTCTCGAGACCGTCCGGCTTGATGATCGACAGCGTGCGCTCAATGGCCATGTTCGTGTGGCTCCTGTGTAGTGGGTGGTGAAGTGACTTAGCGGCGCTTCGCGGGGCCGCGCTTCACGGCCTCCTGCAGGGTGGTCCCGAGCTCGGTGGGGCTCGCGGCCATCACCACGCCCGCGGCCTCCATCGCCTTGATCTTCTCGGCGGCGGTGCCCTTGCCGCCCGAGATGATGGCGCCCGCGTGGCCCATGCGCTTGCCCGGAGGGGCGCTGCCACCGGCGATGAAGCCCGCCACCGGCTTGGTGAACTCCTTCGCGATGTACTCGGCGCCCGCCTCCTCCGCGCTGCCGCCGATCTCGCCGATCATGATGACCGCGTCGGTCTCGGGGTCCGCGTTGAAGAGCTTGAGCACGTCCACGAAGTCGGTGCCGTTCACCGGGTCACCGCCGATGCCCACCGCGGTGGACTGGCCGAGCCCCAGCTGCGTGAGCTGGTACACCGCCTCGTAGGTGAGCGTGCCGGAGCGGCTCACCACGCCGATGCGGCCCGGCTTGTGGATGAAGCCCGGCATGATGCCGATCTTGCACTTGGCGCCGGGGGTGATGACGCCGGGGCAGTTGGGGCCCACCAGGCGCACGTTCTTGCCGGCGAGGTAGCGCTTCGCGCGCACCATGTCGTTCACCGGGATGCCCTCGGTGATGGTGATGATCAGGGACACGCCCGCGTCGGCGGCCTCCATGATCGAGTCCGCGGCGAAGGCCGGGGGCACGAAGATGCAGCTGGTGTTGGCGCCGGTCTGCTTCACCGCCTCGCTGACGGTGTTGAAGACGGGGACCTTGTTCTCGAAGGTGGTGCCGCCCTTGCCGGGGGTCATGCCGGCCACGATCTTCGTGCCGTACTCCAGCATCTGCTTCGCGTGGAAGGAGCCGGCCGAGCCCGTGATGCCGTGGACGATGACCTTGGTGTCTTGGTTGACGAGGATGCTCATGGTCTACCTGGGGTGAGTCGAAAGGGTTGGGAAGGGAGCGCGGGCGATTACTTCGAGCCCTTGACCGCGGCCACGGCCTTCTCGGCCGCCTGGCGCAGGTTGTCCGCGGGGGTGATGGCGAGGCCGGAGTTGCTCAGCAGCGCCTTGCCCTCCTTCACGTTCGTGCCCTCGAGCCGCACGACGAGCGGGATCTTGAGCTGCACTTCCTTCGCCGCCGCGATCACGCCCTCGGCGATCACGTCGCACTTCATGATGCCGCCGAAGATGTTGACGAGCACCGCCTTCACCGCGGGGTCCGCGAGGATGAGCTTGAAGGCCGCCGTCACCTTCTCCTTCGTCGCGCCGCCGCCCACGTCCAGGAAGTTCGCGGGCGCGCCGCCCACCAGCTTGATGGTGTCCATGGTGGCCATGGCCAGGCCCGCGCCGTTCACCATGCAGCCGATGTTGCCGTCCAGCGCGATGTACGCGAGGTCGTGCTCCTTGGCGGCCGCCTCGCGGGGGTCCTCCTCGTTGATGTCGCGGAACTCGGCCAGGTCGCGGTGGCGGTACATGGCGTTGTCGTCGAAGTCCACCTTCGCATCGAGCGCCACCACGCCGCCGTCCTTGAGGACCACGAGCGGGTTCACCTCGACGATGGAGGCGTCCGTCTCCACGTACATGCGGTAGAGCGCCGAGCAGAACTGGGTGAACTTGTTCACCGTGTTGCCGCTGAGGCCCAGGCCGAAGGCGAGCTTGCGGCCGATGAAGTCCTGGTAGCCCACCGCCGGGTCCACCGCCTCGCGGAGGATCTTCTCGGGGTGCTTCTCCGCCACCTCCTCGATGTCCATGCCGCCCTCGCTGCTGGCCATGAACGTGATGCGGCTGGTGGCGCGGTCGAGGGTGAGGCCGAGGTAGAGCTCGCGCGCGATGTCGAGGCCCTGCTCGATGTAGATCTTGCGCACCTTCTGGCCGGCGGGGCCGGTCTGGTGCGTCACGAGCTGCATGCCCATGATCTGGCCGAACAGCTCCTTGGCCTGCGCGGGGCTCTTGGCCAGCTTCACGCCGCCGCCCTTGCCGCGGCCACCGGCGTGGATCTGCGCCTTCACCACCGTGACGGCGGTGCCGAGCTGCTTCGCCGCGGCCTCGGCCTCGTCGGGCGAGCTGACGAGGATGCCGTTGGGCGTGGGGACACCGTACTTCTTGAAGAGTTCCTTGCCCTGGTACTCGTGGATCTTCATCGGGGCTCCGGGTGAATCGAGGGGGGGGCGCCGCCACGACGGAGGGGGCGCCTACGCGTGGGGCCCTCTCTCCCGCAATACGGCCCCGATGGCAAGCATCTTGAAGGCCCGCAAAGGCGAAGGCCCCGCCCCGGCGACACGCCGGAGAGCGGGGCCCTCGTTCCTCGCGGGGGACTGCAGCAGCGCGAGCGCCTAGCCCGGACCGGCCGAGGCCTTCTGCTCGCCTTCCTGGAAGAAGATGTCCTTGAAGAGCTGCTTGCTCACCTCGCGGTTCATCACCGAGATGGAGGTGGTGAGCGGGATCTCCTTCGGGCAGACCTTCACGCAGTTCTGCGCCTTGCCGCACTCCTGGATGCCGCCGGGGCCCATCAGCGCGCGCACCCGCTCCTCGGCGTTGAGCTTGCCGGTGGGATGCATGTTGAAGAGCCGCGCCTGGCTGATGGCGGCCGCGCCGATGAAGTCGTTGTCCAGCGTCACCTGGGGGCAGGCCTCGAGGCAGCTGCCGCAGGTCATGCACGTGGAGAGCACGTACATCGTGGACTGATCCTTCGGGCTCTGGCGCGGGCCCGGCCCCAGGTTGTGGGTGCCGTCCACGTTGATCCAGCCCTTCACCCGCTTGAGCGCGCCGAACATGCGCTCGCGGTCCACGGCGAGGTCGCGCACCACCGGGAACTTCTTCATCGGCTCGAGCGTGATGGGCTGCTCGAGCTTGTCGATGAGGGCCGAGCACGCCATGCGCACGCGCCCGTTGATGTTCATCGCGCAGCTGCCGCACACCTCCTCGAGGCACGCGGAGTCCCACACCACCGGCGGCACGCGCTTGCCATCGGTGGTGACGGGGTTGCGCTGGATCTCCATGAGGCAGGAGATCACGTTCGCGCCCTTCGCATACGGGATGCGGAACTCGTCGAAGCGCCCCTCCTTGCCCTCCTCCTGCCGCCAGATGCGGAAGGTCACGGTCTTGGTGGTGACGGCGCTCGCCTGTGCAGTGTCCATGGTTGGCTCTCGCTTCCTAAGAGGGGTGGCTTACGCGTACCAGCGCGGCTCGGGATCCAGGACCGGGGTCGGGATCTCGTCGTAGGTGATCTGCGGGCCGGAGACGTCGTGGCGGGCCATGGTGGTCTTCGCCCACTTCTGGTGGCGCGCCTTCCACAGCTCCATCCACGCCGGATCCTGGCGCGGGTCCTTGGTCTTGGGCTCGGGCAGCTGGAAGTCCGGCTTGTAGTGGGCGCCGCGGCTCTCGTCGCGCAGCAGCGCGCTCTTGGCGATCACCTCGCCCAGCTCGAACATGTTCCACAGCTGGTTGGTGAAGGAGAGCGAGCGGTTGGCCAGGTTGCCCGTGTCCAGCACGTTGCAGCGGCTCCAGCGCTCCTTCAGCTCGCGGATCTGCTCCACGGTCTTCTTGAGCTTCGCGTTGTAGCGAACCACCGTGCAGTTCTCGGTCATGAGCTCGCCGAGCTCCTTGGCGAGGCCGTAGGGGTTCTCCGAGCCGTTCATCTTGCGGATGCCCTCGAAGCGCTCCTTCCAGTACTTCTGCGCGCTCTGGAAGTGGCGCTCGTTGCCGTCCGTGGCGCTCTTCGCGTTGTTGTACGCGTAGGCGGCCATGGCGGGCCCGCCGATCTGGCCCGAGTAGATGCAGGAGAGCAGCGAGTTCGCACCCAGGCGGTTCGCGCCGTGGAAGGCGTAGTCCGCCTCGCCCGTGGCGTAGAGGCCCGGGATGGCGGTGGACTGGTTCTTCGGGCTGCCCACCAGCGGGGTCTGGGTCTTGCTGTCCGCCTCGAAGGAGACGTGCAGGCCGCCCATCGAGTAGTGCATGCCCGGGAAGATGACCATCGGGGTGTGGCGCGGGTCATCGCCCACGAACTTCTCGTAGATCTCCATGACGCCCTTGATCTTGGCGTCCAGGGTCTTGGCCGGGATGTGCGTGACGTCCAGGTACACGCCGTCCTTGCCGTTGATGCCCATGCCCAGCTCGCGGCACACCGCGAAGATCTCGCGGGTCGCGACGTCGCGCGGCACCAGGTTCTTGTACTTGGGGTACTTCTCCTCGAGGAAGTACCAGCGCTCGCTCTCGGGGATGTCCGCCGGCTTGCGCGGGTCCGCCTTCTTCTTGGGCACCCAGACGCGGCCGCCCTCGCCGCGCACGCTCTCGCTCATCAGGCGCAGCTTGTCCTCGCCCGGGATGGAGGTCGGGTGCACCTGGATGAACTCGCCGTTCGCGTAGACGGCGCCCTCCATGTAGGCGCGGCCCGCCGCGGTGCCGGTGTTGATGATGGAGTTGGTGGAGCGGCCGAACACGATGCCGGGGCCACCGGTGGCGAGGCACACGGCCTCCGCCGGGAAGGTGCGGATCTCCATGGTGCGCAGGTCGATGGCCACGCTGCCGATGCAGCGGCCGCCCTCGTCCTTCACCGTGCCGAGCCACTCCCAGTACTCGTACTTGGTGACCTTGCCCTCGGCCTCGTAGCGGCGCACCTGCTCGTCCAGCGCGTAGAGCAGCTGCTGGCCGGTGGTGGCGCCCGCGAACGCGGTGCGGTGGTGCAGGGTGCCGCCGAAGCGGCGGAAGTCGAGCAGGCCCTCGCTGGTGCGGTTGAAGGTCACGCCCATGCGGTCCAGCATGTAGATGATGCCGGGGGCCGCGTAGCACATGCCCTTCACGGACACCTGCTCCGCGAGGAAGTCGCCGCCGCGCAGCGTGTCCATCACGTGGATGTCCGGGTGGTCGCCCTCACCCTTGGTGTTCACCGCGCCGTTGATGCCGCCCTGCGCGCACACCGAGTGGGACCGCTTCACCGGCACGATCGACAGCACGTCGACGTGGTGCCCTGCCTCGGCCAGCTTGATGGTCGTCATCAGTCCGGCGAGTCCGCCGCCGACCACCGTGAATCGCGCTGCTGCAGCCATGCGTGTCGCTCCTTCTGCGGTCTGAGCCTGCCGCTCGCGCCCCCAGGTGAGGAGGTCCCCTCACCTGCTCCCGCGGCGTCTGGCCCCCCGGGGCCCTGTGCGGCGGCCCTCGCCGCGCAGGTCTACAAAGGCTTGATAACTTGGGTGAACTTTGCCGCAAAGACGGCTGTTCAGGGGGAGATTAGTGCCCCCCATTTGCAACATTAGGCCCCGGGCCACGCGGGGTTCATTCCGCGCGCGGCCGGGGCCTGGAACCGCACCGTGGCCCCGAGCGAGCGCTCGGGAGCCCCGGTCGGAGAGGACTAGAGCTTCACGCTGTCCACGGTCTTCTTGACCGACTGGAAGCTCTTCTCCATCTCGGCCTTCTCCTCGGCGTTGAGCTTGATCTCGTGGATCTTCTCCACGCCGTGGCCGCCGATGGTCACCGGCACGCCGAAGAAGTAGCCGTTGATGCCGTACTGGCCCTCGAGCAGGGCCGCGCCCGGCAGCACACGCTTGCGGTCCAGCAGGTAGCTCTCCGCCATGGCGATGGCGCTCGCCGCGGGGCCGAAGTAGGCGCTGCCCGTCTTGTACAGGCCCACCAGCTCGGCGCCGCCCTCGCGGGTGCGCTTGATGATGGGGTCCAGCTTCTCCTTGGGGAGCAGCTCGGTGAGGGGCACGCCGCCCACGGTGGCGTAGCGGATGAGGGGCACCATGTCGTCGCCGTGGCCGCCGAGGACGAGCGCCTCGATGTCACGGATGGAGCAGCCCAGGGCCTCGGCCACGAAGCACTTGAAGCGGCTGGTGTCGAGCACGCCCGCCATGCCCACCACCATGTGCTTGGGCAGGCCGGAGATCTTGTGCAGCGCGTACACCATCGCGTCGAGCGGGTTCGCGATGTTGATCACGAAGGCGTCCGGGGCGTGCTGCTTGATGTTGGTCGCCACGTCCCGCATGATCTTGAGGTTGATCTCGAGCAGGTCCTCGCGGCTCATGCCCGGCTTCCGGGGGACGCCCGCCGTGATGATGATCACGTCCGAGCCGGCCACGTCCTTCCAGTCCGTGGTGCCGAGCACGCGCGCGTCGTAGCCGTCCACGGCGGAGAGCTGGTTGATGTCCAGGGCCTTGCCCTTGACCATGCCCTCGGCGGCCGGGATGTCGTAGAGGACCACGTCGCCGAGCTGCTTCTGCACGGAGAGCAGCGCCAGGTTGCCGCCGATCTGTCCGCCGCCGATGAGGCCGATCTTCTTCTTGGTCTTGTGGTGCATGTGTTGTCCCTCGGGTGTGGGTACCGGAATGACTACATGTGCTGGATGATGGCCTGCGCGAACTCGGAGCACTTCACCTCGCGCACCTCGCCCTTGCCGTCCGACTTCATCAGACGCGCGAAGTCGTAGGTCACGGTGCGCGCCGCGATGGCGCGGTCCATGCCCTGGATGATCAGGTCCGCCGCCTCGTGCCAGCCCATGTGCCGCAGCATCATGTCCCCGGAGAGGATGACGGAGCCCGGGTTCACCTTGTCCTGGTCCGCGTACTTCGGCGCGGTGCCGTGGGTGGCCTCGAAGACGGCGTGGCCGGTGAGGTAGTTGATGTTGCCGCCCGGCGCGATGCCGATGCCGCCCACCTGCGCGGCGAGCGCATCCGAGAGGTAGTCGCCGTTGAGGTTGAGCGTGGCGATGACATCGAACTCGTCCGGACGGGTGAGCACCTGCTGCAGGGTGATGTCCGCGATGGAGTCCTTGATGATGATCTTGCCCGCGGAGACGGCCGCCTTCTGCTCGGCGTTCGCCGCGTCCTCACCCTTGGCGGCCTTGGTGGCCTCCCACTGATCCCAGGTGTAGACCTTGTCGCCGAACTCGCGCGCCGCGAGCTCGTAGCCCCACTGGCGGAACGCGCCCTCGGTGAACTTCATGATGTTGCCCTTGTGCACGAGCGTGACGCTCTTGCGCTTGTGCAGCACCGCGTACTCGATGGCGGCGCGGATGAGGCGCTCGCTGCCCTCCTTCGAGACGGGCTTCACGCCCAGGCCCACGTTCTGCGGGAAGCGGATCTTCGCGTAGTCCTTGGGGAACTCCTTCTGCAGGAACGCGAGCACCTTCGCCGCGCGCTCGCTCCCCGCCTCGAACTCGATGCCCGCGTAGATGTCCTCGGTGTTCTCGCGGAAGATGGTCATGTCCACCTTCTCGGGGGTCTTCACCGGGCTGGGCACGCCCTTGAAGTAGCGCACGGGGCGCAGGCACACGTAGAGGTCCAGCATCTGGCGCAGCGCCACGTTGAGCGAGCGGATGCCGCCGCCCACCGGCGTGGTCAGCGGGCCCTTGATGCCCACCAGGTAGGTGCGGAACGCCTCGACGGTCTCGTCCGGCAGCCAGTTCTTCGTCTGGTTGAAGGCCTTCTCGCCCGCGAGCACCTCGTACCAGGCGATCTGGCGCTTGCCGCCGTAGGCCTTCTTCACCGCGGCGTCGAACACCATCTGGGAGGCGCGCCAGATGTCGCGGCCGGTGCCGTCACCCTCGATGAAGGGGACGATCGGGTGGTCCGGCACCGACAGCTTGCCGTTCTGCAGGGTGATCTTCTCGCCGGTCTTGGGCGCCATGCGCGGGAGCTCCTGGAGGCTGTGTTTGAGTCGCGTTTCTCGAAGGCGCGGGGATACTCAGGAACCGGACTCCCTGCGTCAAGGAGTTTGGCCCGGGTGCGCCTTGCCCGCGCTTATCGCTTCCACGCGTCGAGAAGGGAACGAATGCGGGCCCGAAAATCGCGCCCGGCGGCTCAGGCGCCGAGCAGCGCGCGCAGCGCCACCCGGTCCACCTTGCCCATCGCGTTGCGCGGCAGCTCCCCCGTCTGCAGGAAGCGGCGCGGCACCTTGTAGCCGGCGAGCCGCGCGCGGCAGAAGGCCTCGAGCGCCTCGGCGCCGGGCCACGCGTGCCCCTCGCGCAGGGCCACCGCCGCCACCGGCACCTGGCCCCAGCGCGGGTCCGGCACGCCCCCCACCGCCGCCTCGCGCACCGCGGGGTGCGCGGCGAGCACCGCTTCGATCTCCGCCGGGTACACGTTCTCGCCGCCGCACACGAGCAGGTCCGTGCGCCGCGAGAGCACCGTGAGGCGCCCCTCGGAGTCCAGCACGCCCACGTCGCGCGTGCGCAGCCAGCCGTCGCGCAGGGCCTCGCGCGTGGCCTCGGGCTGACGGAAGTAGCCCTTCATCACGGTAGGGCCGCGCACCTCGATCTCCCCCTCTGCCCCGGCAGGCAGGGGGGCGCCGTCCGCCCCCACCACGCGCAGGGCGAGCCCCGGCAGGGCCCGGCCCGCGTTCTGTCCCGTGGCCTCGTCCGGGCGCTCGGTCGCCGCCTGGGCGCAGGCTTCGGTCAGCCCGTAGGTCTGCAGCGCGAGCAGGCCGACGGCGCGGGCGCGCGCCACGAGCGGCGGGGGCACCGGCCCTCCCCCCAGCAGCGCGAGCCGGAAGCTGGGCGGCACGGGTCGGTCCCCGCGCGCGTCGAGCACCCTCTCCAGCGTGGTGGCCACGAAGCTCGCGTGGCTCGCCCCGTCCTCGTCGATGGCGCGGTTCACTGCCGCGGCGTCGAAGCGCTCGTGCAGGAGCAGCGCCCCGCCCGCGTAGGCGCTGCGCGTGAGCATGGTGAGGCCGCCCACGTGGAAGAGCGGCAGCAGGCCCAGCCAGCGCGGCGCGGGCCGGGCGCCGAGGTTCGCCGCCGAGGCGCGCGCGGCCGCGCGGAAGTTTCCCTCCGTGAGCACCGCGCCCTTGGGCACGCCCGTGGTGCCGGAGGTGAAGAGGATGACGCGCTCGGCATCGTCCGTCAGGGCTTCACGGCGCGCAGAGCCCGGAAGGGCGCGCGCCTCCTCGGCGAGCGCCTCGAGCGACTCGGCCCCGGGGAGTCGCTCTCGCAGTGCTTCGAGCGCCAGCGTGAGCCGGGGCTGCAGGCGCTGCAGCAGCGGGGAGAGCTCGCTCGCGGTGAGGCGCGCATTCAGCGGCGCCGCCACCGCCCGCAGGCGCCCCAGCGCGAAGAAGAGCGGAACGACGAGCGGATGGCTGCCGGCGAGCACTGCCACGCGATCGCCCTCCCCCACCCCGCGCCGCTCGAGCAGCGCCGTCCACTGCGCGACGTCGGCGTCGAGTGCCGCGTAGCTCCAGCGCCGGGCGCCTGCGCTGAGCGCGAGGGCCTCGGGGTGACGCTCAGCGCCCTGGCGGATGGGACAGAGGTGGGGCGTGGGCGTCACCGCGGCGGCTCCAGTCCGAGCCCCGGGCCCGGCGGCAATGGGATACGCCCCTGCACGGGCGAATAGGCGTGCACGGGCTCGCCGACGAAGAGGTGACCCACCGCGAGCCCCGAGGCCAGCGCGCCGGAGGGGAGTGCCGCGGCGAGCTGCGCTGCACCGGCGCGCGCCACCACCCCGTCGAGCGAGCTGGTGACGTACGCCTCGAGCCCCCGCGCGGATGCACGCCGGGCGAGCGCGAGCGCCGGCAGAAGTCCGCCGAGGACCATTGGCTTGAGCACCAGCACATCCACGACGCGCTCGGCGAGCAGTGCTTCGAGGGCGTCGGGCACGGCGAGGGACTCGTCCGCGGCGAGACGGCACGCGGAATCCGCCGCCACTCTGCGGAAGCCCGCGAGGTCATCCGCCGCCACGGGCTGTTCGCACAGCTCGAGCCCCAGGGGCTGCAGGCCCGCGAGCGCCTCGAGGGCCTCGTCCGCCGACCAGGCCCCGTTCGCGTCGACGCGCAGACACACGCGGCTTCCCACGGCCTCGCGCACCACCGAGAGACGGGCGACGTCGTCCGCGCGGCCGACCTTCACCTTGAGGGTGCGAAAGCCGCGCTGCACGGCGTCGCGCGCCTCGGCAGCGAGCGCCCCTGGCTCGCTTGCGCCGAGTAGCGCATTGACCTCCACTGCGTCACGCGCCGTGGGCGAGAGCCAGCGCGCAACGGACTCGCCGCGGGCCTGGGCGCCGAGGTCCAGCAGCGCGAGCTCCAGCGCGTGGCGCGCCGCCGAGGGGAGCGCGGTGCCGAGAGCCGCGGTGATGGCCGCGAGCTCGGGCGCGACGCTCGCGCCCTGGAGCGCCGCGCACGCCTCGCGCAGTGCGCGGCCACAGGCCTCGAGCGACTCGGTGCCGAACTCGGGCAGGGGCATCGCCTCCCCCTGCCCCACCGCGCCTCCCACCTCGTGCACGCGCAGGACGAAGCCCTCGCGCCGCGCGTAGGCACCGCGCGCGGTCCGCAGCGGCGTGCGGAACTCCAGCGCGAGCGGCGCGAGCTCGAGGCGCGTCAGCCGCACCGGCTCACCTCAGGCACAGGCCCACGGCGAAGAGCACGCTGTACACCATCTGCAGGCGCGCACTGCCGCCAAGCGCAGGGCCCAGCGCCCCGCCCTCGCCGCGCATGACGAGCCGCAGGGGTGGAAGGGCCGCAGGCAGCGAGAGCAGCGGCAGCAGCACCCAGCGGCTCGCGAGTCCCAGGGCGAGCATGGCCACCGGCGTGAGGAAGGCGAGCAGGAGCAGCGCCACGTACTCGCCGCGCCCGGCCGGGATGCCGAAGCGCACGATCAGCGTGCGCTTGTTCGCCTTCGCATCCGTGCGCGCGTCACGCAGGTTGTTCGCGACCAGGATGCAGGTGCCCAGCGCGCCCACCGGCAGCGCCGCCCACCACGCGGCGGTGCTCACGGAGAGCGCCTGCACGTAGTAGGTGCCCGTCACCGCCACGAGGCCGAAGAAGACGAACACGAACACGTCCCCCAGCCCGTTGTACGCGAGGGGGAAGGGCCCGCCCGTGTACGCGTAGCCGCACAGCACCGAGGCGAGGCCGATGGCCACGATGGGCCAGCCGCCGATGACGACGAGGTAGATGCCGCTGACGATGGCGAGCGCGAAGCAGCCCAGCGCCGCGGCGAGCACGGTCGAAGGTGCGATGAGCCCGCTCTGCGTCACGCGCGTGGGCCCGAGCCGCTCGTGCGTGTCCGCGCCCTTCTTGAAGTCGTAGTAGTCGTTCGTGAAGTTGGTGCCGATCTGGATCAGCATCGCACCGAGCAGCGCCGCGAGCGCGGGAAGCCAGTGGCCCACGCCCTCGCCGAATGCGAGCCCGGTGCCCACCACCACGGGGGCGGCGGCAGCGGTGAGCGTCTTGGGCCGGGCGGCCATCACCCAGGTGCCGAGCGTGGGGCGGGGCTTCGCGGAGAGCGTCTGCATCGAGGGAGCGGAAGAGGTCATGGGCTGTGGGGTTAGGAGGCGCGCACGCTGACGGCGGCCGGTTCGAACTCGGCCGGCGCTTCGTACCAGGGCGTCTGCAGGAAGGAGAGCACCTCGCGCGCGTACACCTCGGGGGCCTCCAGGTGCGGCGCGTGGCCGCAGCCCGCGAGCGCGTGGCGCCACACCACCGGGAGGTCCGCGGCCATGCGGCGGGCAATCTGCGTGAACTTCGCGTCCTGCGCGCCCGTGAGCAGCAGCGTGGGCAAGCGCTGGCGGTGCAGGCTGGGCCAGTAGTCCGGCTGCGCACCGAGGCCGAGGCACTCCAGCGCGCCCGCCAGTCCCTCCGCGTTGCCACTGCCGCGGCGCGCGCGCAGAGCCTGCTGCAGCGCGGGCGGCAGCTGGCGCAAGCCGTCGAAGAGCGGCAGCGCCTCCCAGCGCTCGACGAAGGCCTCCACGCCCTGGGTGCGGATGAAGGCCGCGAGCTTCGCGTCCGCGAGCCGTCGCTCGGCGCGCTCCTGGCGACGGTGCAGGCCCGGCGAGCCGCTCTCCATGATGAGCCGTCCGAAGCGCTCCGGTGCCCGCACCGCGAGGGCCAGCGCGAGCCGCGCGCCCTGCGAGTAGCCCAGCAGGTCCACCGAGGGGTGGCCCAGGCGCGTGACGAGCGCGAGCAGCGCCTCCACCGTCTCGATGAAGCCGTCGCGCCCCGTACGGGTGGGCAGCGGCGTCTCGCCGTGGCCGGGCAGGTCCACCGCGATGGCTCGAATGGAGGGGCCGAGCAGCGGGCGCAGGTGATCGAACGCGCTGCGGTTGCCCGTGAAGCCGTGCAGCAGCAGCAGCGGCCGCGTCCCCTCGCCCCACGTCTCGTACGCCAGCGTCACGCCCATGGTCCGTCTCCCAGTGCGGCTGCCATCTTCGCGAACAGCGCGCGGTGTGCCTCGACGTTGCCGCCGCGCTCGGTGCGCACCTCCACCAGGTGCAGCCCGCCCTCGAGTCCCGCCTGCACCGCGGCGCGCAGGGCGCCCGGCGTGGCGGGGCGCTCGAAGCGGGCGCCGTACAGCGCCGCCGCGTGCGCGAGGTCCACGCCGTGCGGCGTGCCGAACAGCGGCTCGAAGTGGCGGGTGGTGCCGGCGAGCGGCAGGAAGCTGAAGATGCCGCCGCCGTCGTTGTTCACCACGACGACGGTGAGCGACACGCCCTGGCGGCGCGCCGTGAGCAGTCCGCCCACGTCGTGCAGGAAGGCGAGGTCTCCGGTGAGCAGCGCGGTGGGCCGCCCGGAGGAAGCCGCTGCGCCGAGCGCCGTGGACACGATGCCGTCGATGCCGTTCGCCCCGCGGTTCGCGAGCACGCGCAGCGCGGCGCCGGAGGCGGGCGCGAAGGCGTCCACGTCCCGGATGGGCATGCTGCTGGAGATGAAGAGCTGGGCGCCGGCCGGTAGCGCCGCCACGACCTCGCGCGCCACCCGCGGCTCGCTCAGGTCCTGCTGCGCGGCGAACGCCGCCTCGAGTGCGCCGAGGGCGCGTCGCTCCGCCTGCTGGAAGCTGGAGGCCCAGGCCCCGAGGCCTCGCGAGAGGCCCTGCGCGAGCGCGCGTGCGGCGAGCACCGCGGAGCCCTCGAGGATGCGCGAGGCGCGGTGCGCGGGGTCCACCAGCGCGCCCTCGTCGCTGAAGAGCACGACGTCCGCGCCCGACGCGTCCAGCCAGGCCTGCGGCACTTTCGGCGTGAGCCCTCCGCCGAAGCGCAGGACCACGTCGGGACGGTGCGCCTGCGCAAAGGGCGGATGGCGCAGCAGCGCGTCGTAGAGCGAGAGCACAGGAGCGCCGCTGCCGCCGAAGCGCACCTGGGAGCTCGCCTCGGCGAGCACCGGATAGCCGCTCGCGCGCGACAGCACTTCGATGGCCTCGCGAAAGCCGTCCTCCGCATCGCGCGGTCCGCACACGATGACGCCGCGCGGCTTCGCCTCCACGAGCGCACGCACCTCGGCGAGCGCGGCCGCGTCCGGCGCGCGCGCGGACTGCAGGATGCGCACGAAGGGCTGAGCGCCCCTCCCCTCGCGGGCGAGCGGCGCGAGGCGCTCCTCGCCGAAGGGCTCGGGCACCGGCGCGAGCGGCTCGCGCAGCGGGACGTTGAGCTGCACGGCGCCGCGGGGGGCGCGCAGCGAGGTGGCCACCGCGCGCGCCGCCGTGGCGCGCAGGTGCGCGAGGGAGACCGTGGTGGCCTCGGGCAGACCCACGTCCGCGTACGCGCGCGCGAAGTCTCCGAAGAGGCGCGCCTGCGGGATGGTCTGCGGTGCGCCCCAGCCCTGCAGCTCGAGCGGACGGTCCGCGGTGAGCACCACCAGGGGCACGCCCGTCATCGCGGCCTCGATGACGGCCGGGTAGAAGTGTGCGCCCGCCGTGCCGCTGGTGGCGACCAGCAGCGCCGGGGCACCGCTCTCCTTCGCGAGGCCCAGAGCGAAGAAGCCCGCCGAGCGCTCGTCGATGACCGACCACAGCCGCAGCCCCGGCACCTCCGCGCAGGCAAGCGCGAGCGGCGTGGACCGAGAGCCCGGGCACACCACCGCCTCGCGCGCGCCGCCGCGCACCAGCTCCTCCACCAGCGCGCGGGCCCAGAGCTGATTCAGGTTCGCGTCAGACATTCGCCTCTCCGAGCGCGCGCCGCATGGCCACGCCCTTGATCTCCGTCTCGCGCCACTCGGCCGCGGGGTCCGAGCCGCGCACGATGCCCGCCCCCACGAAGAGCCGCGCCCGCGCGCCCTCCACCAGCGCCGAGCGCAGCGCCACTACCAGGTGCGCGCGCCCCGGCCCCACCCAGCCCACCGGCCCCGCGTACCAGCCGCGATCCAGCGCCTCGTGCTCGCGCAGGAAGTGCAGCGCGCGCTCGCGAGGGCTGCCGCCCACCGCGGGCGTCGGGTGCAGCGCGGACACCAGGGCCGCGGGGCCCACACCCTCCTTCAGCTCCGCCTCGATGCCCGTACGCAGGTGCACCACGTTCTTCAGCGCGAGCAGCGCGGGCGCTTCGTCCGCGTGCACCGCGCTGGACAGCGGCGCGAGCGCCTCGCGGATGCCGTCCACGACCGAGCGGTGCTCGCGCAGGTCCTTGTCGCTTCCCGCGAGCGCCCCCGCCTGCGCGGGCGACGCCGAGCCCGCGAGCGCCTCGGTGCTCAGGCGGGCGCCCTCCATGCGGCACAGCGTCTCGGGCGTCGCCCCCACGAAGGCGGTGCCGCCCGGCGCGCGCAGCAGGAAGGTCGCGCAGCGCGGGTTCTGCTCGCGCAGCCGCGCGAGCACGTCCACCAGAGAGAAGGGCTGCTCGGCCTGGGCGTCGATGGCGCGCGCCATCACCACCTTCTGCAACGCCCCCGACCCGATGGCCTCGAGCGCCCGGCTCACCCGCGCCTCGAAGCCCTCGCGCGAGGAGCGCAGCTGCAGGTGCTGCGCGCCTTCTCTGGCGTGCCGGTACCGCTCTGGAAAGGCATTGCGCACGCGCTCGAGGCGCGAGCGCACCCGGTCCTCGCCGCCCGCGTCCTCCGGGGCGAAGGCCGCGGCGCGCAGGCCGCCCTCCACACGCCACACCAGCAGCTCGGGCAGCACCCAGCGCCCGTGGCCGAAGCTGTCCCAGCCCAGCGCGCCGCCCGCGTAGTCGGGCCCCTGCGAGGCCGCGAAGCGCATGCCGCCGAACCACGGACCGGGCATCGCCTCGGCCGCACCGCCCAGCCAGCGCACCGCGCCATCCGAGGCGAGCGCCTCGAGCACGCGCAGGGCGCCCGCGGCGTCGTCCGCGCCGACGGCCGCTGCCTCGCCCCACCCTGCGGCCGCCTCCTGCGCGAGCGGGCGCTCCCAGTATACCGAGGGCAGCCCCAGCACGTCCGCGCCCGCGAGCGGATCCACCGCGGGCAGGGACAGGGTCCCGGCCACGTAGCGGCGTCCGTCAAGCGGAGTGTGCGTCGTCATCAGCGGTCCTCATGGGCGGGCTGGCCCGCGTCACCATCGGTTGTCTTCTATTCCAATCCGGCTATACATGCATCACGGAGTTCAAAACGGCTTGAACTCGTTGAACTGGAGCGACCGGTGAGCGGCAAGCGGGCAGACGACACGCAGGTGAGCGGGGGCGGCAAGGTCCGCGACCCGGGACCGCGGCTCGTCTGGCGCGAGGCCCATCCGGAGGACACCCGCGTGCGCGTGGGCACGCAGGGGCTGGAGATCGGCGGCGCGGGCTTCGTGGTGATGGCGGGCCCCTGTGCGGTGGAGGGCGTGGAGCAGACCGAGACGGCGGCCGCCGCGGTGGCGCGCTCGGGCGCGCACCTGCTGCGCGGCGGCGTCTTCAAGCCGCGCACCAGCCCCTACGCGTTCCAGGGCATGGGCGAGCCGGGCCTGCGCATCCTCGCCGAGGCGGGGCGCAAGAACGGGCTCCCGGTCATCAGCGAGGTGATGGACACCGCGCAGATCCCGATGATGCTCGAGCACGCGGACGTGCTGCAGGTGGGCGCGCGCAACATGCAGAACTTCGCGCTGCTGCGGGCGCTGGGCAAGGTGAGGAAGCCCGTGCTGGTGAAGCGCGGCCTCTCCGCCACGGTGCAGGAGTGGTTCCTCGCCGCGGAGTACCTGCTCGCGGGCGGCAACGAGCAGGTCATCCTGTGCGAGCGCGGCATCCGCACCTTCGAGACCGAGACGCGCAACACGCTGGATCTCGCGGCGGTGGCGCTCGCCAAGCAGCGCACGCACCTGCCCGTCATCGTGGACCCCTCGCACGCGACCGGCAACGCGGACCTCATCCTGCCCATGGCCCTGGCGGCCGTGGCGGCGGGCGCGGACGGGCTGCTCATCGAGGTGCACCCGCGCCCCGAGCAGGCCCTGTGTGACGGCCACCAGGCCCTCACCCCCGAGCGCTTCGACGCCGTGATGCGGCGGCTGCCGCCCATCCTCGCGGCGATGAACCGACACCTCACGCGGCCGGTGCAGCCGGCCCACGCAGCGGGAGCCCGATGAGCACCGAAGTGCGCCAGATGTTCTCCTCCATCGCCACGCGCTACGACGTGACGAACGAGGTCCTGTCTTTCGGCATCCACCGCCTGTGGCGCCGCAAGGCCATCCAGCTCTCGGGCGCGAAGCCGGGCGACGCGGTGCTCGACTGCGCCACCGGCACGGGTGACCTGGCCATCGCCTTCAAGCACACCGTGGGCGGCGACGGGCGCGTGGTGGGCACGGACTTCTGCCCCGAGATGCTCGACAGCGCGCCGGCGAAGGCCTCGCGCGAGGGGCTGGAGATCGAGTTCGCGGTCGCCGACGCGATGGACCTGCGCCAGTACGCGGACGCCACCTTCGACGTGGCCTCCATCTCCTTCGGCATCCGCAACGTGGATGACCCGGTGAAGTGCCTCAAGGAGATGGCCCGGGTGGTGAAGCCGGGCGGGCGCGTGGTGGTGCTGGAGTTCGGCCAGCCGCGCGGGCTCTTCGGCGGCCTCTTCCGCTTCTACAGCAAGGTGCTGATGCCCTTCGTGGGCGGCCTGATCACCGGCAACCGCGCCGCCTACGAGTACCTGCCGCGCACGGCCGCCGCCTTCCCCGCGGGCGAGAAGTTCCTCGAGCTGATGGACCGCTCGGGGGCCTACCGCAAGCGTGCGGCGCACCCGCTCACGTTCGGGACGGCCTACGTGTATGTCGGCACGGTGCGCTGAGGGGCCTCCCCCTTCCCTCTCCGGGGACGTCGCGCACCTCGTGAGCGCGGTGCTCGACGCGGTGGACCCGCGGCTCGCGCCCGCGCTGCGCGAGGAGCTCGCCCGGCCAGGCGCCGCGCTCGCGCCCGCCGCCACCCAGACCCTGGCCATCGCCGGCCACCGCGCCGCGGGCAAGACGCGGCTGCTGCCGCTGCTCTCGGCCCTCACCGGGCGCCCGGGCGTGGACCTGGATGCCGAGCTCGCGCGCCAGCACGGCCGCGCGCTGCGCGACTGGGTGCGCGAGGACGTGGCGGGTTTCCGCGCCGCCGAGCGCGCCGCCTTCGCGCAGCTTCCGCCCGGCTCGCTCGTGGCGCTGGGCGGGGGCTTCCTCTCGCACCACCCGGACGCGCTCGCCGGCACCTTCACGGTGCTGGTGCCCCTGAGCGCGGAGACCTACCG
Source organism: Aggregicoccus sp. 17bor-14 (assembly GCF_009659535.1). NCBI lineage: Bacteria > Pseudomonadati > Myxococcota > Myxococcia > Myxococcales > Myxococcaceae > Aggregicoccus > Aggregicoccus sp. 17bor-14. Next base: position 52,780 of record NZ_VJZZ01000008.1, read on the forward strand.
CGAGCGCCTCCTGGCGGACCGCGAGCGGCCGCGGCTGCGTCCCGAGCTGAGCCTCGAGGAGGAGATTTCCCGCGTCTGGGCCGAGCGCGAGGCGCTGCACGCGCGCGTGCCCACCGTCCCGCTCGTGCACCTGCTGCGCGCGCTGCTGCCCCCGAGGTCCGCGTGAGCTCCTGCCGCGTCGTCACCCTTCCTCCCTCGGTGCGCGCAGAGGCGGCCCGCCTCTTCGCCGAGGAGGCGCGCCGCCGCGGCGCACAGCTGCTCGAGCTGCGCACGGACCTGCACCACGATGCGGACGTGGACGCGGGCGCCCTCGCCCGCGTGCTGCCCCTGCTCGTGTCCGAGCGCGGCGCGCCCGTGCCACCGCGCTGGCTTCAGGCCGCACGGCTCGTGGACCTCCCGGTGGAGGGGGCGCTGGAGGCAGGCGGGCCGCAGCTGCTCGCCTCGCACCACGCGGAGCGTCCGCTCATGACGGAGGAGGCGCTGCAGCTCTGGGCGCGCCCGCTGCCGCCCGGGGCGCAGGTGAAGCACGTGGAGCCCCTCGGCGCTCCTTCGCGCTTACCCGAGCTGCTCGAGACGCAAGCCCGGCTCGTGGCCCGCTTCGGCGAGGGCCGGGTGACGGTGCTCGCGATGGGGCCGCTCGCCCTGCCGGTGCGCGCGGTGCTCGCGGTGCACAACACGCTCGACTACGTGGCGGCGGGCGGCGCCTGGAGCGCCGCGGTGGGGCAGCGCCTGCTCGAGGACGTGGTGCGCGAGAGCGCGCGCGGCGCCGGTGGCCTTCGCCGCGGCATCCTCGGCACCGGCATCGCGCACTCCCGCTCGCCGCGCATCCACCGCCAGCCCTTCGATCGCATCGACCTTCCGGAGGACGCGGACGTGGAGGCGCTGGTGGACGCGCTGCGGCCCCACTACGCGGGCTTCGCCATCACCAGCCCCTTCAAGAAGCACCTCGCGCGGCACGCGGGCAGCGCGCTCGAGGCGGTGAACACGCTGGTGCGCCGCGGCGAGCGCTGGGAGGCCTTCAACACGGACCACGAGGGCGCCCGCGAGGTGCTGCAGCGGCTGCGCGTCTCCGAGGCCTTCGTGCTCGGAGACGGCGGGGCGAGCGCGGCGCTGCGCGCGGTGGCCCCAGAGGTCGGGACGGCACTGCGGGTGCTGCGGCGCGCGGACGTGGACGCGCCCCTGCGCGGCGCGGGCGTGTGGACCTGGCCCGAGCGCGTGGAGGTTCCCCCGGGCCTGCGCTTCGAGGGAGCGCGCGTGGCGGTGATCGCCTACGGTGCTCCGGGCCGGCGCATCGCCGCGGAGATCCGCCGCCGCGGCGGGGAGCCCGTGCCCCTGGGCGCGGCCTGGTTCGTCGCGCAGGCCCGCCGGCAGCGCAGCCTCTGGGAGACCGCCACATGAACACGCTGGGTACCCTCTTCCGCCTCACCACCTTCGGCGAGAGCCACGGCGTGGCGCTGGGCGCCGTGGTGGACGGCTGCCCCGCCGGAGTGCCGCTCGAGACGGCCGACATCCAGCGCGCGCTCGACCGGCGCCGCCCCGGTCAGTCGGCCCTCACCACGGCGCGCGCCGAGGCGGACCAGGTGGAGATCCTCTCGGGCGTCTTCGAGGGGCGCACCCTGGGCACGCCGCTTGCCGCCATCGTGCGCAACCAGAACCAGCGCTCGCAGGACTACGACGCACTCAAGGCGCAGGATCGGCCGGGCCACGCGGATGCCGTGTGGCGCGAGCGCTTCAAGCACCGCGATCACCGCGGTGGCGGGCGCACCAGCGGCCGGGAGACCCTCTGCCGCGTCATCGGCGGCGCGGTGGCGGAGGCCTACCTCGCGCAGGCGCTGCCCTCCTTGCGCACCGTGGCGTGGGTGAGCCAGGTGGGCCCGCTCGCCGCAGCGCCCCCCTCGGTGGGGCTCACGCGCGCCCAGGTGGATGCGCACGCGACGCGCTGCCCCGACCCGGTGGCCGCCGAGCAGATGGCCGCGCGCATCCTCGCCGCGAAGCAGGCGGGTGACAGCCTCGGCGGCGCCATCGACTTGCGCATCGAGGGGCTGCCCGTGGGGCTCGGCGAGCCCATCTTCAGCAAGCTCAAGAGCCTGCTCGCGCACGCCATGGGCAGCGTGGGCGCGGTGACGGGCGTGCTCTGGGGGCCGCCCGACTTGATGACCCGCCTCGAGCAGCCGGGCACCGTCTTCCACTCCGGGAAGGACACCTACGGCGGCATCCAGGGCGGGCTCGCCAACGGAGAGCCGGTGGAGCTGCGGGTGCTCTTCAAGCCGCCTGCGACGCTGCTGGACCACGCCAAGGCGGGCCGTCACGACCCCTGCATCCTGCCGCGCGCCGTCCCGGTGCTCGAGGCGATGGCCTCCCTCGTGCTCGCGGACCTGCACCTCCACCTCGACGCCCGCCCGCACCACGCATGAGCCCGCTCCCGCCTGGCGCCTACCGCCCCGCCGAGGACCGCTGGGGCCCCTTTCCCCGGCTCGCGCGCGCGCTGCCCGAGGGCAGCCTCGTCGTGGTGGACCGCAAGGTGGCGCGCCTGCATCCCGCGCTCATGACGGCCCTGCGCGCGCGGGAGCCCCGCGCGGTCGTGCCGCTCACCGGCGGCGAGGGCGCGAAGAGCTTCCGTGCGCTGGAGCAGGTGCTCGCCGCGGGCCTCACCCTGCCCCGCTCCGGCACGCTGCTCGCCATCGGCGGCGGCACCGTGGGGGACGTGAGCACGGTCGCCGCGCACCTGCTCAAGCGCGGCGTGCGCCTGGTGCAGGTGCCGAGCACGCTGCTCGCGGCGGTGGACAGCAGCCTCGGTGGCAAGGGCGCGGTGGACCTCACGGTGCGCGGGCGTGTGGTGAAGAACCCCGCGGGCGTCTTCCACTACGCGGACGAGGCCTGGGTGTGCCCGGAGCTGTTCACCACGCTGACGGATGCCCAGCGGCGCGAGGGGGCCATCGAGGCCTGGAAGATGGTGGTCTGCCTCGACGCCGCCCTCTTCGCGCGCTACCTGCGCCGCCCGCCTGCCCTGCCCGCGCTGGTGCGCGACGCGCGCCGGCTCAAGGAGAGCGTCTGCGCGCAGGACCCCTACGAGCAGTCGGGCCTGCGGCGCGTGCTCAACTTCGGCCACTCCTTCGGCCACGTGCTGGAGAGCCTCAGCGCCTTCCGCCTCTCGCACGGAGACGCCGTGGGGCTCGGCATGCTGTGCGCGCTGGACGCGGGCCGCGCGCTCGGGGTGACGCCTCCCGAGGTCGCCACGCAGGTGGAGGAGGCGCTCACGCAGAAGGTGGGCGTGCTGGGCCGCGCGGCGCTCGCGCGCTTCGCCCGCCGGGGCACGCCCGGGGAGGTGCGGGCCCTGCTCGCGGCGGACAAGAAGGCGGGCGCCGCGGGGCAGCTGCGCATGGTGCTGCTCACGGGCGTGGGGAGCACCTGCGTGAGGGACGTGGAAGAGGCCGCCTGGCGCGCGCTGTGGCCCGCGTGGACCCGCGAGGTGCGGCCGTGACCGTCCTGCGGGTGGATCCCTCCGCTCTCCAAGCGGCGCAGCTCACCCCGCCGCTGTCCAAGTCGGACGCGCAGCGCGCGCTGGTGCTCGCCCACCTCTCGGGCGCTCGCACGCTGGAGGGCCTCGAGTCGGAGCCGGTGGAGTCCTTGCCCGCGGACGTGCGCACGCTGCTGCGTGGGCTCGACGCACTGCGCCTGCCGCCCGGCCCCCGGCGCGAGCTGGACTGCGCCGACGGAGGCGCGCCGTTCCGCATCCTCCTCACCCAGGCAGCGACGACGCCGGGCTTTCGCGGCGGCTTCCGCGGCACGCCGCGGCTGGGCGAGCGCCCCCACGCACCACTGCTCGAGGCGCTGCGCGAGGCGCTGGGGCCGGTGGGGCTTCGGCTCGAGGAGGGACGGCCCTGGCCGCTGGAGCTGTGGGCGCCGCAGGACAGCGTGGGTGCCCCTCCCCGCTTCCGCGTGCGTTCGGAGCAGAGCAGCCAGTACGCCTCGAGCCTCCTGCTGGGCGCGGCCGCGCTGTACCTGCGCGAGCGGCGCCCGTGGAGCGTGGAGCTGGAGGGAGGGCTCACCAGCCCGGGCTACCTCGAGCTCACGCTCGCGTGGATGGCGCGCTTCGGCTTCGACGTGCGCCGCGAGCCCGGCCGGCTCACGGTGACGGGACACACGCCGCCCGCGCAGCTGCCCGCGCTGCCCGGCGACTGGTCCTCGCTGGGCTACCTGTTGCTCGTGGCGTGGCGCTCCGGCGGCAGCGTGGAGCGCGTGGACCTGGCGAGCGCGCAGCCGGACCAGGCCCTGCTCGAGATCGTGCGCGAGGCCGGGCTGCGCACGGCCTCGCCGGCCCCGGGCGTGCTGCGGCTGGAGGGTGAGGCCCTGCGCGGCGTGCGCGCCTCGGGCACGCGCTGCCCCGACCTGCTGCCCACGCTGGCCGCGCTCGCGATGGTGCTGCCGGGCCCCTCGGTGCTCTCGGACGTGGGCGTGCTGCGGCTCAAGGAGAGCGATCGCCTCGAGGGCATCCGCGCGCTCGTCTCGGCGTTCGGCGGCAGCAGCGCGCTCGAGGGCGAGGGGCTGACGCTGCAGGCCCCGGCCTCGCGCCCCGCGCACTTCGAGGTGGACAGCCGGGAGGACCACCGCCTCGCGATGTCCGCGGCCACCCTCAGCGTGCTCTCCGGGGTGCCGCTCACGCTGCACGGGCCGGAGTGCGTGGCGAAGAGCTTTCCGGGCTTCTGGACGCAGCTTCAGCGCACCGGCGTGCGCCTCACGTAGCGGCGCCACAGGCGCGGCCCGTAGGTGAGCACGAGCAGCAGCGCGCCGGCGCAGAGCACCTGCACGAGCGCGCGCCGCTCGGCGCCGGCCACGCCCGCGACGAGCAAGAGGGCCCGCCGGCCGCCCCCTCGGCGTTCGCGTTTTTCAACGGTGATCGAAGCGGGGCTCATGGGCCACGCAACCTCGCGGAAAGGGACGGCTTTCCGGAGGCGCTCGCGCCGTCCTGGCAGGCGACCGTGCAGGCGGGGCCCCGCGGGAGGGGCGCAAAGTACCCCGCGGATGTCAGCGCGTGTGCAGCGCGACTGTCGCTCGTTGCCGCAGTGCGCCCTTTTTTAGTTGAAAGCTTTGAGGGCCATGTGAAATCTCCCGCCCATGCCCAAGGACACGCTGACGATCACGGACAATCGGACCGGCAAGACCTATGAGGTCCCGATTGAGGACGGCTGCATCCGCACCAAGGCGCTCAATCAGATCAAGGTGGATGAGAACGACTTCGGGTTGATGGGATACGACCCGGCGTTCCTCAACACGGCGAACTGCAAGAGCGCCATCACGTACATCGATGGTGACAAGGGCATCCTCGAGTACCGGGGCTACCCCATCGAGCAGCTGGCGGAGAAGTCGACCTTCCTCGAGGTCGCCTACCTGCTGCTCAACGGCGAGCTGCCCACGCCCAAGGAGCTCGAGCAGTTCATCCACCTCGTCACGCACCACACGTACGTGCACGAGAACATCAAGACCTTCATGGACGGGTTCCGCTACGACGCGCACCCCATGTCCATCCTCTCGTCCACCGTCGCGGCGCTCTCGGGCTTCTACCCGGACGCGAAGCACACCAAGGACGAGCGCAGCCGCCGCATCCAGATGACCCGGCTCATCGCGAAGATGCCGACCATCGCGGCCTTCAGCTACCGCCACAGCCTCGGTCTGCCGTACGTCTACCCGAACAACGACCTGAGCTACGTCGGCAACTTCCTCGCGATGATCAAGAAGATCGGCACCACCAACTACAAGGTGGACCCGGTCCTCGAGCGCGCGCTGGACGTGCTCTTCATCCTGCACGCGGACCACGAGCAGAACTGCAGCACCACGTCGGTGCGCGTGGTCGGCTCCTCGGAAGTGGACCCCTACTCCGCCTGCGCCGCGGGCATCACCGCGCTCTACGGCCCGCTGCACGGCGGCGCCAACGAGGCCGTGCTGCGCATGCTGCGCGAGATCGGCCACATCTCGAAGGTCCCCGAGTTCATCCGCCAGGTGAAGAGCGGCGAGGCCGGCAGCCGCCTGATGGGCTTCGGCCACCGCGTCTACAAGTCCTACGACCCGCGCGCGAAGGTGATCAAGCGCGTGGCGGACGAGGTCTTCGAGGTGACGGGCAAGAACCCGCTGCTCGAGATCGCCGTCGAGCTCGAGCGCATCGCGCTGCAGGACGAGTACTTCGTGAAGCGCAAGCTGTACCCGAACGTCGACTTCTACTCGGGCCTCATCTACGAGGCGATGGGCTTCCAGGCGGAGATGTTCCCCGTGCTCTTCGCCATCCCGCGCACCGTGGGCTGGGTGAGCCAGTGGGAGGAGATGGTGAAGGATCCCGAGCAGAAGATCGCCCGCCCGCGCCAGGTGTACACGGGCGCGAAGCGCCGCGACTACCTGCCCAACGAGAAGCGCGGCCAGGGCGGCGCCCGCTAGGCGCACGGGAGCCCCCGGGCTCCCTGCCGAGCAGGTCCTGAAGGGGTGGGTGCCCACGGGGCGCTCACCCCTTCGCCTTTGCGGGGGCAAACGCCGCACGGCGGCGTTGACAGCGCGCGGGGTGCTGAGTATCTCGCGCACCGCGCCATGACCATCGACTTCACGTGCCAGAAGTGCGAGGCCAGCTTCGAGCTGGACGCCCAGGACCTCATCGACGGGACCGAGAAGCTGGTGTGCCCGCACTGTGATGCGAAGGCGCCCGCCGCGCTCGCCGCGGACTTCACCGCTGCCCTGGCCGAGATGCGCCTCCAGATCGCCACGCTCGGCAAGAAGGCCTTCTCCGTGAGCCTCGCGCTCGAGACCGAGGACGTGGAGGAGGAGGTCGACGCGGACGACGACGAGGACGAGTCGGACGAGGACGCCGACGCGGACGAGGACCTCGAGTTCGACGAGGACGACGAGGACGAGTCGGACGACGACGACGAGGACGAGGACTATGACGAGGAGGACAGCGAGGAGCCCTGAGCTCCCTCCGCCTGCCCCCTCACCGGCCTGGCTCCCGGCCCCGCGCGGGCCTCCACCCTCGTCCCGGCCTCCAGGAACAGTGCCAGGTGTCTAGCTTTGGAGGGTGAAAGCGCCCCCTCCCGCTGGCCTCGTCCTCGCTCCGTTCACCGCGGTGGTTGCGGCGCTGGGCGCCCTGTTCCTCCTGCCTGCGCTGAGCAGCTCGCACGCCGCCGAGCCCGAGCCGCTCGCGCGCCCGAGCTGCGTGCCCAAGAAGGGCAGCGACCCCCGGGTTTGTACCGAGCTCATCGAGCTCACCGTGCGCGACGTGGTCCCGCTGCGCGAGGCGCACACGCACGCGGTGGTGCTCGCCACGCGCGACGGCGCCACGGTGCTGCCCATCTTCGTGGACGAGGGCGCGGCCGTCGCGATCGCGTTCCGGCTCGCGCACCGCGACCCGCCCCACCCGCTCTCGCAGGACCTGCTCGCCTCCGTGGTGCAGCAGATGGGAGGCCGGGTGACGGAGGTGCGCATCGACGATCTGCACGACGACATCTACACGGGCCGCCTCTTCATCCAGCAGGGTGAGCGGCGCCTCACCATCGATGCGCGTCCCTCGGACTCCATCGCGCTCGCGCTGCGCGGCGAGGCGCGCATCCTGGTCACCCGCAAGGTGCTGAGCGAGGCGGGCATCGCGCGCGAGGAGATCGACTCGCTGCGCGGCGGCGGCGGCCCCGGCGTGGGCGGCAGCGGCCCCGCGCCCCTGCCCGAGGGCTCGCGAGATCCCAAGGGCAAGGACACGACGATCGATCTCTAGAAAAGCGAAAGCCCGGCCCCCCCTCCCGGAGTGCCAGGCTTTCGCCACATCCAATAGCAGCTGCAGGTTGCGTGGATCCCGGCAGCGCGCGCGCCTGCGCGCGTTGTCGGGAAGACGGGCCGAAGTATTGCGGACCTCGCGCAGGAGTCAAGGCACCCCCCAGCGCGTAGAGTGCCCGCACATGCGCAAGGCGAAGATGATCTGTACCCTCGGTCCTTCCTCCGACTCGCTCGAGGTGATCGAGGGCCTGATGCGGGCGGGCATGGACGTGGCCCGCCTCAACTTCTCGCACGGCACGCACGACGAGCACCGACGGCGAGTGGAGTTGCTGCGCAAGGCATCGCGGCGCCTGCGCCTCCCGGTGGCCGTGCTCCAGGACGTGCAGGGGCCGAAAATCCGGCTCGGGAGCTTCGTGGGCGGCAGCCTCACGGTGCGCACGGGCCAGCGGGTGACGGTGACCACGCGCAGCGTGCTTGGCGAGGGCAGCGTCATCCCCACCCCGGTGCAGAGTCTGCCGCGCGACGTGGCGAAGGGAGACCTCATCCTCCTGGACGATGGGCGCGTGCGACTTCGCGTGCAGTCCGTGACGCGCCGGGACGTGACATGCCGGGTGGAAGTGGGCGGGGTGCTCAAGGATCACAAGGGCCTGAACCTCCCGGGCGCGGAGGTCAGCGTCCCCTGCCTCACCCCCAAGGACATCGAGGACCTGGCGCTCGGGCAGGAGCTGGGCGTGGACTACGTGGCGCTCTCCTTCGTGCGCTCCGCCGAGGACGTGCGCGCGGCGCGCCCCCACGTGGCCCGGCTCGCCACGCCCCTCATCGCGAAGATCGAGAAGCCCCAGGCGGTGGAGCGCCTGGAGTCCATCGCGGCCGAGGCGGACGGGGTGATGATCGCCCGCGGCGACCTCGGGGTGGAGATGCCCCTGGAGCAGCTGCCCTCCATCCAGAAGCGCGCGGTGCGCGCGGTCAACCGCATGGGCGGCATCGTGATCGTGGCCACCGAGATGCTCGAGAGCATGGTGAACAGCCAGCGCCCCACCCGCGCCGAGGTCAGCGACGTGGCCAACGCCATCCTGGACGGCGCGGACGCGGTGATGCTCTCGGGCGAGACGGCCGCGGGGAAGTACCCCATCGAGGCGGCCTCCACCATGGCGCGCATCGTGGAGGAGACCGAGAAGGGCTCGCCGCGCGAGATGTTCATCCCGGACTTCCGCCGCCCGGACGACGTGTCCACGGGCGTCGCGGCGGCGGCCGTGGCGGCTGCGCGCCAGCTGGGCATCGACACCATCATCACCTACACCGAGAGCGGCCACACGGCGCGGCTCATCTCCGAGTTCCGCCCGCACGCGCGCATCGTGGCGCTCACGCCCAACGAGCGCACGGTGGACCGCGTGAACATGTACTGGGGCGTGCGGGGCCTGCGCGTGGGGCGCCTGCAGTCCACGGACGCGATGATCCGCCAGGTGCGCCGGCTGTGCGCGACCCAGGGGCTGTGCGCCCCCGGCGCGGCCGTGATCGTGGTGGCCGGCGTGCCGCTCAACCAGCCCGGCCGCACGAACATGCTGTCCGTGCACCGGCTCTAGATCCGCGGCGCGCGCCTAGAGGGTCTTCTGCTCGAAGTCGTAGATCTTCTCGACGGAGATCTGCTTGTAGCGCTCGAGGTTGAGCGCGCGCCGGGCGCACTCCCACGCGAACTCGCGCGCGCTGCGCTCCGGCTCCTTCTTCTTGCGCCGCTTGATCTCGCTCTTGATGGCCTTGGCCACCACGCGCGGGTGGAAGCAGAAGGCCGCCGAGAAGAGCAGGTGCCCGCCGAAGGGGATGAGGCGCGCCTCGAGGATGTCGCCCGCCTCGAGCCCCGCCGTGGTGCGGCGCTCGGTGACGTCGAAGTCCTTGCCGCTGAAGAGCTCGCGCAGGCGCACCATGCCCTTCGCGATCTTGCGCACCTCGAAGAGGCCGTGGACCGTCTCCGTGAAGGAGCGGAAGGCGTTGACCTCCTCGGGCGCGGCCACGCCCTGGCGCTGGCGGTACAGCTCCTGCGCGGGCGTCACCCCGGCGAGGGGCGAGGGCCGGTCGAAGAGGTAGTAGTCGAGGAAGGACGCCATCCTCGGCTCGAACATCTTGTCGTCCTCGAACACCTCGCCGGTGGCGCGGAAGTACTCCGCCTTGGCCGAGATGAGGTCCGCCTTGCGCGGCTCCTCACTCGCGAAGGCGATGAGCTGATCGAGGTAGGGCTGATAGGAGAGCGACTGCGCGTCCATGGGTGCGGAGGATCCTACCCTGCCATCAGCTTCGCGAAGCGGCCGAAGAGATAGCGCGCGTCGTGAGGGCCGGGCGAGGACTCGGGGTGGTACTGCACGCTGAAGGCGCGGGCGTCCGGGAGGCTGAGACCCTCCACCGTGCCGTCGTTGAGGTTGAGGTGGCTCACCAGTGCCTTGCCCTTCACGCTCGCATCATCCACCGCGAAGCCGTGGTTCTGCGCCGTAATCTCGACCCGGCCGGTAGCCAGGTCCTTGACCGGCTGGTTGGCGCCCCGGTGACCGAACTTCATCTTGTAGGTGCGGCCCCCCAGCGCGAGCGCCAGGATCTGGTGGCCGAGGCAGATGCCGAAGATGGGCACCTTGCCCAGCAGCGCCGCCACCGTCTTGTCCGCACCCACCACGGCGGCCGGGTCTCCGGGGCCGTTGGCGAGGAACACGCCGTGCGGCTTCTTCGCGAGCACCTCCTGCGCCGTGGTCCCCGCCGGCACCACCGTCACCCGGCAGCCCACGTCCACGAGGAAGTGCAGCATCGAGCGCTTGAGGCCGTAGTCGTAGGCCACCACGTCGTACTTCAGCTCGGGCGCCTTCGCGGGCGCCCCCCACACGTCCTGCGAGGGCGTGGTGAAGGTGTAGGCCTGCTTCGTGGAGACGCCGGTCGCGAGGTCCAGCCCCTCCATGCCGTGGGCCGCCCGGGCGCGCTCCACCAGCGCCTGGGGCGAGTGGCCCTCGCTGGAGATGACGCCCATCTGGGCGCCGTGCGTGCGCAGGTGGCGCACGAGGCGGCGGGTGTCCAGCCCCTCGATGCCCGCGATGCCATGGCGCTTGAGGTAGGCGTCCAGCGACTCCTTCGAGCGCCAGTTGGAGGGGGTGCCGCTGAAGGCGCGCACCACCATGCCCACCGCGTGCGGCTGCGGCGCCTCCTCGTCCTCGGGCGTGGTGCCCACGTTGCCCATCTCCGGATAGGCCATGGTCACGATCTGCCCGACGTACGAGGGGTCCGTGAGGATCTCCTGGTAGCCGTACATGGACGTGTTGAAGACCACCTCGCCCACCCGCTCTCCGGTGGCGCCGAAGGCCTGACCCTCGAACACGGTCCCGTCTGCCAGCGCGAGCCTTGCCTGCTTCGTCACGTCGACTCCTTGGGCTCCCGCCCTTCAAAGACACAGCGACCGCCCACCCAGACCTGGACGGCGCGGCCCTTCAGCTTGCGCCCGTGGAAGGGCGTATTCCGGCTCTTGGAGAAGAACTGGTCCGCATCCACGGTCCACTCCTCCTCCGGGTCCACCAGCGCGATGTCCGCCGGCGCGCCGACGGCCAGGTGACCGCCCGGCAGCCCGAACGCCCGCGCCGGCCCCTCGCTCAGGAGCGTGATGGCGCGCGTGGGACTGAGCGTCCCGTCGCGCACCAGCGCGAGCGTGAGCGCGAGCGCGGTCTCCAGGCCCACCACCCCGTTGATCGCCTTCTCGTACTCCAGCTGCTTGTCCAGCACGCCGTGGGGCGCGTGGTCCGTGGCGATGGCATCCAGGGTGCCGTCCGCGAGCCCCTCGCGCAGCGCCTGCACGTCCCGGTCGAGCCGCAGCGGGGGGTTCATCTTGGCGTGGGTGTCGTAGCCGCTCACCGCGTCGTCGCGCAGGGTGAAGTGGTGCGGGGCGACCTCCGCCGTCACCTTGAGGCCGCGCCGCTTGGCCTCGCGGATGAGCCGCACGCTGCCCTCGCAGGACACGTGGGCGATGTGCAGCCGGCCGCCGGTCTCCTCCAGGAGCACCAGGTCGCGCGCCACCATCGCCACCTCGGCCGAGGCGGGGATGGGCAGGAGGCCCAGGCGCGTGGCGGTGGGGCTCTCGGTGAGGACGCCGCGCGCGGAGAGCGTGAGGTCCTCCTCGTGCACCATCACCGGCAGGTCGAACATGGTCGCGTACTGCAGGGTGCGGCGCATGATCGCAGCGCTCATCACCGGGCGCCCGTCGTCCGTGATGCAGACGCAGCCCGCGGCGACCAGCTCGCCCATCTCCGCCATCTCCTCGCCCTTGAGACCCTTGGTGATGGCGCCCGCGGGGTAGACGCGGCACAGGTTCGCGGCGCGCGCGCGCTGCAGCACGAGCTCGGTCACCAGCGCGCTGTCGTTCACCGGCTTGGTGTTGGGCATGGCCACCACCGCCGTGAAGCCGCCGGCCACCGCCGAGCGCGCCCCGGTGAGGATGGTCTCCTTGCCCTCCTCGCCCGGCTCGCGCAGGTGCACGTGCAGGTCGATGAGGCCGGGCACCACCCACTTGCCCGCGGCGTCCACCACCTGGGCGCCCGGAACCTGAAGGGGCGCCTCGCTCACCTCGGCTACCTTGCCGCCCTGCACCAGCACGTCGCGCACGGCGTCCAGGCCGCTGCGGGGATCGATCACGCGCCCGCGGCGCAAGAGGAGCGGAGCCGTCACGTGCACACCTCCAGGAGCGCCCGGCGCACCGCCACCCCGTACCGCACCTGCTCGAGGATGACGCTGCGCGGGCCGTCCGCCACCGCCGGCGAGATCTCCACGCCGCGGTTCATGGGGCCCGGGTGCAGCACCAGCGCGTGCGCGGGGAGCTTCTGCGCGCGGGCCGGCGTCAGGCCGAAGAGGCGCGAGTAGTCGCGCGCCGAGGGGAACAGCGACTCGCCCTGCCGCTCCAGCTGCAGGCGCAGGCACATCACCGCGTCCGCACGCGGCAGCTCCGCGTCCAGCCGGAAGCTCGTGCGCGCCCCCAGCACCTCGGGGAAGGCGGGCAGCAGCGTGGGCGGGCCGCAGAGCACCACCTCCGCGCCGAGCTGCGTGAGGCACAGCGCGTTGGAGCGCGCGACGCGGCTGTGCAGGATGTCGCCCACGATGAGCACGCGGCGCCCCTCGAGGCTGCCCCAGTGCTTGCGCAGCGTGAAGGCGTCCAGCAGCGCCTGCGAGGGGTGCTCGTGGGTGCCGTCACCCGCGTTGATGACCGCGCACTTCACGTGCTTGGCCACCAGGTGCGGCGCGCCCGAGGAGGCGTGGCGCATCACGATGGCCACCGGGCCCATCGCCTCGATGTTGCGCACGGTGTCCAGCAGGGTCTCGCCCTTGGACACCGAGGAGCCCTTGGCAGTCCAGTTGAGCACCTCGCCGCCCAGCGACTTGGCCGCCGCCTCGAAGGAGGAGCGCGTGCGGGTGGAGTCCTCGAAGAACATGTTCGCCACCAGCTTGCCCGCGAGCGCGGCGCTCGCCGGGCCGCCCGGCAGGTGGCGCTCGGCGCGATCGAGGATGGCCTCGATGTCCGTGCGGGAGAGGCCTTCGATGCCGAGCAGGTGTCTCATGGCGGGAGTCCCGGGGGCTGGCTAGCGCGGGGGGAGGCCTTCCTTGACGACGCGGAAGTGGAAGAGGTGCACCCGGGCGGTGGGCTTGAGGGTGACGGGCCGGTCCCAGCTCACCTCGATGCGCACCGAGCCGGTCACCGGGTCGCGATCGATGAGGATCTGGTCGTCCGTGAGCCCCAGCCCCGGCGCCGTGCGCGTGCCGCCCCACCCGTCCGACTCCACGTGGGTGCCCATGTGCGTGGTGCGGTTGCGGATCTCGTTGCGCAGCAGAGCGTCGTTGGTGTTCTGCCCGGAGAGGGCGTGCGCTGCGGCGACCGCCTCCTTCACGTCCAGGCTGTCCACCCAGAGCGGGACGTAGAGCGACGCCGCGTACACGGCGCCGCCCAGCAGCAGCAGCAGCACCAGAGTCCCGAGGCTCACCTTCCCGGATTCGCGCACGGCGCGCACGCGTACCAGCGCGCCCCCGGGGGGTCAAGCGTGCTCGCGGGGGGGCCGTACCGGGAGCGGCGGAGCCCCGCTAGCGCACCGGCAGGAAGAGCCGGTCGGTGCGCAGGCCCGAGCCCCCGAAGAGGCTGCTGCCCACCCCGCCGTGGCCCCAGGCGAACCAGATGACCATTGCCTTGCCCTTGATGTGGCCGAAGGGCACGTAGGCGGCGACGCCCCTGCGCCCGCCCAGCTCGTGGCGGCTGTCCGCGCTGTTGTCGCGGTTGTCACCCATCACGAAGACGTGCCCGGGCGGCACCACGTAGGGCCCCTCGGTGACGTGGCCCTCCGGGTGCCCGGCGTTCTGCAGCACCGCGTGCGCGTGGCCGCTGAGGTTCTCCTCGTAGAGCACCTGCTCGTCCGAGACCCAGTCGGTGTCGCTCAGGCTCCAGGTGACGAAGTCCTCGGCGCGCAGGGTGCGCGGTTGCGGCTGGCCGTTGACGTGCACCACCTCGTCCACGACCTCCACCGTGTCCCCGGGAACGCCCACCACCCGCTTGATGAAGTCCTTGGACTCGTCCATCGGGTTGTTGAAGACGATCACATCCCCGCGCTGGGGCGGGCGCACCGCCACGAAGGGCACGTAGTTCGTGAACGGGATGCGCACCCCGTAGAGGAACTTGTTCACGAACACCTGGTCGCCGATCTCCAGGGTCGGGAGCATGGAGCCGGAGGGGATCTTGAACGGCTCCACCACCACGGTGCGGATGAGCAGCGCGATGGCGAGCGCCTTGAGGAAGCCCGAGGCGAAGTCCATGGCGGACTGGCGGCGGTAGGCCCCCAGGTGCTCGCTGGTCAGCGTGCCCAGCACCTCCAGCTCGCGCTTGAGCGCGGACGCATCCGACTCGAGCGAGGCGCTCTCCACGCGCAGCGCCTGCTCGCCCAGCTGCGCCGCCGCCGCCTCGCCCACCTTGCCGCGGGCGCGCGCGAGCAGCACGTCGATCTCCTGCATCAGCTCGCGTGCGTCACGCCGCAGCGCGCGCAGCTGGCGCTCGCGTGAGGAGGCGAGCCGCCAGAGCAGCAGCCCCACGAACGCGATGAGCAGCAGCAGGGCGAGGTACTGCATCAGGGGCTGCGCCCAGCGCCCCGAGCCCGGCACCAGCTCGATGAGCAGCACGTAGGGCACGAAGGCGAGGCCCAGCAGCGTGAGCGGCGCCCAGAGGCTGGTGAGCCGCTCGCGCCAGCGAAGCTGCCGGGTGGCGCGGGCCTGGGCCTCGGGACGGCGCGCGTTCATCGCCTCGTCGAGCGAGAGCGGCGTGGAAGCGGCGGCGGGCATCACTCCTCCGTCTTGAGCACGGCGAGGAAGGCCTCCTGCGGGATCTCCACGGAGCCGACCTGCTTCATCCGCTTCTTGCCCTCCTTCTGCTTCTCCAGGAGCTTGCGCTTGCGGCTGATGTCACCGCCGTAGCACTTGGCGAGCACGTTCTTGCGGATGGCGGAGATGGTCTCGCGGCTGATGACCTTCGCGCCGATCGCCGCCTGGATGGCCACCTCGTACATCTGCCGCGGGATGACCTCCTTGAGCTTCGTGCACACCTCGCGGCCGCGCTGGTAGGCGCGCTCCTTGTGCACGATGACGCTCAGGGCATCCACGGGGTCGCCGTTGATGAGGATGTCCAGCTTCACCAGGTCGCTCTCCTGGTAGCCGCCCAGCTCGTAGTCGAGGCTCGCGTAGCCACGGGTCACACTCTTGAGCTTGTCGAAGAAGTCGAACACCACCTCGGCGAGCGGCATCTCGTACGTCACCTGCACGCGCTGGCCGCTGGTGCCCAGGTACTTCATGTCCTTCTGCACGCCGCGCCGGTCCTGGCACAGCTTGAGCACCGCGCCCAGGTACTCGTTGGGCACGTGGATGTGGCTGATGAGCAGCGGCTCCTCCATGTGCTCGATGTGCTGCACGGCCGGCAGCTTCGCCGGGTTGTCGATGAGCAGCTCCTCACCCTTGTTGGTGAAGACCTTGTAGACCACCGAGGGCGCGGTGGTGATGAGCGAGAGGTTGTACTCGCGCTCGAGCCGCTCCTGGACGATCTCCATGTGCAGCAGGCCGAGGTAGCCGCAGCGGAAGCCGAAGCCCAGCGCGGTGGAGACCTCGGGCTCGTAGGTGAAGGCGGCGTCGTTGAGCGTGAGCTTGGCGAGCGCGTCGCGCAGGTTCTCGTAGTCCGCGGCGTCCACCGGGAAGATGCCCGAGAACACCATCGGCTTCACTTCCTTGAAGCCCGGGAAGGGCGCGTCCGTGGGGCGCAGCTCCTCGGTGACGGTGTCGCCCACCTTCGCGTCCTGCAGCTCCTTCACGTTGGCGACGAGCACGCCCACCTCGCCCGCCATCAGCTGCTGCACGGGGCGCGAGAAGGGGCTGAACACGCCCAGCTCCTGGACCTCGAACTTCTTCTTGTTCGTCCAGAGCATGATCTTCTGCTTGAGCGACAGCGTGCCCTCGAGCACGCGCACCAGCACCACCACGCCGCGGTAGTTGTCGTACCAGCTGTCGAAGATGAGCGCCTTGAGGGGCGCGGCGGGGTCGCCTGCGGGGGGCGGCACGACCTTCACCACCGCCTCGAGGATGTCCTCGATGCCGATGCCCTCCTTGGCGGAGGCCGGCACCGCGACGGACGCGTCGATGCCGATCACGTCCTCGATCTCGGCGCGGGTGCGGTCCACGTCCGCGCTGGGCAGGTCGATCTTGTTGATGACCGGGATGATGGCGAGGTCGTGGTCCAGCGCCATGTACACGTTGGCGAGCGTCTGCGCCTCGACGCCCTGGGTGGCGTCCACCACCAGCAGCGCGCCCTCGCACGCGGCGAGCGAGCGGCTCACCTCGTACGCGAAGTCCACGTGTCCCGGCGTGTCGATGAGGTTCAGCACGTACTTCTGGCCGTCGCGCGCGGTGTAGTTCATGCGCACGGACTGGGCCTTGATGGTGATGCCGCGCTCCCGCTCGATGTCCATGTTGTCGAGGAACTGGGCCTGCGCCTCGCGCTTGGACAGGGTGCCGGTCTTGTCCAGGAGGCGGTCGGCCAGCGTCGACTTTCCGTGGTCGATGTGGGCGATGATGCTGAAGTTGCGGATGTGAGCGTTCTCGGACGGCATTGTTCTCTGGGCTCTTGTGAGGCTCGGGGCGAGACGCGAGGCGAAGGCGCGAGGCGGAAGCCGAAGCGGGGCTGCGTAACACCGAACCCGGCTGAAATCTACGCGGGCGTGCCCTCTGGCGGAGCACCCGCCCGGGGTGTGCGTCCCGCGCTCCGGGAAGCATAGCGCCTGTGCGGCCCTGCCCGGGCCCCGCCTCCCCGGCCCGCGAGCCCGCGCTCCCCTGCCCGCCTGCCCACCCCGGGAAGCAGAAGCGCCGCGCCCCCTCCCGGTGTGGACCGGGTGGAGCGCGGCGCGTGAGCGGGCCCGCCCGCGGCCTCTAGCCGTGGCCTCGCGCGGGCGCGCTGGCGCGCTCGCGGAAGAAGGCGACGGTCTCCTTCAGGCCCTGCTCGAGCCCCACCGTGGGCTCCCAGCCGAGCACCTTCTTCGCGAGCGAGTTGTCGATGCACGAGCGCATCTGCTCGCCCGGCTTGCCGGGGGCGTGGTTCGCCGGGGTCTTGGAGCCCGCGGCGGCGGCCATCAGCTCGTAGAGGCGGTTGATGTCCGTCTCGATGCCGGTGCCGATGTTCACCGCGCCGACGAAGTCCTTCTCGAAGGCGAGGTAGTTGGCGCGCGCCACGTCCTTGCCGAAGACGAAGTCGCGCGTCTGCTTGCCCTCGCCGTTGATGGTGCAGCCCTGCCCGGACACCAGGCGCTGGCTGAAGATGGCGACCACGCCCGCCTCGCCGTGCGGGTTCTGGCGCGGCCCGTACACGTTCGCGTAGCGCAGGGCCACGCTCTGCAGCCCGTACTGGGCGCGGTAGTAGCCGAGGTAGAGCTCGCCGGCGGCCTTGGAGACGCCGTAGGGGCTCACCGGCCGGGTGGCGTGGCTCTCGGGGGCGGGGAACACGTCCTGCTCGCCGTAGATGGCGCCGCCCGTGGAGCTGAAGATGACCTTCTTCACGCCCGACTGACGGCTGGCCTCGAGCAGGTTGAGCATGCCGAGGATGTTGGCCTCGGCGTCGAAGCGCGGGTCCTCCACGCTGCGGCGCACGTCCATCTGCGCGGCGAGGTGACAGAGCACCTGCGGGCGCTCGGAGCGGATGAAGTCCGCGGCCTCGGGGCTGCGGATGTCCAGCACGGCGAGGCGCACGCGCCGGTCCAGGTTCTCCCGCTTGCCGCTGGAGAGGTTGTCCAGGGCGATGACCTCGTGGCCCCCGCGGACGAACTCGTCACACACGTGCGAGCCGATGAAGCCCGCGCCTCCCGTCACCAGTACTTTCACGCTCGCACTCCCCGGCCGCGCACCCGCGGCGCTCAAGCATCCCGAATGGCGGGCAAGTTAGGGGCGGCTGCCCGCTCCGGCAACCGTCCGGAACCAGTGCAGTGTCTGCTGCAGGCCCTGCTCCAGCGCCACGCGCGGCTCCCAGCCCAGCAGCTGCCGCGCCCGGGTGATGTCCGGCTTGCGCTGCTTGGGATCGTCCTTCGGTAGCGGTTGGAATTGGAGCTTCCCTCCCCCTCCGTTCGCCTGGCGCACGGCCTCGGCGAACTCGCGGATGGTCATCTCGCGCGGGTTGCCCACGTTCACCGGGCCCTCCACGTCCGAGAGCATCAGCCGGTACATGCCGTCCACGAGGTCCGACACGTAACAGAAGCTGCGCGTCTGGCTGCCGTCGCCGAAGAGGCTGAAGTCCTCGCCCCGCAGCGCCTGGCCCACGAAGGCGGGCACCACGCGCCCGTCGTTGAGGCGCATGCGCGGCCCGTAGGTGTTGAAGATGCGGATGATGCGCACCGGCACCTGGTGCACCTTCGCGTACGCCATGCACAGCGCCTCGGCGTAGCGCTTGGACTCGTCGTAGCAGCTGCGCGGGCCCACCGGGTTCACGTTGCCCCAGTAGTCCTCGGTCTGGGGATGCACGAGCGGATCGCCGTACACCTCGGAGGTGGAGGCCTGCAGGAAGCGGGCGCCCTTGGCGCGCGCGAGCTCGAGGCCGTTCTCCGTGCCGATGCTGCCCACCCGCAGCGTCTCGATGGGCAGCTGCGCGTAGTCGATGGGGCTCGCCGGGGAGGCGAGGTTGAAGACGAAGTCCACCGGCCCCTCGACGCGCAGCGGGCCCTGGGTGATGTCCTGGCGCAGGTCCTCGAAGCCCGGGCGCTCGCGCAGGTGGCGCACGTTGCGCTCGGCGCCCGTGATGAGGTTGTCCACCGACACCACCGCGGCCCCCTCGTCCAGGAGCCGCTCGCACAGGTGCGAGCCCACGAATCCCGCCCCGCCCAGCACCACCGCCCGCTTCCCACGCACCGTCGCCGTCGCCATCTTTTCTCCTCTGGATCCCGTCACAGTTCGTCGAACGTCGCCTGACCCGGCAGCTGGGCCTTGTACTTCTCCAGCACCAGATCGATGCCCTGGCGGATGTACTCCGCCACCGGCACCTTCGTCTTCTGGTTCAGGGCCTTGAGGCGTTCGTTCTGTTCCGGCGTGATGTAGATGGTGGTGCTGATTTTCTTTCGGGCCATGGCGATATGTGAGGGTATGTCGAACTACGTCGCCGGCAAAGGCATTGATTTTACAAGGGGAGGGACCCGATGAGACCCGGACGGTGGCTGGGCGCGCTGGTGGCCGTGGCAGGGCTCGCCGGGTGCTCCTCGCAGGGGCCGGCGCAGAAGCCCTCGGGTGAGGCCCCGGGCGCCCAGGCGCCGGGCGCCGCGGACGGGGGGCTCTCGGCGGCGCCGGGGCAGGGCCTCGCCCCCGGCGAGAGCGAGCACACCGAGGACACCAACGGCGACGGCCGCCCGGACGTGCGCATCATCACGCGCAAGGTGAAGGGGCCGGACGGCGCCGACGTGGAGCGCGTGGTGCGCCGCGAGCTGGACATCAACTACGACGGCACCTTCGACGTGACGAAGGAGTACGACGTGAGCCACCCCGCCGAGGAGGGCGAGGTGCTCGTGCGCGAGCAGGTGGACTCGGACCTGAACGGGCGTCCGGACACCGTCACCGTCTACGAGAAGGGCCTCGTGGTGCGCCAGGAGCGCGACCTGGACGGCGACGGGCGCCCCGACGTGTGGGTGCACTACGTGGGCGGCCGCCAGACGCTCACCGAGCGCGACACCAACGGCGACGGGCGCGCGGACTCCTGGGAGTACTGGAAGGACGGCCGCGTGGAGCGCATCGCCGAGGACAAGGACGGCGACGGCAAGCCCGACGAGACCACGCTCAACCCCAACGTGCCCCACCCTCCCCCGGCCAAGGGAGGGGGCGCGGACGGGGGGACCTAGCGCGGGGTGACGAAGGCCGGCAGCTGAGTCTCGCGCTTGAAGTCCGCGAGGTAGCGCGCCGCGGCCTCCTTCGTGGCGAAGCTGCCCATGCGCACGCGGTGCCAGGTGCCCTTGCCGGGGACCTGCGCCGCCACGATGTACGGCGCGTAGCCGCGGTCGCGCAGGCGCGCGGCGAAGCGGTCCGCCTCCGCGCGGGCCTGGTACGCCGAGAGCTGCAGCGTGAAGGCGCCCCCGGTCGTGGCCTCCGCGGGATGGCGCGGAGCCTGCTGCTGCTGGGCGCGCGCGATGGCGCTCTTGAGCCCACCGTCCGGCGAGGCCGTGCGCGCCGTGACCGGCGCCTCCGCCACCTTGCCGCGCGGTGCCTCGGCCGGCTTCGTCGCGGCGGGCTTCTCGATCTCGGCCTGCGCGGCCTTGGCTTCGACCTTGGCCTCGACCTTGGCCTCAGTGCTGGGCTCGGCCTTGGGCTCGATGGAGGGCGCCGCCGCCTCGGCGAGCTTCTCCGGGGCCTTGTCGGCCGGAGCCTTCTCGGCCACGGCCTTCTCGGGCGCGGGCTTCGCCGCGGGCTTGGGCGCCTGCGCCGGGAGCGCGGGCTCGCTGGGGCTGCGGCGCGTGAGCTCGTCGGGGAAGGTGAGCGCGGGCTCCTGCTGCACCTTGTCGAGCGCCTCGGCCTTGGCATCCAGCGCGGAGAGCAGGTCCTGGGCGGCGGCGGTCTGCTTGTTGTCCGCGAGCTTCTTGCCCACCACGACGCCGAGCACGAAGACCGCGCCCATCACCACGATGCCCGCGATGAGCAGGCTCACGATCTGGCGGTTGTCGAGCGAAAGGTCGAACTTTTCCTTCATCCGATGGGCGTCCCGCATGGTCTGGCTTTCTCTCGGGCTCGACGGGCCACGGCGCGTGTTGCGGCCTGTAGCGTCGAGTTGCGGCGGACCGTACGCGCGGTGGCGGGGTCGGTCAAATTAGTGGGCGGCGGTGGGCCCGCGCCGCACCGTGTCCCACGCCCCGCAGCCCGGGCACCGGAACTGGTGCTCGAGCACCTTCTGGCGGCAGGCCGAGCAGCCGAACGCGAGCGCCGGCTGGCCGAGGGTGCCGAGGATCTCCTGGTAGTCCGCGCGCACCTCCTCGCTGCGGTCATACTCGAGCAGCAGCGCGCCGAGCTCCCGGCGGGCCTCCCACAGGCGGGGTGCGCGCTCCACGAGCCGCTTGAGCTGGTCGATGGCCTCGTTCACCTGGCCGCGCTGCCGGGCGAGCAGCGCGAGCGCGAGCGCGAAGGGCTCTCCGGCCTCGCCGCTGCGCTCGCGCAGGAAGCGCTCCACCACGTCCGGCGGTAGGGCCGAGCGGAGCAGCCGCACCGCACGCGGGGCGAGCTCCGGCTCGAGCGTCACCGCGGCCTGCAGCCGCCCCGCCGCCTGGGGCCCCTGCCCCGCCGCGAGCCGGGCCTCGCCCAGGGCGAGCTGCGCGTCCGCGGAGGCCTCGCACAGCGCCACCGCGCGCTCGGCCACGGCGAGCGCCTCTGGCACCTGGTGGCTCGCGACCAGGGCGCGGCTCTCGGCCGCCAGCAGGTGCGCGAGCACCTCCTGCCCCCCACTGCCGCGGGGCACCCGGCGCGCCTCCACCTCGGCGGCGCGGGCCCACGCGCGCGCGTCCTCGTACACCTGGCGCAGCAGGAGCAGCGCCTCGGGGTGCTCGGGGTCCTCGCGAAGCGCGCGCTCGAGCGTGGCCGTGGCCTCGTCGCGCAGGCCTGCCTGGCGGTAGTCGCGCGCGAGCGCCAGCTGCGCGCGGCGGCGCACCTCGGTCGAGAGCCCGCGGCTGAGCAGGATGTTGGTGTGCAGGCGGATGGCCCGCTCGAGGTCACCCTTGCGGCGGAACAGGGCCGCGAGCGCGAAGTAGGTCTCCAGCGTCTGGCTGCTCAGCTCGGCCACGCGCGAGAGCTCCGCGATCGCGGCGTCCGGATCGTCCGAGAGCACGTAGGTGAAGCCCGCGAGGTAGGCGCGCGCCTGGTCCTCGGTGCGGCCCTTGCGCGAGAGCGCCGCGTAGAGCGCGACGAGCGCTCCGAGTGCGGTCGCCACCAGCAGCCACAGCACGGCGCCGCCCGACTGGAGGTGCGGCAGCTCCACGTGCGCTAGCCCGTCGCCCGCTGCGGCGCCGGCAGCTCGCGCGAGGGGTTGAGCCGGTCGCGCAGCTCCTTGCCCGGCGTGAAGAAGGCGTTGCGGCGCGCGGGCACCTGCACGGCCTCGCCCGTCTTCGGGTTGCGGCCCGCGTGCGCCTCGCGCACCCGCACGCCGAACACCCCGAAGCCGCGCAGCTCGATGCGCTGCTCTGCCTTGAGCGCCTCCGCCATCTGGTCGAACACGGCGTTCACGATCGCCTCCACCTCGCGGCGCGGGACGTGCGGCGCGCGCTCGGCGATGCGCTCGATGAGCTGGCTCTTGGTCATGGGGGCCTCGGGGACAGAGTCGGCCGACTCTACTGAAATCGCCTTCCGCTACAAGGCCGCCCCGGGTGCAGGGCGCGCCCGCTCAGACGATCCAGCCCCCGCCCAGCACCCGCTCCCCGTCGTAGAACACCGCGGCCTGCCCCGGCGTCACGGCGCGCGCGGGCACCTCCAGGTGCACCCGCGTGGCCCCGTCGGCCCCCACCTCGACCCGGGCGGCAGTGCCCGCGTGGCGGTGGCGGATGCGCACCTGCACGGCCCCCTCGGGCGGCGCGCCGTGCACCCAGTGCGGCTGCAGCAGCCCGAAGTTGCCGCGCGCGGTGCCCGCGTCCGGGCCCACCACCACCCGGTTCGTCGCCGCGTCGATGCGCTGCACGTAGCGCGGCTCGGGCCCGCTGAGGTTCAGCCCGCGGCGCTGTCCCACCGTGAAGCGGTGCACGCCGGCGTGCGTGCCGAGCACCTGGCCCTCGGCGTCCACGATCTCCCCGCCCGGCTGCGGCCCCGCCACCTTCTCCACGAAGCCCGCGTAGTCCCCGTCCGGCACGAAGCAGATCTCCATGCTCTCCGGCTTGTGGCTGGTGGGCAGGCGGTGGCGCTCGGCCACGGCGCGCACGTCCGGCTTGGTCATCCCGCCCACCGGGAAGAGCACGTCCGCGAGCTCCGCCTGGCCCAGCGTGAAGAGGAAGTAGCTCTGGTCCTTCGCCGCATCCACGCCCTTGAGCAGCTCGTGGCCCTGCGCGCCGGAGGCCACGCGCGCGTAGTGCCCGGTGGCGAGCTTCGCGCCCAGCGCACGCGCGCGCTTGAGCAGGAAGCTGAACTTCACGTCGCGGTTGCAGGCCACGCAGGGGATGGGCGTCTTGCCGCCGAGGTAGCTCTGCACGAAGGGGTTCACCACCCGCTCCTTGAAGATCTCCTCCGCGCTCGCGACGTAGAACGGGATGTCCAGCGCCTGGGCCACGGCGCGCGCATCGTCGATGTCGTCCGGACTGCAGCAGCTGCCGCACTGGGCCTTGCCCTCGTAGGACCAGACCCGCAGGGTGATGCCGATCACCTCGTGGCCCTGCTCCTTGAGCAGGGCGGCAGCGGCCGAGGAGTCCACCCCACCGCTCATGGCAACGACGACGCGCATGGGAGGCTCTCTACACCCGCTTCCCTCCCGGCGCGACCCTCGCGGGCGGCCGGCCCCTCGCCTGCCCCACCCGCCTACGCGGGGCGGGAGGCCTTCCACCCGGCGAGCAGGCCCTGCAGCCCCTCGGGGCTGTTGAGGGAGGGGTCCTCGAGCACGCGCTCCACGAGGAAGCGCGTGGCCTCCCCCACCGCCGGCGAGGGGCCCACGCCGAGGGCCGCCATCACCGCGGCGCCGTTGAGGGCGAGCGCGCGGGCGTTGAGCGGCGGGCGCGCCTCCACCTGGGCCCGCAGCCGGGCACCCAGCGCCTCGAGTGCCGGGAGCTGCGCGGGCGCGCGCACCTGGAGCCGGGCGCGGGCGATGGCGAGCAGCGCCTCGGCGTTCTCGGGGCCGGCCTTCGCGAGGAGCCGGCGCAGCTCCGCGTCCGGGGCCTCGAAGAGGCGCTGCAGGGCGTGGTGCGCCACGAGCAGCCCCACGCGCTCGGCCACCTTGTTGGGGAACTTGAGGCGCAGGGCCACGTCCCGCGCGGCCGGCGCGGGCACGAGGTCCGCGAGCAGCACCGCGAGCCGCACGTCGAGGTCGACGGGGGCGGCCTGAACCGAGGCGCGCACGCGGGCGGCCTCCGTGTCGGGCAGCGCCGCGAGCTCCGGCAGGAACACCGCGAGCAGCCCCGTGCGGGCGAGCAGGAGCAGGCCCTGCTCGGCGCGCGGCGAGAGCAGCAGCTTCACGAACTCCTCTCGCACCCGCTCCAGCGCCACCTTGCGGAACACCGGCACGGTGGGCGCGATGGCCGCCTCGGTGGCCGGGTCCAGCCCGAAGCCGAGCACCGCGGCGAAGCGCACCGCGCGCAAGGGGCGCAGGCCGTCCTCGGAGAAGCGCGCGTGCGCATCGCCCACGGCGCGGATGAGGCTGCGGGCGAGGTCCTGCTGGCCCGCGAAGGGATCGCAGAGCTCGCCGCCCACCGGGTCGTAGGCCATGGCGTTGATGGTGAAGTCGCGCCGCGAGAGGTCCGCCGTCACCTCGCGCTCGAAGGTGACGGACTCGGGGCGCCGCCCGTCCACGTACTCACCCTCGCTGCGGAAGGTGGTGACCTCCACCGGCACGCCGCCGCTGAGCACCGTGACGGTGCCGTGCTCGATGCCGGTGGGGATGACCTTGCGGAAGGCGCGCTGCACCTCTTCGGGGCGCGCGCTGCTCGCCACGTCGAAGTCCTTGGGCTCGCGCCCGCGGAGCATGTCCCTCACGCAGCCGCCCACGAGGTACGCCGCATGCCCCTGCTCGCGCAGCCGGGAGAGCACGTCGAGCACCGGGCGCGGGATGGCCGCGTTCTTCAGGACAGCGGGCGTCATGGGCGCGGAGGAGGAAACGAGTGACCCCGGTGCGGATCGAACGCACGGCCTGCGGTTTAGGAAACCGCCGCTCTATCCAACTGAGCTACGGGGTCGGGAGCGTCGCCTCGCGAGATAGCGCAGGCCCCCGGCCGAGGCAACCGCCGCGCACGCTCAGCGCCGCGCGAGCCGCACGTGCGTTCCCGACTGGGCACGCGGGGCCACCCAGGCGAGGAACTGCGCCAGCGTCTCGTAGCCGCGCCCCTCCTCCAGGTCGCAGAACACCAGCTCCACCCGTCCGCCCCCGGCCGCCTCCGCGAGCCCCACCGCGGCCGCGAGCTGCGAGGGCGGCGTGCGCCCGTCCACCACGAGCTGCAGTTCCCCCTCGGGCACCGGAGCGCCCCCGCAGGGGACGTCCTCCGGCCGCAGCACCACCTCGTGCCCCGCCTCCTCCACCAGCCCCAGCTGCAGCCGAGTGAGGTGCCCGGGCGTCCCCAGCGCTCGTTCAGGGACGACGAAGCGCGCGGCGATCCCCTGTGCCTCGAGCAGCGGCAGGGCCTGGTAGTGCGAGCGCAGGCCGCCCTCGAAGCTCAAGGAGACCTCGGTGCCGCGCGGGGCGCGGGCTTCCGCGCGCGGGACCTGCGCGGTGGCCGCGTGCGGCCTGCAGCCGGGGAGCGCGAGCGCGCCCGCGACGAGCGCCTGCATCAGGAGGGGCCGGAGGGTGGGCATGGTGCCGCCCAAGGTGAGCGCCCGCCACCGGTGTCGCATCGTCCCCCGGGGCGCCGCCGAAGGCAGGCTGGCGCACACTGACGTGGGACAAAAGAGAAGGGCCGGAAGTCCTGGGCTTTCGCCCGGAACTTCCGGCCCTCTTCGAAGTGGGCGCAGTAGGGATTGAACCTACGACCCCTGCCGTGTGAAGGCAGTGCTCTACCGCTGAGCTATACGCCCGGCACGTCCGAAGCGAGGCGGTATTTGCCATCCCCGCTCCGCGACGTCAACGCCTTTATTCGCCCGAAATTGCGGCCACCTTCTCCTCGAGCGCGCGCAGGCGGCGCTTGAGGCCGGACAGCTGCTTGCCCAGCGCCTTGAAGTCGCTCTTGGGCGCGAGGTGCAGCACGCGCATCAGCTCGTCCTGGCTGCGGTCCAGCGCCTTCTTGCCGCGCTGCACGGTGCCGATCGCCGAGGCGATCTTCATCGCGCGCTGCTCGTCCGCGAAGAGCTTCTCCATCGCCTTCTGGGAGACGCCCATCGCCTGCTGCTTGAGGTTCTTGCGGATGCCCATTGGATTCCTCGCCTGGCCGCCCTGCGGCGGCGCTGGGGGCCCGTCCTTCAGGCCGCGTTTCAGGCCTCGTCGACGAACTCGGTCTTCAGCTGCGCGAAGACCCGGTCCGCGATGCCCTTGTACTTCATGCGCTCCATGAGGGGCTGCAGGTCTCCCTGCACCTCGATGCGGCGCTTGAGCACGGCCTCCACCGGGTCCAGCGTGCCCTGCAGCAGCGCCTTCCAGACGGAGTAGGGCGCGCGCGCCAGGTACGCAGGCTCGATGTCGTCGAGGTCGTCCGGATCGTCGAGCACCTCCACGCGCTCGATGTGGCCGAGCCGGTTGGGCTGCACGTGCACCGTGAAGGTGCGCGCGAGCGTGCCCTTCTCCGCCTGGATCACCGCGCCGAAGTCCCCCACCCAGCCGCGGCCCGCGGCGGCGCTCTCGGGGTCCGAGTTCGTGAGGCGCACGGCCTCGTCCACCCACTCCTTGGACGGAAAGATTGCCACGTCGAGTCCCCTACCCCCTGCGCCAGATGCGCTTGATGCTGGACAAGAGCCCGCCCTCGGCGCCGGCGGCGGCGCCCGGGGCGCTGCCCGCGGCGGCGGCGTCGGCCGCGGCGGCCTCCTCCAGCGCACGGCGCAGGGACTCCGGCGTGTCGCGCGTGGCGAGCTCCACGCGCCGGGTGCCGCCCGGCTCCTCGACGAGCACCTCGAGCAGGCACTCCTCGTTGAGCCGGAAGTCGATCTTCCGCCCCGCCGCGGCCGCCGGGACGCGCAGCGTGCCGAGGTACTCGTTGTCCACGATGTACTCGCTGTCGCCCTGGAAGATGTCCAGCTCGATGTGGGCAGCGCCGGGCTCGCGAGGCGCCGGCAGGCGGAAGCTCTTCATCAGCGGGATGATCGAGTTCTTCTCGATGACCGGCCGGAACTTGCCGTTGGCGAGCGCGTACCCGATGGGCATCGAGAGCGCGTCCAGCAGCGTGATGGAGTCCACGCTGCCCAGGCTGTCCGCGAGCAGCGCGGCGCCGAGCGCCACGCACTCGTCCGGGTGCACGCCCTTGCGCGGCGGCTTGCCGAAGTGCGCCTGGATCTTCTGCTGCACCAGGGGCATGCGGCTCTGGCCACCCACCAGGATGACCTCGGCGATCTCCGAGCGCGCGATGCCCTTCTCGGCGAGCACGCGGTCGCAGATCTCGAAGGTGCGGTCCACCAGGTCCCCGGTGAGCGCGTTGAGCTGCTCGCGGGTGAGCGGGATGCGCAGGTCCAGCGGCTTGCCCTTGCGCTCCTCGATGTACGGCAGCTCGATGAGCACGTTGGGGATGAGCGTGAGATCGATCTTCGCCGCCTCGGCCGCGTTCTTGATGCGCTGCAGGGCGATGGGGCTGGTGGTGAGGTCGACCTTCGTCTCCTCGCGGAACGCCTCGAGGATGTAGTCCATCACCCGGTTGTCGAAATCCACGCCGCCCAGGAACGTATCGCCGCCGGTGGCCAGCACCTCGAACACGTTGTTGTTGAGGTGCAGCACGGAGACGTCGAAGGTGCCGCCGCCCAGGTCGTAGACCAGGACCTTCTGGTCCAGCCCGCGGTTGAAGCCGTAGGCGAGCGCCGCCGCGGTGGGCTCGTTGACGATGCGCTTCACGTCGAGGCCCGCGAGCCGCCCGGCCTCCTTCACCGCGTTGCGCTGGTTGTCGTTGTAGTAGGCGGGCACCGAGATGACCGCGCCGTCCACCGGACCGCCGAGGAACTGCTCGGCGATGGTCTTCACCTGCGCGAGCACGAAGCTGGAGATCTGCGGCAGCGTGTAGCGCTTGCCGCCCAGCAGCACCGCCGCCTCACCCTCGGGCCCCTCGACGATGTCGTAGTGGAAGTGCTCCTTGAGCTCCTCCACCACCCGCGAGTGGTACTTGCGCCCGATGAGCCGCTTGGTGCCGTAGAGCGTGTTCTTCGGGTTGGTGACCATCTGGTCCTTGGCCACGCCGCCGACCAGCAGGTCTCCCTTCGCCGAAAGCGCCACCACCGAGGGCAGGATGAGGTTGCCGCGATCGGTAGGGACGATCTTCGGGATGCGGTTGCGCACGGACGCCACGCAGGTGTTCGTCGTGCCGAGATCGATCCCGACGATGCGAGGTTTGTCCGCCATGTAGATGCTGTAGCCCGGAGTCCCTGAACCTGAAGGTCCTCCTGTGTACCACGGGAACCGGCCGCGTGCGCGAGGGATTGACCACCGGATCAGAACGGGACGTCCGGGCCCGGCCCCTTGCCCGGCGCAAGCCTCGGCAGCGCGTGTGGGTCCTCCACGGCCACCGGCTCCAGCAGCAGGCGGTCATAGGGGGCATCCTCCTCCCCTTCCCCACCCGGCAGCTCCTCGATGAAGCGCGAAACCCGCAGGATCACTCGCTCGCGCTCCTGGGGAGCGGCCATGAGCGGGTACACCAGCGCGAGCTCGTCCTTCGCCCGGGTGCAGGCGACGTAGAAGAGCCGCCGCTCCTCCTCCTCGTCCTCCGGCTGGCGCGAGGCGGCCGCGAGCGGGAAGCGCCCGTCGGCCATCCAGATGACGAACACCGCCCGCCACTCGAGCCCCTTGGCCTGGTGCACCGAGGAGAGCGTGAGCAGCTCGTCCGGCGGCTCGCCCGGGCTGCCCCCCTCCTCCGCCGCGAGCTCGGCCACGAGCGCGATGTCCTCGAGGAAGGCCTGCAGGCTCGCCGCGCGCCCCGCGTACTCCGCGAGCTGGCGCACGTCGTCCGCGCGCCGCTCGTCCGCGCCCAGCTCCTGCTTGAGATAGTCCGCGTAGCCGCCCTCCAGCACGTCCAGGATGAGCTGGCCGGGGTGCTCCTGCGCGCCCGGGGCCCCGAGCTTCGCGAAGCGCTCGCACAGGCGCGCGTAGCCCGCCGTCCCCTTGCGCGGCACCTCGCGCGCCACCAGCGGGTGCGCGAGCGCGTCCGCGAGCGCGAGCACCGGGGGCAGCGACGAGACGGCCGTCCACAGCGACTCGGCGCTCGCGGGTCCCACGCCCGGCACCAGCTTCACCACCCGCCTGAAGGCGAGCTCGTCCAGCGGGTTGTGCACCATCCGCAGGTGCGCGAGCACGTCCTTGATGTGGGCCTGCTCGAAGAAGCGCACGCCCGAGCGCACCCGGAAGGGGATGCCGCGCCGGGCGAGCTCCACCTGCAGCTCCATCGAGTGGTGGTGGGCGCGGTAGAGCACCGCCATCTCCTCGAGCGGCATCCCCTCCTCGCGCAGCTCCAGCACCCGCTGCGCCACGAAGGCGGCCTGCTCCTCCACGTCGCGCGCGGGCACCACCACGGGCGCCAGGCCTGCGGGGCGCTCGGCGCGCAGCTCCTTGGGGAACTGGCGGCGGTTGAGCGCGATGGAGGCGTTGGCGAGCCGCAGGATCTGCGGCGTGGAGCGGTAGTTGCGCGTGAGCGGGTACACGCCGCAGCCGGGGTAGCGCTGCGGGAACTCCATGATGTTGGTGAAGTCCGCGCCGCGGAAGCTGTAGATGGACTGGCAGTCGTCGCCCACCACGGTGAGGCTCTTCCGCTCCTCGACCAGCAGGTCCACGATGTCGCCCTGCAGGCGGTTCGTGTCCTGGTACTCGTCCACCAGGACGCAGCGGAAGCGCTCGTTGAGCTGGGCGCGCACGCGCGGGTGCTCCACCAGCAGGCGCTTGAGGTGCATCAGCAGATCGTCGAAGTCCATCAGGCCCATCTGGGCCTTGCGCTGCTGGAAGCGCACCGCGGCCGCGAGCAGCTCGTCCGCCACGGGCAGGAACTGCGGCCGCTTGTCCACGATGAGCTGGGCGAGCGGGCGCTGCAGGTTGATGGCCGAGGAGACGAGATCCAGCACCACCTCGGGCTTGGGAAAGCGCGGCGCGCCGCGCGGCCGCTGCAGCGCGCCCACGCACGCAGCCATCAGGTCGCGCGCGTCCTCGCGGTCCAGCACGCCGAAGCCGGTGGAGAAGCCCAGGGCGCCCGCGTGCTGGCGCAGGAGCGCGTGCGCCGCGTGGTGGAAGGTGCCGCCCAGGATGCGGCGCACGTCCACGAAGCCGCCGGCCAGCTGCTCCACCCGCCGCGTCATCTCACGCGCGGCCTTGTTGGTGAAGGTGAGCAGGAGGATGCCCTCGGGAGGCACGCCGCGCTCGAGCAGCCGCGCCACCCGGAAGGTGAGCGTGCGCGTCTTGCCCGAGCCCGCGCCGGCGATGACCAGCGCAGGGGCCTCGGGCGCCTCCACGGCGCGCAGCTGCTCCGGGTTGAGCAGCGCGGCGTAGTCGATGCGCAGCGGGGGTGGCGCACTGGGCGCGACCTTGAGGGAGTACGTCCGGGTGGCCATGCGGTCCTCACTGTAACCGCCGGGCGGCCCCGGGAAAGCCTGTTCAGTAGGCCTGCCCCCTAGGGAGGCGCCATCGCGGCGAGCTGCTGGGCCGCCGCGGCGCGCACTTCAGGGGCGGGGTCTCGCTCGCGGGCCGCCTGCAGGAGCAGCGGCGCGAGCCGGGGCAGCTGGGCGGGCAGGCGGCGCAGCGCCTGCTCCCGCTGCGCCGCCGCATCCCTCAGGCGCTCCACGACGCGGGCGTCCTCGCAGCGCGGGGCGTCCGGGCGGCCCGTGCGCAGGAGCAGCTCCGCGTCCGCGAGCCGCGCCTCGGCGAGCCGGCGCGCGTCGGCGGCCTCGCGCGCGAAGGCGTCCAGGTCCTCGGGGAACTCGGTGGCCTGGGCGCGCGCGGCGGCAATCGCCCCTTCCGCGAAACGCGCCTCCACGGCCGCGGCGCACAGCCCGCGCGCCGCGGCGAGCGGCACCCCGCCCTCCTCGGACACCGGCTCGTCCTGCGCGACGCCGCGCGCCCAGAGGGCGAGCTGCCGCGCCGCCACGGCCGAGGAGTAGGCCTGCCGCCGCTCGCGGCGCAGGTCCACCCAACGGTGCAGCACCACGGGGTCCGGGCTCGCGGTGACGTAGCCGCGCTGGTACTCGGTCGCGGCCTCCTCCAGCCGGCCCGCGAGGTCCAGGAGCACCGCGAGCGCGAGGTACACCTCCGGGCTGCTCGCGCGCTCGCGCAGGGCCTGCATGCGCACCGAGAGCTCGTAGTCCGCCACGGGAGGCGGCAGCGCGGCGAGCACTCGCCGCAGGCTCGCGAGCGCGGCCTCGCGCACGCGGGGGTTGCGCGCGGTGCGGAAGGCGTCCAGCAGCGGGTCCAGCACCCGCACCGTCACGTGCTCTCCGAGCTCCTGCGCCGCCTCCCAGCGGTCCAGCGGATCCGGCGCCTGCAGCGCGCGCTCCAGGTCCTCGCGCGAGCGCAGGTAGTGGCCCGCCTGCGCCGCGCGCACCAGGGGCTGCGGCGTCTGCAGCGCCCGGCGCTCGGCCTGGGCCCGCTCGCGCTGGGCCGCGAAGCCCTGCAGCTGCGGGCCGAGCGGGCTCGCCGCCACGCGCGCCTCGGCCTCCTCAAGGAGGCCGCTCGCGAGCAGGCCCTGCACCTCGCGCTCGAGCAGCAGCACGCGGGCCTCCTCGCGGTGCGCGCCGGCGGGCGCATCGCGCAGGTAGGCGAGGAGCCGGGAGGCGCCGCCTGCGCGCGCCTCCTCGAAGCGCTGCCCGTCCAGCCGCGCCTCCAGCTCCTCTCGCCGCGGGTCGTCCGGCGAGGCGCGCAGGTAGGCCTCCAGCTGCGCGGGATCCGTGCTGCGCGCCGCCTGGGCGCGCTCGGCCTCGGCGAGCAGCGCCTCCGCCTCGGCGCGGTGCGCGCCGTCCGGGTGCTCGCGAAGGAACTGGCGCAGGGCCTGTGGCTCGTGCGACTCGCGCACGGCGTTGAAGCGCAGCGCCTCGAGCAGCGCGCCCGCGGCCCGCGCCTGCGCCGCGTCCGGGTGGGCCTCGAGGAAGCGCTTGTAGGAGACCACCGAGTGCACCCGGGAGGCCTCCTGGAAGTCCAGCTCCGCGAGCCGCTCTTCCGCCGCCGCGGTGTAGGGATCCTTCGGGTGCTCGCGCAGGAAGTCCCGGTAGGCCTGGGGCGTGTCCTGCTCCGCGGCGCGCTGGTAGGCGCGCGGGAAGCACGCAGCGGTGAGGCACAGCGGAAGCAGGAGGAGCGAGCGCGGGAGAGAGGGCATCCGGAGGGAGGCGCACGCTAGCACAGCGCCGGCGCCCTCCTGCGCCCCGGCCGCTTTGTTGACGGGTGCGCCCGCTGCCCGGACCATCCGCGGCGCCACTGGAGGCGCCATGAACCGCATCCCCGCGCTGCTCGCCACCCTGGCCCTCACGGGCTGCGCCACCGGGGCGCCCACCGGAGGACGCTCGGCCCAGGCCGCGCTGCGCTACCGCCCCCTCACGCCGGCCGCCGCGCCGCGCGCCGTGCCCTCGCGAAGCGCCCCCGTACTCGCGCGCGTGGAGACCCCACGCGAGACACCTGCCCCGCGCGCCCCGGCTCCGTCCTCCGCTGCGCCCGTCGCCGCCCGCCCGACCTCCCCTGCCCGCAGCGCGCCCGCCGCGCCCGCGGAGGCCCGCGAGCGCGTGGTCGCCGCGGCGCGCAGCGCGCTGGGCCAGACCCGGGTGGTGCTCGCCGGAAGGCAGTGGCCCTCGGACTGCACGGGGCTGGTGCAGGGCGCCTTCGCGCAGGGCGGCCATCCGCTGCGCGGCGCCGCCCAGGCCGGAGACAACGGCGTCACCGCGCTCTACCGCTACGCGCAGGTGCACGGGCGCATCTTCACCGGCGGGCGGCCCCTTCCCGGGGACCTCGTCTTCTTCCGCGACACCTACGATCAGAACCGCGACGGGCGCCGCAACGACGGGCTGACGCACGTGGGGCTGGTGGAGGACGTGAGCGCCGCGGGCACCGTCACCGTCATCCACCGGGTGAGCAGCGGCGTGGTGCGCTACCGGATGAACCTCGCCCGTCCGCAGCTCCGCAAGGATCCGCGCACGGGCGAGGTGCTCAACGATCTGCTGCGCTCTCCGGGGCGCGGGCGCCCCCAGGCCCTCACCGGCCAGCTGTTCGCGGCCTACGCCACGGTGCTGCCGGTGGCGTCGGTCGCGCAGCGCTGAGCGCGGTCGGCTAGGCGCGCGCCGTGCGATCCCAGGCGGCGCGCTGCGAGTTGCGCAGGAAGCGCCAGAAGCCCACGGCGATCGCCAGGTTCATGGTGACGAAGTAGTACGCCACCGAGGCCACGCGCCGCCCCGTGCCCGTGAGCGCGCCCGTCTTGCCCAGGTAAGCGAGGGCGTAGAACATCACCTGCCCGAAGAAGGCGAGCCGGTAGAAGGTGCTCTGCAGCAGGAACAGGTTCGCCAGCAGCGCGAGCCCCATCAGCGCGGGCGCGCACCAGCGCAGCAGCTTGTGGCTCCAGAAGGCGAAGGCGCGAAACCCCGCGGTGGGCGAGAGCAGCCCCGGCACCATCTGCAGGCTCTGGAAGTTGCCCGCGGCGATGCGCGCGCGCCGGCCGAACTCCTGGTCGTAGTCCTCGGTGGTCTCCTCGTGCGCCACGGCCTCCGGCTCGTAGACGACCTTGAAGCCGTTCTCGAGGATGCGCAGCGGGATGACGAAGTCGTCCACGATGGTCGAGGGCGGCAGCTGGGTGAAGAGCGTGCGGCGGATGGCGTAGAGGCCGCCGTTGGCGCCCATCACGGCGCCGCGCTTGCCCTCGTAGAACTTGATGAGCGACTCGTAGCTCCAGTACGCGCTCTCCTCGTACTCGGCGTTGGTCGGGTTGAAGAGCTTGAGCTTGCCGCACACGGCGCCCACCTCGGGGTCGTCGAAGTGGCGCACCAGCTTCTGCACTGCGTCCGGGTCGATCATCGTGTTCGCGTCCGAGAGGACCACGATGTCACCGGAGGCCACCGGGATGCAGCGGTTGAGCACCGAGGTCTTCCCGGCGCGCGGCGCCGCGGACAGGCGCACGCGCGCGTCCGGGGTGCTGCGGACGATCTCGTCCGTGCCGTCCGTGGAGCCGTCCGAGCCGATGAGGATCTCGAAGCGGTCCGCGGGGTACTCCAGCGCGAGGCTGTTCTTCACCTTCTCGCCGATGCAGCTCGCCTCGTTGTATGCCGCCACCACGAGGCTGACGCGCGGCAGCGCCGCATGCGGGTGCGCGGCCGCGGCCCGGGGGCCGCGCCGCATGGTGCGGACGTTCGCCAGCACCTGCTCCACCCCGTCGAGTGCGAACAGGATCACCGGATACAGAAAGTACGTGTGCACCAGGAACAGCGCCGCACACCAGAACAGAACCTCCGCCATCACCATTGCCTCCCCTGACCCGCCCTTGGGCTCGGCGGGGAGTAGAGCAAGGCGCGTGCCGGGGTCGAATGCCCCAGGCCAGCGGAAGAACTGGGAATCTGCCTGTCCTGCGGTCACAGGGCTGAAGGAATTTCAGCCGCCTTTTTGCAGGATCAGGGTACGCGCGGGCCGGAGGCGTCGGAAGCGGCGGCCTGCAGCGAACGGACGCCCTCGTGCTCCGGGTTGAGCGAGAGTGCCATGTCCAACAGAGCGGCCGCCCCGCGCGGCGCGTGCATCGCCAGCGCGAGGCGCGCGCCCAGCACGTAGGCGCGCACGAAGGCGGCGTCGGACTGGCGCAGCTGCTCGAGCGCGGCCGTCGCCTCCTGCAGCGCTGCGCCGCCGAGCCGCTCGGGGGGCCCGTTGAGCGCGTACTCGGCCTGGGCGATCGCATCCCAGCCCTGCGCGGCGCCCGTCGCGCGCAGCCGCTGCAGCGCGGCCGGCGCCTCGGCGCTGCCCTCCACGGCACTCAGCAGCGCCTCGGCGCGCGCGCGGGAGGCCAGCTCGGCGGCAGGGGCATCCGGGCTGGGCGCCGGGCCCAGGGCCGTCATCGCGGCCTCGGCGCGCGCGCGGGCCTCCTGGACGCGCTTGGACTCGGCCACGACCTTCTCGTGGTGCCGCGCCTGCACGGAGCGCAGCTGCTCGCTGCGCCGCTCCCAGCCCTCGGGCGCGCGCGCAGCCTCGAGCTCCTCCCGCTCGCGCTGCGCGCCCTGCTCCAGGAGCCGCGCCTGGCTCTCGCGCACCTTCGCGTCGTCGAGCTCCAGGGCCAGCGCCAGCGCGAGCTCGCCGCGCGCCTCGGCGTAGGAGGGATGCGCGCGCAGCACCTGCTGCAGCACCTCGATGGCCTGCGCACGCGAGCCGGAGTCGTCACGGCGCAGCAGGGCCGCCGCGCTGTCCCGCGCCGCGACCGCCTGCACCGGGAAGGCGCCCCCCCTGCGCTGAACGGTGCGCCAGGCGAAGAAGGCGAGCGCTGCGAGCAGCGCCGCCAGGAGCACGAGCCACACGCCGGTGCGGCTGCGCGGGGGCGCCTCGCCGCGCTGCGCGCGGGTCCCCTGCACCCGCGCACCGCGCTCGGAGAGCAGCTCCGGCGGCAGCTCCACCCGGGAGGCGCCGGGAGCAGCGGAGGGCTCCGCGCCGAACACCTGGGTCGAGCCTCGCGCTGCGCCGGGCGAGCCCGCGGGGGCGCCGAAGGCGGGAGTCGCCGCGCGCGGCTCCTCCGCGGAGGGCGCACCGAACACCTGGGTCGTCGCCCGCGGCGGGGGCGGGGGTACGGGGCTCCCGAACACCTGCGTGGACGTGCGGGGCGCCGCCGCGTCGGGCGCGGCGGGGCTCCCGAAGACCTGGGTGGAGGCCCGGGGCGCCCCGGCCTCTACGGCCGGCGTGCCGAAGACCTGCGTGGAGGCGCGCGGCGGCGGCGGGTGGGCGGCCGGGGTGCCGAAGACCTGCGTGGAGGCCCGGGGCCTCCCGGACTCCGCAGCGGGGCTGCCGAACACCTGCGTGGAGGCGCGCGGCGCTGCGCTCTCACCTGGCGCGCTGCCCGGGGCCTGGGGCGAGGAGCGAGGCACGCCACCTTCGGCGCCCGGCGCTCCGAACGCCTGCGTGGACGCGCGCGGCGCCGTGCCCTCCTTCGCCGCGCTTCCGAACACCTGCGTCTGGGCGCGAGGCGCGCTGCCGAACACCTGGGTCGACGCACGCGAAGACGACGGGGGCTCGGAGGCAGCGGGCGGCGCGGAGGCCGGCGCGCCGAACACCTGGGTGGAGCGCAGCGAGGCGGCCGCGTCGCGCTCCTGGGGCGTGGTGGGGGAGGCGCCGCCGAACACCTGCGTCTGCGAGCGGGCCGGGGTGCCCTGCACCGCGCCCACCCCGAAGACCTGGGTGCTGGCGCGCGCCGGGGCGCCCCCGGGAACGGCCGTGAAGACGTGGCTGCAGCGGGTGCACTGCACGGGCGCCCCGCCGGGCGGCAGCAGCCGCTCGTCGAGGACGTACTGCATGGCGCATTGGGGACAGGCGATCTGCACGCCCCGTGCTTAACACGCCCCGTCGGAGCGCGTCCCGTCAGCGCAGCTCGAGCGAGGCCTGCAGCGTCTTGAGCTTGGCATCCCCGACGCCGGGCACCGCGTCCACCTCCTCCCAGGCGTGAAAGCCCCCGCGCGCGGCGCGCGCCTCCACGAGCCGGCGCGCGAGCGCGGCCCCCACGCCAGGCAGGAGCGCGAGCTCCTCCTCGCTCGCCGCGTTGAGGTCCAGCCGCTGGCCCAGCGCGAGCGCCGCGGCGCCTCGGGGTGCGCTCCCCTCCCCTCCGCAGACGGCGAGCGGCGGCAGGCCGCTGCCCCCGTCCACGAGGCGCACGTCTCCGGGCGCGCAGTCCAGCGCGGGCTCGGCCGCAGGCCAGCGCCAGAGGCCGAGCAGGCCCACCCCGATGAGGGCGAGCAGCAGCACCGCGAGCGCGCGGGTCCGGGTCACCCGCGCTAGCTCGCGGCCACCGCGCCGTCGGGGCGATCCAGCCCGAAGGCGGTGTGCAGCGCGCGCACCGCGAGCTCGGTGTACTTCGAGTGCACCACGCAGCTCACCTTGATCTCCGAGGTGGAGATCATCTGCACCGCGATGCCCTCGTCCGCGAGCACCTTGAACATCTTCGCGGCGACGCCCGAGTGGTTGCGCATGCCCACGCCCACGATGGACACCTTGGCGATCTGATCGTCCGTGTCCACGGTGGCGCCCTTGGCGCCGCGGGTGAGCTTCTTCACGATGTCGCGCGCCTTGACGAGGTCGCTCTTGCCCACGGTGAAGGTCAGGTCGAGGCGCCCGTCGTGGGACGGGTTCTGGATGATGATGTCCACCACGATGCTCTGCTCGTCCAGGGCGCCGAAGAGCTTGGCCACCGCGCCCGGGGCATCCGTCAGGCCGCGGATGGAGACCTTCGCCTCGTTCTTCTCGTACGCCACGCCGCTGACCAGCACCTCTTCCATCGCCTTGTCCTCCTCGCACACCAGCGTGCCCGGGTCCTGGGTGAAGCTGCTCTTCACCCAGAGCGGGACCTTGTACTTCATCGCGAACTCGACCGACCGGATCTGCAGCACCTTCGCCCCGAGGCTCGCCAGCTCCAGCATCTCGTCGTACGAGATGCGGTCCAGCTTGCGCGCCGCGGGCACCATGTTCGGGTCCGTGGTGTAGACGCCGTCCACGTCCGTGTAGATCTCGCAGGCGTCCGCCTTGAGCGCCGCCGCGATCGCCACCGCCGTGGTGTCCGAGCCTCCGCGCCCCAGCGTGGTGACGTTGCCCTCCTCGTCCACGCCCTGGAAGCCCGCCACCACCACGATGTGCTTCTTCTTCAGGGCCGCGTGGATGCGCTCCGCGTCGATGCTCTTGATGCGCGCCTTGGAGAAGGTGCTGTCGGTGACGATGCGCACCTGGTGGCCGAGCAGGCTGGTGGCTTTGCCTTTCTGCGCCTGGATGGCGAGCGCCACGAGCCCCACCGAGACCTGCTCGCCGGTGGCCACGATCACGTCCTGCTCGCGCTCGTCGGGGCGCTCGGTGATCTGGCCCACCAGCTTCAGCAGGCGGTTGGTCTCGCCGGACATGGCCGACACGACGACGACGACCTGGTTGCCGGCCTTCTGCGCCGCGATGCAGCGGCGCGCCACGTTCTTGATCCGCTCGATGTCACCAACAGAGGTGCCGCCGTACTTCTGGACGATGAGTGCCACGGGGGTGGTCGTTCTCTCCTTGTGGGCCTCGCCATCGCGAGGTGCGGGGGAGCTAATGACGCAGCGCGTGTGTTGTCAAAGAGACCCGCGCGCTGCGGGAGGGGGCTTGGTATAGGGTGCGCCGCCTGCCTACCCCTTTTCGGAGCTTCCGCATGTCTCGCCCGCGCATCCTCATCGACGGTGACACCCTCAAGCTGGAGGAGATCCTCCAGGTCTCGCGCAACGAGGCGCTGGTGGAGCTGGCCCCGGAGGCCGCAGCGCGCGTGCGTGCGAGCCGCGACCTGGTGGACCGGGTGGCCGCCGGCGACACGCCCTCCTACGGCATCAACACCGGCTTCGGCACGCTCGCCGAGGTGCGCATCGACAAGAAGGACCTGCGCGAGCTGCAGCGCAACCTCATCCTCAGCCACGCGGCCGGCGTGGGCACGCCCCTGCCCCACGGCGAGGCGCGCGCGCTGCTGCTGCTGCGCTGCAACGTGCTCGCGAAGGGCTACTCGGGCATCCGCCCCGAGACGCTCGCGCTCGCGCTGGAGATGCTCAACCGGGACGTGGTGCCGGTGGTGCCCGAGCGCGGCAGCGTGGGCGCCTCGGGTGACCTCGCGCCGCTCGCGCACCTCGCGCTCGTCTTCATCGGCGAGGGCGAGGCCTTCTTCCAGGGCCAGCGGCTCCCCGCGCGCCAGGCGCTGGAGCGCGCGGGGCTGCAGCCGGTGGTGCTCGAGGCGAAGGAGGGCCTCGCGCTGGTCAACGGCACCCAGGCCATGTGCGCGGTGGGCACCCATCTCCAATTGCGCGCCGAGATGCTCGCGGACGTGGCGGACATCGCGGGCAGCATGACGCTGGAGGGCCTGCTGGGCAGCCACAAGCCCTTCATGAACGAGATCCACGACGTGCGCCCGCACCAGGGCCAGAAGGACTGCGCCGCGCACCTGCGCCGCATCCTCCAGGGCAGCGAGCTGGTGGAGACGCACGTGAACTGCAGCAAGGTGCAGGACCCCTACTCGCTGCGCTGCATGCCGCAGGTGCACGGCGCGGCGCGCGAGGGCCTGCGCTTCGCGCGCGGGGTGCTGGAGGTGGAGGTGAACAGCGCCACCGACAACCCGCTCGTCTTCGTGGACAGCGGCCGCATCGTGTCCGGCGGCAACTTCCACGGCCAGCCCATCAGCCTCGCGCTGGACGTGGTGGCCATGGCGCTCACCCAGCTCTCCAGCATCAGCGAGCGCCGGGTGGAGCAGCTGGTGAACCCCTCCCTGAGCAACCTGCCCCCCTTCCTCGCGCGCAACAGCGGCCTCAACTCGGGATTCATGATCGCCCAGGTGACGAGCGCGGCGCTGGTGGCCGAGAGCCGCGTGCTCAGCCACCCCGCCAGCGTGGACTCCATCCCCTCCTCCGCGGGCCGCGAGGACCACGTCTCCATGGGCATGACGGCCGCGCTCAAGGGCCGCCAGGTGGCCGAGCACGCCCGCTCCTGCCTCGCCATCGAGGTGCTGGTGGCAGCCCAGGCGCTGGACTTCCGCCTCCCGGTGAAGCCCGGCAAGGGCGCGCGCGCCGCGTGGGAGCTGGTGCGCTCCGTGGTGCCGGCGATGGACAAGGACCGCGAGCTGCACAAGGACATCGAGGCGGTGAGCCGGCTCATCGACTCGGGCGCGCTCGTCGCCGCGGTGCGTGACGCCACGGCCTAGCGCTCTCCCGCCCGCCGTCCAGGAAGGCCGGCGGGCCGCCTTTTTTCCAGGGATGTCGCGCAGTTGAGGGAGCAGGGGGGCACGTGGTACGACTGCTCCCCTGCGCCCCGGGCACGTACGCCCGGCGCACGCCTACCCCTGGAGCCAAGCCACATGAGCGAGCGGAACGACGTCCTGCAGAGCGGGCCTGCCCCCGCCATGCCTCCCGCGAGCCCCGCTCCCCGCCCGGCCTCCGAGGTGCTCGCGAGTGCGCTCGGCGCGCTGCCCCCGGCGCCCACGTCTCAAGAAGACGAGGCCCGCGCCCGCATCGCCACGCTGGAGCGCGAGGCGCGCGCCCTGGGCACCGACGCCCAGGCCGCCCTGCTCTTCCACGAGATCGGCCTGCTCTGGGAGGACCCGCTCAAGAACCCGCGCAACGCGGCCGTCGCCTTCCAGAACGCGTACAAGCTCGCGCCCAGGTTCCTCGCGAACATCCGCGCCGCGCGCCGCCTCTTCGCGGACGTGGGAAACTGGCAGATGGTGCTGCAGCTGCTGGACGCGGAGCTCGCGGGCGTGAGCGAGCCGCGCCAGCGCGCCTCCCTCCTCTTCGAGAAGGGCACGGTGCTCGAGGAGCGCCTGAGCCGCGCCGAGGAGGCTGCGACGGCGTACCGGCAGTGCCTGGAGCTGGGCCCCACGGACGTGACCCTGCTCACCCAGCTCGAGGTGCTGCACGCGGCGCGCGGCGACCACGCGGCGCTGGTGGACGTGTACCGCCTGCTCGCCGGTGCGCTCGAGGAGCCCTCCCTGCGCGCGCACTTCCTCACCAGCGCGGGGCTCGTGCTCGAGGACCGGCTGAAGCAGCCGGAGGCGGCGGCGCGCGCATTCCGCGAGGCCTTCGCGCTGGACCGGCGCGACCTGCTGCTGCTCTCCGCGGTGAAGCGCGTGGCGGAGCGCGAGGGCGCGAGCGAGGAGCTGCTGCAGGCGCTGCAGGCCGAGGCCGAGCTGCTCGGCGAGCAGGCCACGCCTGCGTTCCTGCAGATCTGCAAGGTGTACGAGCGTCTCGGCAAGCGCGACGAGGCGCTCGCGGCGCTGCTCGCGGCGCGCCGGGTGACGCCGAACGAGCCGCTGGTGCTCAGCGCGCTCGCGGGCATCTACGAGACGCAAGGGCGCTTCGAGGACCTGGCGGACGTGCTGCTCACCTGGGTGGGCTCCATCTCGGACGAGAGCGAGCTGGTGGCGATCAACCTGCGGCTCGCGGCGCTCTTCGAGGAGGAGCTCAAGCGCGAGGGCGAGGCCGTGGCGCGCTACCAGGCCATCCTCGCGCGCATCCCGGGCCACGCGGCGGCGCTCGCGGGGCTGGGCAAGCTCTACTACCGGCTGCAGAACTGGGAGGGCCTGGTCACCGTCTTCGACGCGGAGCTCGCCGCGGCCGAGGAGCCGAAGCAGAAGGCCGCCAAGATGTACAAGGCGGCCGAGATCCTCGAGGAGCGGCTCGGGCGCCAGGAGGAGGCCATCGGCCGCTACAACGGCTGCCTCCAGCTGCAGCCCGGCTTCCTGCCCGCGCAGAAGGCGCTCACCCGGCTCTACGAGCGCCAGGGCCGCTTCGCCGAGCTGGTGGCGATGTACGAGCAGGATCTGCTGCAGACCAGCGACCGCGACCAGATCATCTCCACGCTCAACAAGATGGCGGTGCTCTACGAGGAGCGCCTCAGCGACCTGGACCACGCCATCGAGTGCATGAAGCGGGTGCTGGATCTCTCCAGCGACCACCTGCCCAGCATCCGCAACCTCTCGCGCCTCTACGAGCGCGCCGGGCGCTTCCAGGAGCTGCTGCAGAACCACGAGCTGGAGGCCTCGCTCGCCGGGGACACGAAGCAGGTGCTCAGCCTGCACCACCGCAACGCGGAGATCCTGGACGAGCACCTCAAGGACCGCGCGGGCGCCACCGCCGCCTACGAGCGGCTGCTCGCGCTCAGCCCCTCCTACCTGCCCGCGCTGCGCGCCCTGGGCCGCCTCTACGCGCAGGACGGGCGCTGGGAGGACCTCATCCGCATGTACCGCGCCGAGGCGGAGATCGCCTCCTCCACCGAGCACGCGGCCGCGCTCATCTACAAGACCGGCGAGCTGTACGAGCACAAGGTCAAGAACGAGAACGAGGCGGTGGCGAGCTACCAGGAGGTGCTCACGCTCGCCCCCAGCTACTTCCCGGCGCTGCGCGCGCTCGGACGCATCTACCGCGCGAACGGGGCGTGGGAGAGCCTCATCGAGGTGCTGCGCTCGGAGGCCGCGAACCGCACCGACCCGCTCGAGCGCGCGAACGCCCTGTACCAGGCCGCCGCCATCTGGGAGGAGCCACTGCACCGCCCCGAGATGGCCATCGAGAGCTACCAGGAGGTGCTGCGCCTCACCCCCGGCCACCCCGCCACCCTGCGCGCCCTCGAGCGGCTCTACGCCGCCCAGGACAACGTGAAGGAGCTGGTGGTGGTGCTGGACCGCGAGACCCAGACCGCCGCCACCGCGCAGGCCAAGGTGGCCGCGTACACGAAGCTCGCCCGCCTCTACCTGGACCGCTTCAACGAGCCGGCGCGCGCGGCCCAGTGCTGCGAGTCCGTGCTCGCGCTGGAAGCCGGCCACCTCTTCGCCCTCAAGACGCTCGAGCGCATCCGCGCCTCCGACCGCGTGCGCCGCGCCGAGCTGCGCGGGCGCATCGTGGAGCGCGTGGAGGACGGGCGCCTGCGCACCGCGCTGCGCCTGGGGGTGGCGGCGGACGCGGACAAGCCCGGTGCCGAGGCGGCGCTCGAGGAGTACCGCCGCGCCTTCGCCGAGGACCCGAGCGACTCGCGCCTCGCCTTCGCCCTCGAGCGCGGGCTGCGCCAGGCGGCAGACCACGAAGCGCTCGCCGGCCTCTACCTGCGCCGGCTCGACGTGCCGCAGGAGCCCTCCGAGCGCCTCGAGCTGCTGCTGCGAAGCGGCGAGCTGCTCGAGACGCGGCTCGGCGACCTGCCGCGCGCGCAGGCCCAGTACGAGGCCGCGCTCGCCCTTCAGCCCGAGGCGCTGCCTGCCCTGCAGGGCGCGCGGCGCGTGGCCCTCAAGCGCGAGGACTGGGCGGCAGCCCGCGCGCTGTACGAGTCCGAGGCGCGTGCGTCTCGCGACCCGCGCAGCGCCATCGAGGCGCTGGTGGCCGCGGCGCGCCTCGCGCAGGGAGCGCTGCAGGACGCGGAGGGCGCCGTCGCGCTCTACCGCAAGGCGCTCGAGCGCGACCCGCTGGATCCCACCGCGAGCGCGGCGCTGGAGGACCTGCTCGCCCAGCGCGGCGGCGCGGAGGATCTCGCGGCCCTGCACGAGCGGCGCGCCGAGGCCCGGCTCGCCCAGCGCAACGTGCAGGCGGCCGCCGCCTCCTTCTACACGGCCGCGCGCATCTGGCTCGAGTCCCTGAACGACCGCCCCCGCGCGCTCGCCGCGGCCGAGCGCGCGCTCGCGGCCCTGCCCACGCACCCCGACGCGCTCGAGCTGCGCGGCCGCCTGTGCATCGAGGCCCAGCAGTTCGCGGAAGGGGCCGCGATGCTCGCCCAGCGCGTGCAGCTGGGCGGTGACCCCACCGCGATGGCCACCCTGCACTTGACGCTGGGCGGGCTCTACCACGATCAGCTCGCGGACCCGGGCCGCGCGGCGGCGCATCTTCAGACGGCGCTCGCGGCGCTGCCCCGCAGCGAGGAGGCGCTGGAGCGGCTCGCGGAGATCCACGCCCAGGGCCGCAACTGGACCGGCGCGGTGGACTGCCTCAAGCGCCTGCTCGAGCTGGACCTCTCGCGCGAGGCGCGCGCCCGCCACACCATCGCGCTCGCGAAGGTGCACGACGAGGGGCTCGGCGACGTGCCCGCGGCGAGCGCCCTCTACCGCCAGGCGCTGGAGCTCGCGCCGGACGACGCGCGCATCGTCGAGCGCCTCGTCTCGCTCTCCGAGCGCGCGGGGAACCTCTCCGAGCTCGCGGCGCTGCTCGAGGCGCAAGGCCAGACGGCCGCCGGGGCGGGCGATGCGCGCCGGGCCCTCGCGCTGCGGCTCAAGGCCGCGGAGCTGTGCGCAGGGCCCCTCGCCCAGAACGAGCGCGCCGTGGGGCTCTACCGCCAGGTGCTCGAGGCGGACGCGGGCCACGTGGCGGCCCGCGCGGCGCTTGCGCAGCTGTACATGCGCGACGTGGCGAGCATGCCGCTCGCAGTGGAGGAGCACCGCACGCTGCTGCACCTGGAGGCCGGGCGCCTGGAGAGCCTGCACGCGCTCTTCCGCCTCTGGGCGGGGCAGCAGCAGCAGGACAAGGCCTTCTGCGTCGCGAGCGTGCTGCAGTTCCTGCGCTCGGCGAACGACGCCGAGCTTGCCTTCTACACCGAGGCGAAGAACCGCCTGCCGGCCGAGCCCCAGGGCCGGCTCGCTCCCGCCGAGGTCGAGGGCGTGCTCCTGCACCCCGCGGCCCGCGGCGCCGTGCTCGAGACGCTGCGCGCGGTGGGCGACCAGCTCTCGCGCCTGTACCCGCCGCAGTTCGAGGTGCTGGGCGTGGACCGCAAGGCGGACCGCCTCAAGGCGGACCACCCGGTGCACCGCGCCCTGCGCGCGGTGGCCCAGGTGTTCGGCGTGGAGGAGCTCGAGGTCTACAGCGCCCGGCGCGGCCTGATGGGCCTGGAGACCACCGAGCCGCTCTCCGTCTGGGTGGGCCAGGACGTGGTGCGCAAGTTCAACGCCCGCGAGCAGAAGTTCCTCATGGGCCGCGCGGCGCTCGGGCTGCTCAACAAGTCCGCCGTGCTGCAGAAGCTCTCGGCGGGCGAGACGGCGGAGCTGCTGGGCAACTCGGTGCGCATCCACGTGCCCACCTACCCGGGCCTCGGCCGGCGCAACGACGAGCTGGTGAAGCAGCTGCGCAAGGCCTACTCGCGCAAGGCGCTCAAGGCGCTCGAGGCCCCGGCGCAGGCGCTCGC
The DNA here is from genome assembly GCF_009659535.1 of Aggregicoccus sp. 17bor-14. Taxonomy (NCBI): domain Bacteria; kingdom Pseudomonadati; phylum Myxococcota; class Myxococcia; order Myxococcales; family Myxococcaceae; genus Aggregicoccus; species Aggregicoccus sp. 17bor-14. Next base: position 97,634 of record NZ_VJZZ01000008.1, read on the forward strand.
GGACGGGGCGTCCCTGGACCTGCAGGCCACGCTGGAGGCCCTCGGCTACTCGGCGGACCGCGCGGGCCTGCTCTTGTGCGGCGACGTCTCGGTGGCGCTGGGCGTGGTGCTGCGCGAGGACCCCAACGTCTCCACGGTGCGCCTCGAGGGCGCGGACCCCGTGCTCGCCGCCGTGCGCGAGCGCGCGGACCTGGGGGCGCTGCTGGACTTCGCCCTCAGCGAGGACTTCTTCCGGCTGCGCCAGAAGCTGGGGCTCGCGCTCTAGCTACTCGCAGCGCAGCACCGCATCCGCGGGGAGCCCCTCGCGGATGCGGCGCACGGCCTCACCCACCGGCGCGCTCTCGGCCGCCTCCACCGTGACCTTCACCCGGTAGTCCTTCGCCGGGTCGAACTCCGGATAGGAGCCGATGGCCACGTGGGGCATGTCCAGCGCCACGCGGTCCAGCACGGCGGCGATCGCCCCCTCCCCCAGCCCCAGGTAGAGGCTGCTGAGGTGCACGGGGCTGCCGTTGAGCCGCTTGAGCACCGTCTCCAGCTGCAGCCGGAACAGCTGCGGCACGCCGGGCAGCAGGTAGATGCCCTCCACGGAGAGCACCGGGTACCACGTGCCCTCCTGGGTGAGCAGCTCGGAGCCCTCGGGCGCATCCGCGAGCCGCATCGCCTCGGGGGTCACCGCGTCGCGGTAGCGCTCGCGCAGCAGCTGCTCCATGCCGGCGAGCCGCACCACGCGGCGGCCCAGCGCGAGCGCCACCGCGCGCACCGTGACGTCGTCGTGGGTGGGGCCGATGCCCCCGCTGGTGAAGACGTGGGCCGCCTTCGCCCGGGCGCGGGAGACCGCGTCCACGATGGCGTCGATCTCGTCCGGCACCACCTCGAGCGAGCGCAGGGGCACCCCGCACTCGCGCAGCCGCCGGATGAGCAGGGGGCCGTTCGCGTCCTGCACCTTCGCGGTGAGGACCTCGTTGCCGATGATGACCGCGGCTGCCCCGGAGCGCTCCATGCGCCCCGGACTCTAGCCCACGCGCGGGCGCGAGGTGCGGCGCGCGAGCAGCTTGCGCACGTGCACCAGACAGGCGGCCGTCACCGCCTCGGGGGGCTGACCCCCGTCGATGCGCACGATGCGCTCGCGCCCCTCGCGCCGCCGGATGGCCGAGACGTACGCCTTGGCGATGCGGCGCTGGGCCTCGTCCGCCTCGAAGAGCTCCTGGGGCCCGCCGCGCCCCGCGCGCCGCTGGGCGGCCACCTGCGGGGACACCTCGACGAAGATCGTGAGGTCCGGCGAGATGGCGCAGCCGTTGATGACCTCGACCCAGTCCATGGGCAGGTTCATCCCCTGGTAGGCGAGCGAGGAGAGCACGTAGCGGTCGCACAGCACCGTCTCCCCCCGCGCGAGCGCCGGCAGCACCCGCGCCTGCAGGTGATCCGTGCGGTCCGCGGCGAAGAGCAGCGCCAGGGTCTCCGGCGAGAGCGGGGCGTTGCTGCCGGGGATGACGAGGCGGCCCGTCAGGGCCTGGCGGATGAGCGTGCCGATGGGCCCGTCCGAGGGCTCACGGCTGGTGAGCACCCGGTGCCCGTCCGCGCGCAGCGCCGCGGCGAGGCGCTCCGTCTGGGTCGTGGTGCCCGCGCCGTCCAGCCCCTCGAGCACGATGAAGCGGCCGCGGGCGGAGGCCGCCGCGCGGGGAGTCTTCGCCGCGCTCACCGGGGCAGCAGCTGCGACGGGTCGTCCAGGTGCAGCGCGCGGCGCAGCGCCTCGAGCGAGGCAAAGCGCTCCAGCTCGTCCGCCATGTGGCGGCGGCCCTTGAGCCCCTGCACCAGCGCGTAGGTGAACAGGCCCAGGGCCATCGCCGCGGCCACGTACCCGAGGTAGGGCACCTTCGCGGAGTCGCGGAACAGCTTGATCGCCGCCCCGGTGACGATGAGCGCCACCACCGTGCTGACGGCGGCGTGGGCGTAGTGGCGGATGCTCTTGCGGCTCGCGAGGCCTGCCTGGAGGCGCTCGAGCTCGGCGCGCTGCTGCTGCTGGGTATCTGCGTTCACAGGGGGCTGTTTACGCGAAGAGGGCCCCCCGCGTCGAGTTGGGGGCTCAGCCGAGGGAGGCCAGGGCCTCGCGCACCGCCCCCAGGTCCGCAGGCAGCTCCAGGGGTGGGTTCGCCCCCTCGCTGGACACCCCGGGCAGGCTGCCGCGGTGGTAGCCCACCTTGAAGTCGGTGAACTTGAGCCCGTGGGCGGTGGAGACCACCACCACCCGGGCCCCAGGGGCGATGGTGCCCGCCCGGGCGAGCCTGGCGACCGCGGCGAGCGCCACCCCCGTGTGCGGGCAGGTGAACGTCCCCTCGCGGTCCGCCTCGGCCGCCGCCTGCGCGAGCTCGGCCTCGGTGGCGTCCTCCACCACCCCGTCGAAGGCCTGCAGCGTGCGCACCGCGCGGCGGAAGGAGACCGGGTGGCCGATGCGGATGGCCGAGGCCAGCGTCTCGCCGGCCTGCATCGGCAGCAGCTCGCGAAAGCCCCCGCGGAAGGCCCGGGCGAGCGGGTTCGCGCGCTCGGCCTGCGCCACGGCGAGCCGCGGGCGGCGCGAGATGAGCCCCAGCGCGTGCAGCAGCTCGAAGCCCTTGCCCAGCGCGCTCGCGTTGCCGAGGTTGCCGCCGGGGATGACCACCCAGTCCGGCACCTCCCAGCCCAGCTGCTGCGCGAGCTCCACCGCCACCATCTTCTGCCCCTCGATGCGCAGCGCGTTCATCGAGTTGGCGAGGTAGAGCCCCGCGTCCTTCGACTCCGTCACCGCCTGCACCAAGCGCATGCAGCCGTCGAAGTCGGTGTCCAGCGAGAGCACCCGGGCGCCGTTGGCAATGGGCTGCGCCAGCTGCGCGAGGCTCACCTTGTCGCGCGGGAGGAAGACGACGGCCGGGATGCCCGCGGCGGCCGCGTACGCGGAGAGCGCCGCCGAGGTGTCGCCGGTGGAGGCGCAGGCCACCGCGCGCACCGGCGCACCGAGCGCCCGCAGGTGCTGCACCGCGGACACCAGGACCGTCATGCCCCAGTCCTTGAAGCTGCCGGTCGGAGAGACGCCGCACTCCTTCAGCTCGAGGCTCCCGAGCCCGAGGCGCTGCGCCATGCGCGGCAAGCCCTTGAGCGGGGTGTGCCCCTCGCCCAGCGTGACGATGTGCTCGGCGGGCAGCTGCGGGTACACCCACTCCTGCTTGCTCCAGACGCCCGAGCCCAGGGGCCCGCGCGCGAGCGCCGAGCGCCCCTCGAAGCGCCGCCGCCACTCGGCTGCGGGGGTGGCCCGGAGCGCCTCGAGGTCCTGCTGCACGTCCAGCAGCGCCCCGCAGCGCGGGCAGCGGTAGACGATCTCCGTGAGGGGCGCGCCGAAGCCGCAGCCCTCGCTGCACACGTACGCGGCGTGCAGGGCGCGGCTCATGAGGTGGCCCGCACCACCGTGCCGCAGTCGGTGCAGGGCCGGCCCACGCGGCCGCGCACGTGGCAGCGCGGGCAGCGGGCATAGGTGGCGTCCGCGTCCTCGCGCTCGGCGGCCGCCTTGGCCGTGGGCCGCAGCCGGGGAAGGCGCATGCCGCACTTGTCGCAGACGAGCCCCTCGGCCTGCACGTTGCGGCAGTAGCGGCACACCGCCGCCCCCGCGGGCGCCGCGGTGCGCACGCCGTCGTCCTCGGCGCGGCCCGTCTCCAGCTCGTCCAGGGGCAGCTCCACCACGTTCAGCGCCGGGGCGCTGCGGGTGGCCTCGAGGTCCGGCACCCGCTCGGGCGGAAGCGCCCCCACGGGCGCCTCCCGGGTCGGGGCGAGCTCCGCCACGCGCTCCACCGGCACGGGCGCCTTGCCGCCGACGTGCGGGGTGAGCTCGAGCTCCGGCAGGGGCGCCACCGGGGCCGCGCCCGCACTCCGGGGCGTGGAGAGCCGCTTGCCGCACTGGTCGCACTCGTCGCCCTGGGCCTGGGGGTGCTCGCACACCGGGCAGATGATCATGCCCCCACGTTAGCGGCGGGCCCTCCTGGCGGGCAACGCAGGAGGCAGGTGGGAGTGGGTCCTCCTCAGCCCACTCGCGCGAGGGCCAGGCGGCCTTCCCACCGCTCCTCGAGCGCCTTCACGAGGCCCCGGTGCTCCGGGCGGCGCAGCCCCGGGTCCTCGGCGAGGATGCGCCGGGCCTCCGCCTGCGCGAGCGAGAGCAGGTCCCCGTCCCGCGCGAGGTTCGCCACCGCGAGCTCCGGCAGGCCGCTCTGGCGCGTGCCCAGGAACTCGCCCGGCCCGCGGATCTCCAGATCCTTCTCCGCGATGACGAAGCCGTCCGAGCTGTGCTCCATCACCGCGAGGCGCTCGCTCGAGTCCATGGAGCGCGCGAGGCTCGCCACCAGGTAGCAGAAGCTCGCTGCGGCGCCGCGCCCCACCCGGCCGCGCAGCTGGTGCAGCTGCGAGAGGCCGAAGCGCTCGGCGTGCTCGATGACCATGACGGATGCGTTGGGCACGTCCACGCCCACCTCGATGACGGTGGTGGCGACGAGGATCTCCAGCTCGCGCTTGCGGAACGCGTCCATGATCGCGTCCTTCTCCTCGGGCTTCATGCGGCCGTGCAGCAGCCCCACGCGCGCCTGGGGGAACACCGCGCGCAGCTTCTCCGCGCCCTGGGTCGCATCCTCCAGGTCCAGCTTCTCCGACTCCTCCACGAGCGGATAGACGATGTAGGCCTGGTGCCCCTTCGCGAGCTCGCTGCCCACCGCCTCGTAGACGCGGGCGCGCTGCTTGTCGTTGAAGACGCGGGTGACGATGGGCGTGCGCCCCGGGGGCAGCTCGTCGATGACCGAGACGTCCAGGTCCCCGTACAGCGTCATCGCGAGGGTGCGCGGGATGGGCGTGGCCGTCATCACCAGCACGTCCGGGCGCATCCCCGCGCTCATCAGCTTGTGGCGCTGCATCACGCCGAAGCGGTGCTGCTCGTCGATGACCACGAGCCCCAGCTTGTGGAAGCTCACGCTGTCCTGGATGAGCGCGTGCGTGCCCACCGCGAGGTGCAGCTCACCGCGCGCGAGCTGCTCGCGCACCTCGCGCTTCTGCTTCGGCGTGCCAGCAGAGGTCACGAGGCCCACGCGGTAGCCCAGCGGCTCGAGCAGCTTGCGGAAGGTGCGCTCGTGCTGCTCGGCGAGGATCTCCGTGGGGGCCATCACCGCGGCCTGGTAGCCGTCCTGCAGCGCGAGCAGCGCCGCGACGACCGCGACGGCCGTCTTGCCCGAGCCCACGTCCCCCTGCACGAGCCGGTTCATCGGCTCCGCGCGCGCCATGTCCTGGCAGAGGTCCCCGATGACGCGCGCCTGGGCCCCGGTGAGCTGGAAGGGCAGCGCGCCGCGCGCCTTCGCGAGCCGCGGCTCCGAGGTGTCGAAGGAGATGCCCCGCTCCGCCTTCACGCCCTGGCGCTTGAGCCCCACGCCGAGCTGCAGGAAGAACAGCTCGTCGAAGGCGAGCCGGCGGTGCGCGGGGCTCATGTGCGCATCGAGCTGCTCGAGGTCCGCGCCGTCCTGCGGGAAGTGGATGGAGCGCAGCGCGTCCGGCAGCGTGAGCAGCCCGAGCCGCTCGCGCAGGGCCTCGGGCAGCGGCTCCTCGAGGTGGTCCGCGTACAGCTCGCTCACCCGCGCCGCGAGCTCGCGGAAGGTGCGCTGCTCGCCGCGCTCGAAGCCCGGGTAGATGGGCACCACCCTGTTGAAGTGCACCGAGGAGACCTCGAGGTCGTCCGCGGGCTCGATCTCCGGGTGCACCATCTCGCGCCCACCGCCCGACACGCGCACCTCGCCCGAGAGCACCAGCTGCTTGCCCAGGGGGAAGCGCGCCTTGAGCCAGGGGCCGCTCTGGAAGAAGCTCGCCGCGATGCTGCCGGAGCGGTCCGCGAGCACGGCGCGGAACACGCGGCGCCCGGTGCGCACCGGCACCTCGCCCGCGCTCTTCACCGTGCCCACGATGACGCCGCGCTCGCCCGGGTTGAGCTCGGCGATGGTGAGCAGGCGGCGGCGGTCCTCGTAGCAGCGCGGCAGGAGGAAGAGCACGTCGCCCACGCGGCGCAGGCCCTTCTTGTTGAGGGTGGCCACGAGGCGCGGGTTGATGCGCTTGCCGGCGTCCTTGAGCAGCGTGGAGAGCGGCCCTTCGCGCGGAGCGATGGAGAGCAGCTTCGCCTCGGCGCGCGCCTCCTCCTGGCCCGCCGCGCGCTTCTTCTTGCGCGGGCGCTCCCCTTCCGTCCCCAGCGACTGCTGCTTCGGCTTGCGGGCCTTCGCAGGTGCCGCGGGCGACGCCGCCTTCGCCGCCGCCGTGCCCCGCTCGAAAGGATTGGCGTAGCCCGGACGCGAAGCCTGTCCCCTCTCCCCCTGGGAGAGGGTCGGGGTGAGGGAAGAGCGCTCTGCACTGCGTCCCGGTGCGCCCGGACGCGCCGCCAGAAGTGGCCCGCCCTGCCCCGCTCCAGCGGTAGCCCGCGGGGGAGTCACGGTACCGGCTGCTCGTGACGCCGCGGAGCCCGCCGGGACGCCACTCATGCGCCCCACCGAAGCGCTCCCTGACGCAGTGACTGCTGGCGCCGCTGTCGCGACTTCAGGAGGGCCCGCGCTCGCCGCGATCTGCGCGAGCTCCGCAGGCAGCTCGAGCCCGCTGCCGCGCAGCCCCACCACCACCTTGCGCAGCGCGTTCTTGCGCTGCTCCGCAACGGGGTGGTCCACGTGCGGCAGGGCCGAGCGCAGCTGCGAGAGCGCCTGCGGATTCACCCCACTCGCACCGGCCAGCGCGCGCTCGAGCAGCCCGCGCAGATCCTTCACCGTCCCCAGCTGGGCGAAGTCCCGCTGGCAGGCGTAGCGAAGGGGTCCGATGAGGCTGGCGAGGGGGTGGGTCACGGCGCTCCGGGCTGAAAGCTCGGCATCCTAGAGGCGCTGCCTGACAGTGCGGGCTCCCCGCGGGACGGGGAGCATCTGCTGCCTGACTGCTCGGCGGGCGAGCAGCCCCTCGCCCTACTCCGTGGGGTCCTCGAACCGGACCTCGGTGATCTCGTACTCGCGCACGCCGCCCGGGCTCTGCACCGTGGCGATGTCACCCACCTTCTTGCCGATGAGCGCGCGGGCCACCGGCGACGTCACCGCGAGCCAGCGCTTCTTCAGGTCGGCCTCGAGCTCGCCCACGATGCGGTAGCTCACGGGCTTCTCGGTCTCCTGGTCCACCAGGTCCACGGTGGCGCCGAAGACGACCTTGTCGCCGCCGAGCTTGGCGGTGTCGATGACCTCGGCGCGGGCGATCCAGTCGTTGAGGTCCAGGATGCGGCCCTCGATGTGCGACTGCTTCTCCTTGGCCGCGTGGTACTCGGCGTTCTCGCGCAGGTCGCCGTGCGCGCGAGCGACCTCGATCTCGCGGGAGATCTTGCTGCGCTCGACGGTCTGGAGAAGCTTCAGCTCCTCCTTCAGCTTGCGGAGCCCAGACGGGGTCATCGGGATGTTCCCGCTCATCGCAACTGCTCCTTCCAAAACCCTGGGTTGAACCACCGCGCGGCCACGCCCGATCAGAGGGCAGGCGGCCGCTGCGGGAGCCCGCGACTGTAGGCAACGGCTCTGACAGGGGTCAAACGGGAATGGGGGGCTCTGTCATCCCCACACGGTCCCGTTCTCCCCTGCCCTCCTGCCGCGCTAGCGCTGCTGGCGCTCCATGCCGAGGTAGTCCTGCAGCGGCTTCACGCTCAGGTCCGCGCGCCGCATCGCCTCGAGCGCGCCCACCGCCATGCGCGCCGCCTGCACCGTCGTGTAGTAGGGCAGCCCGTGCATCAGCGCCTCGCGGCGGATGGAGAAGCTGTCGCTGATCTCCTGCTTGCCGAAGGTGGTGTTGATGACGAGCTGGATGTCCCCGTCCACGATCTTGTCGACGATGTTGGGGCGCCCCTCCTTCACCTTGAGCACCCGCTGCGTCTCCACGCCCTTGGTGGCGAGGTAGCCGTGGGTGCCGCTGGTGGCGACGAGCTGGAAGCCGAGCGCGCGCAGGCGCTTGGCCAGGTCCACCACCGCGGGCTTGTCCTCGTCCTTCACGGAGAGGAACACCTTGCCACCCTTGGGCAGCTTCACGCCGGCGGCGAGCTGGCTCTTGGCGAACGCAGACGGGAAGTCGTCCGCGAGCCCCATCACCTCGCCGGTGCTCTTCATCTCGGGCCCGAGGATGACGTCCACGCCCTGGAAGCGCGCGAAGGGGAACACGCTCTCCTTCACGGCCACGTGGCGGAACTCCGCCTCCTGCGTGGCGCCCAGCTCCTGCAGCGTCTTGCCCACCATGCACAGCGCCGCGAGCTTCGCGAGCGGCACGCCCGTCGCCTTGGAGATGAACGGCACGGTGCGGCTCGCGCGCGGGTTCACCTCGAGGATGTAGATGGTCTTGCCCTGGATGGCGAACTGCACGTTCATCAGGCCCACGACCTTGAGCTCGCGCGCGAGCGCGATGGCCTGGTCCTTCATGCGCTCCACCAGGTCCGGGCTGAGCGAGTGCGGCGGCAGCGTGGCGGCGGCGTCGCCGGAGTGCACGCCCGCCTCCTGGATGTGCTCGAGCACGCCACCCACCAGCACCGCGCCGGTGCGGTCCGCGACGAGGTCCAGGTCCACCTCGATCGCGTCCTTGAGGAAGCGGTCGATGAGCACGGGGTGCTCGGGGCTCGCGCTCACGGCCTCGCGCATGTAGCGCTCGAGGCTGGTCTGGTCGTACACGCTCTCCATCGCGCGGCCGCCCAGCACGTAGCTGGGGCGCACCATCACCGGGTAGCCGATGCGCTCGGCGATCTTGAAGGCCTCGGCGTGGCTGCGCGCGACGCCGTTCTCCGGCTGCTTCAGGCCCAGCTTCTCGATGAGCTTCGCGAAGCGCTCGCGATCCTCGGCGCGGTCGATGGCGTCCGGCGTGGTGCCCAGGATCGGCAGGCCCGCCTTCTCCAGCGGGACGCTCAGGCGCAGCGGCGTCTGTCCGCCGAACTGCACGATGGCGCCGACGGGCTTCTCGCGCTGGGACACCTCGAGCACGTCTTCGATGGTCAGCGGCTCGAAGTAGAGGCGGTCCGAGGTGTCGTAGTCGGTGGAGACGGTCTCGGGGTTGCAGTTGACCATCACCGTCTCGTACCCGGCCTCGCGCAGGGCGAAGGCGGCGTGCACGCAGGCGTAGTCGAACTCGATGCCCTGGCCGATGCGGATGGGGCCGCTGCCGAGGATGAGCACCTTCTTGCGGTCCGTCGGGGGCGCCTCGTCCTCCTCCTCGTAGGTCGAGTAGAGGTAGGGCGTGTAGGCCTCGAACTCGGCCGCGCAGGTGTCCACGCGCTTGTAGACGGGGCGGATGCCGCGCGCCTGGCGGTGCGTGCGCACCTCGCTCTCGCTGTAGCCGAGCAGCACGCCCAGGTACTTGTCCGAGAAGCCGTGGCGCTTGGCCTGGCGCAATACCTCATCCGGCAGCTCCTCGAGCCGGCCCAGCTCCTGGAGGGTGCGCGCCTCCTGCACCAGCTGCTCGATGTACTTGAGGAACCAGGGGTCGATCTTCGAGAGCGCGTGCACCTGCTCCACGCTCATCCCCTCGCGGAAGGCCGCCGCGACGAACCAGGGGCGCTCGGGGCGCGGCACGCGCAGCGCCTCCTCGAGCACCTTGCGCCGCTCGTCCGCGTCCGCCGGCAGGTCCGGGCTCTCGAGGCCCACGCGGCCCAGCTCCATGGAGCGCAGCGCCTTCATGTACGCTTCCTGGAAGGTGCGGCCGATCGCCATCACCTCGCCCACCGCGCGCATGCTGGTGCCCAGCGTGCGGTCCGCGTGCGGGAACTTCTCGAAGTTGAAGCGCGGGATCTTCACCACCACGTAGTCGATGGTGGGCTCGAAGGACGCCGGGGTATCGCGGGTGATGTCGTTGCGCAGCTCGTCCAGCGTGTAGCCCAGCGCGAGCTTCGCGGCGATCTTCGCGATGGGGTAGCCGGTGGCCTTGGACGCGAGCGCGCTGGAGCGGCTCACGCGCGGGTTCATCTCGATGACGACCATGCGGCCGTCCTGCGGATGGATGCCGAACTGGATGTTCGAGCCGCCCGTGTCCACGCCGATCTCGCGGATGATCGCGAGCGAGGCCTGGCGCATGCGCTGGTACTCGCGGTCCGTGAGCGTCTGCGCGGGGGCCACGGTGATGGAGTCACCGGTGTGCACGCCCATCGGGTCGAGGTTCTCGATGGAGCAGACGATGATGACGTTGTCCGCCGTGTCGCGCACCACCTCGAGCTCGTACTCCTTCCAGCCGAGCACGCTCTCCTCCACGAGGATGGTGCTGGTGGGGCTCGCCTTGAGGCCCTGGCGGCAGATGGTCTCGAACTCGTCGCGGTTGTACGCGATGCCGCCGCCGGTGCCGCCCAGCGTGAACGAGGGGCGGATGATGGCGGGGAAGCCGAGGCTGTCGATGAGGGCGAGGGCCTCCTCGAGCGTCGTGGCGTAGCCGCTCTTGGGCAGGTTCACGCCGATCTTCTGCATCGCCGCCTTGAAGAGCTGGCGGTCCTCGGCCTTGTTGATGGCCTCGAGCGACGCGCCGATGAGGCGCACGCCGTACTTCTCGAGGATGCCCTGCTCGGCGAGCGCCTTGGCGAGGTTGAGCGCCGTCTGGCCGCCCATGGTGGGCAGCACCGAGTCGGGGCGCTCGGCGGCGATGATCTTCTCCGCGGCCTCCACCGTGATCGGCTCGATGTAGGTCCGGTGCGCGAACTCCGGGTCGGTCATCACCGTGGCCGGGTTGCTGTTGAGGAGGACGACTTCGACCCCCTCGTCTCGCAGGGCCTTGATCGCCTGCGTGCCGGAGTAATCGAACTCGACGGCCTGCCCGATGATGATCGGGCCCGAGCCAATGACGAGAACCTTGCGGATGTCGTTTCGCTTAGGCATCGGGCGGCCGCCATACCACGTTCCCGGGGCCTTGCACGCCCCTTGTGCGGCGCGGCATTTTCTCTCGGCTAAATCCCGCTCCGGCGCCCAGCGGTGCTACGCTTCCGCCCTTTCTGGAGACGCCATGCGCCGCCTCACGCTCACCGCCCTCCTGCTCGCCCTCCCCGCTCTCGCCCAGGAGGCGACCGAGCCCCCCGCGACGCCTCCTCCGGCGCAGGCGCCTGCCCAGGCCGAGCCCGCGGCCCCCGCGCCCAGCGAGCAGGCCCCCGCCACCGAGACCCCGTCCCCGGACGCGCCGGCCGAGGCACCCACCTCCCGCAAGAAGCGCCAGAAGCCGGCGCCCAAGCCCGCCGCGAAGGCCACCAGGCCCGAGGCCCCGAAGCCCGAGAGCCCGCCGGCCCTCCCCGCGGCAGCCGCGCCCGAGCCGGCGAAGCCCGCCGAGGAGCCCCCCGCGCCGCCGCCCTCGCGGGAGCCCGCGGTCCCCGGCAAGGTGAGCGCGCGCGAGCGCGTGGCGGACGAGGCGCGGGTGTTCTTCTCGCTGCTGCTCTCCGGGGACGTGCGCGCCCTCGCCTTCCGCCTGGACTTCCCCTTCCAGCTCGAGTCGCGCCGCTTCGACACGAGCGAGGCGCTGGTGTCAGAGTGGGTGAAGGCGCTGCGCCAGCGGCGCACGGACCTGGTCACGCTCTACGACATCGAGGTCTTCACGCCCGAGGAGATGGAGCGCAAGTACGGCGCTCCGCCCAAGCGGCTGGGCACGCTCGACTACCGCGCGCCGAATACCTTCGTGACGGTGGCGAACCTCTCCGGGCACGCGGCGGTGGCCGTGTTCCGGCTCAGCGGCGGCGAGGTGAAGGCCGTGGCGTACACGGACTGAGCGCACGCATGTCGACCCCTCTCGAACGCCCCGTCCGCGTCAGCGCCCTGGAGGCCATCCTCCGTGGCCTCGGCCACGCCCCGGGCTCTCCCGCCTGGCGCGAGGCCGCCGGCCTGCTGGGTGGACAGCTCGGTGCGCTGCCCGCGATCGTCCCCGTGGAGTCGTACGTGGAGCTGATGCGCTGGGCCGCGCGCACGGCCTTCCCCACCCTGATCCCCACGCAGGGCATCTACGAGGTGGGCCTGCGGCTCGTGGATGGCTACCAGCAGACGCTGGTGGGCAAGCTGCAGCTGGCGACGCTGCCGCTGCTCGGCCCGCACCGCATCGCGATGATGTCGCCGGACCTCTTCCGTCGCAACGCGCCCTTCGGCACGCGCACCATCCGCCAGGTGGGCCCGGGGCAGTACCTCCTGGAGTTCCGCGGCATCCCCATCCCGTCGGAGTTCTACGTGGGCGCGCTCACGTCCTCGCTGCGAGTCGCCGGGATGAAGGGTGGCGATGTCACGGCGCGAGTGCTCGGCCCCGAGGACGTGGACTATGACATCCGCTGGCGCGAGGACTGAGCGCGCTCTGTGGTCATAGGACTTGCCCGCCCGCCGCGTTTCGCGGAGCTTGCGCCCCCATGACTCTCCGGACTGTTCGGCTCGCGCCCCTTGCGTTCCTCTGTCTCTCCCTGGGTTGCGGCGAGAGCACGCCGAGCGGAGCTGCAGGCATCGCACTCAGCTTCGTCGACCCGTCTCCCCTGCAGCTCGGCGGCAAGCACACCTACACCGTGCACGCCGAGCGCAAGGGCAGCATCGAGGGGCCTCTCCACGTCACCGTCGACGAGCCGTCGCTCGGCTTCAGCTTCGCGCCATTCGACATTCCGGGCGACGCGACGGACGCCTCGGTCACCATCGCCATCAGCGACGGTCCGATGCCTGGCCTGCTCGACGTGCCCTTCCACGTCGTCACTTCGGGCGGCGGAACCTGGAACGTCACCCTGCCCCTCCAGGTGGTGGACGTTCCCGCGGGCGTCGAACCCCAGCTGCACTTCGAGCGGACGAGCGCCTTCGCTGGGGGCGACGTCGACGTCACCGTCTCCGTGGATCGTACCAATGGATTCACGAAGGGACTTCAGGTCTACGTCCCGCTCGACGGACCGTTCACCCAGGGCTTCGGCAGCGCGAACTTCGGCTACGCCACCGAGACGGCTCCCCTGCACCTGAAGCTGAAGGACAACGTCTCGCCCGGGACGGTGAACATCCCCTACGTGCTCACCTTCGGTGGCGCGTACGGGAGTGAGGTGCACGAGCGGCAGGGCACCTTCCCGCTCGAGGTGCTCGCCCCCTCGCCGCAGCCCTGAGACCGGCCGCGCTGCCGCTCAGCGCACCTCGGAGACGAAGGCCTTCAGCCGCGCGAGCCCCTTCTCGATGTTCTCGCGCGCCGTGACGAAGCTGAAGCGCAGGAAGCCCTCGGCACCGAAGGCCGAGCCGGGCATCACGGCCACCTTGTGGTCCTCGAGCAGCAGCTCGGAGACCTGCAGGGACGTAGTGAGCGTCTTGCCGCGGTAGCTCTTGCCCAGCAGCCCCGTGATGTTGGGGAAGACGTAGAACGCGCCCTCCGGCACGCGGCAGCTCACGCCGGGCAGCGCGTTGAGGCCCGCGACGAAGAGGTCGCGGCGCGCGTGGTACTCGGCCACCATGGCCTTCGTGGAGCTCGCGGGCCCCTGCAGCGCCGCGAGCGCCGCCTTCTGCCCGATGGACGAGGGATTCGACGTCGACTGGTCCTGCACCAGCCCCATCCCGGCGATGAGCCACCTGGGCCCCGCCGCGTAGCCGAGCCGCCAGCCCGTCATGGAGAAGGCCTTGCTCATGCCGTTCACCACCACGAGCCGCGGCACCAGGTCCGGCGCCACGTTGCCCAGGTTCTGGAACTCGCCCGTGTAGAGCAGCTTCTCGTAGATGTCGTCGCTCACCACGAGGCAGTCGTGGTCGCGGATGGCCGCGGCGATGCCCTCGAGCGCCTTGCGGCTGAGCACCGCGCCGGTGGGGTTGTTGGGGCTGTTGAGGATGATGGCGCGCGTGCGCGGGGTGAGCGCGCGGCGGATGGCCTCCGGGTCCGGGCTGAAGCCGTCCTCCTCGCGCGTCTGCAGCACCACGGGCTTGCCGCCCGCGAGCTGCACCATCTCCGGGTAGCTCACCCAGTAGGGGGCGACGATGAGCACCTCGTCGCCCTCGTCCAGCAGCGCCTGGAAGAGGTTGTAGAGCGCGTGCTTCGCGCCCGTGCACACCAGCACCTGGTCCGGCGTGTAGCTGAGGCGGTTGTCGCGCTGCAGCTTGTCGCAGATGGCCTGGCGCAGCTCGAGGATGCCGTTGGTGGCCGTGTACTTCGTGAAGCCCGCGTGCAGGGCGTCGATCGCCGCCTGCTTGATGAACTCGGGGGTGTCGTAGTCCGGCTCGCCGGCGACGAAGCCGACCACGTCCTGCCCCGCGGCCACGAGCGCCTTCGCCTTGGCGTTGAGGGCCAGCGTGGGAGAGGGCTTCGCGGACTTGAGGCGCTGGGCGAGTTTCATGGCGCGGGACCTATCCTTCCTCGTCCAGCCCGACAAGGGGCGCGGTGTGTGGCCGAGCGATTCAGGGTTTGCGTGCGAACTTCGCGCGCAGCTTGTCGTGCACGTTGGGCGGCACGAGGCCCGAGACGTCGCCCCCGAAGGAGGCCACCTCCCGCACCATGTTGCTCGAGATGTAGAAGTAGTCCTCGCCGGTCATCATGAACACCGTCTCGATGCTCGGGGCGAGCTTGCGGTTCATGTTGGCGATCTGGAACTCGTACTCGAAGTCACTCACGGCGCGCAGGCCGCGCAGCAGCACGTGGATGTTGCGCTTCTGCGCGTACTCCACGAGCAGCCCGGTGAAGCTGTCCACCTCGACGCGGGGGTCGTTCACCGCGTCCCGGATGAGCTCACACCGCTCCTCCATGGTGAAGGTGGGCGCCTTCTTCGGATTCACGGCGATGGCCACGATCAGCCGATCGAACATCTTCAGACCGCGCTGGATGATGCTCAGGTGGCCGTTCGTGAGCGGATCGAACGAGCCCGGGTAGATGGCGACCGGCATTCCCCGAGTCTCGGGCGCCCTCCCGAGCCGGTCAAGAAGTGGTGAAGAAACTCACGAGGGTGTCCCCGAAGCGGCGCTGGTCCACGCGGGAGAAACCCGCGTGCGCCTCCGGGGCGCTCTCGCGCTTGTCGTGCTCCACCACCACCTGGCCGCCGGGCGCGAGGAGCCCTCCCGCCGCCACCAGCTCCAGCACCCCCTCCACCATGCGCGCGGCGTAGGGCGGGTCCGCGAAGACGAGGTCGAAGGGCTCCCCGCGCTTGGCGAGCGAGTCGGCGGCCCGCGCCACCGGCAGCGCGAGCACCTCCACCTGCTTCTCGAAGCCCAGCGCCTGCGTGTTCGCCCGGCACAGGGAGAGCGCCTCGCGGTCCTGGTCCACGAGCACCGCGCGCGCGGCGCCGCGCGACACGGCCTCCAGCCCCAGCGCGCCGGTGCCCGCGTAGAGATCCAACACACGCAGGCCCTCCAGCGTCTGGCCGAGGATGTTGAAGAGGGTCTCGCGCACGCGGTCCGCCGTGGGGCGGATGTGCGAGGAGGTTGGCTTGGGGCCCGCGAGGGGGCGGCCCCGCGCGCTGCCGGCGACGATTCGCATGGGTGCTCCTCTAGTAGCCGGCGCGCTCGGCGAGGAAGGCCATGGAGCGGCGCGCGGTGCGGGTCGCGCCCACGCGGCTGAAGAGGTCCACCGCCTCGCCGAAGGAGAGCGCCTCCACGCGCTCGCGCGCGCGGGCATCGAGCGCCGGCAGCCGCTCCTCGAGCAGGCCGAGCAGATCGTGCGCGGGCACCCCTGCGCCGAGCGCCCGCTCCGCCAGGGCGAGCCGCTCCTCGGCCGGGTGCGCGTTGAGCGCCACCCGCCCGAAGGGCACCGGCGCCGAGAGCTTGCGCACCCCGGCCGCCACGTAGGCGGGCAGCGTGCGGAAGGAATTGGCCAGCGGCTCCTCGGCGGAGAGGCTCGCCCCGAAGGCCTGGGCGCAGTCCACCAGCGCGCGCACCCCGTCCACGTCCGGCTCGTCCCCCTGCCCCGCCGCGCGCACGAAGCGCACCGGGACGCCCGCCTGGGTGAGCCCCTCGAGCAGCGCGCGCGCCGCCTCGTGCGCGAGCGCGCCCTCCAGCGCGGGCAGGGACACCTCGAGCGAGAGCTCGCGCTCCACCACGGGCGCCGCGATGGCCGCCACCGTGGCCACCGCGTCCTCGACCGTGAGGCGCGTGACGTCCAGGGACACGAGCGTGAAGCCTGCGTCCACCACCCGGAAGAGGCCGTCCTTGAGCGCCGCCTCCTCCTCGCGCGTCACCCGCAGGGGTCCCGCCTCCAGGTACACCGGGCGCTCGTGCGAGGCCACGGCCGAGGCCCAGCGCAGCGCCTCCATGAACTTCTCCGCGGTGGTGCGCTCGGCGAGCGGGTGCGGGCAGACGAGGCCCAGCACCGCGTCCTCCGTGCGGGCGGCGCGCAGCAGGCCCGGGAGCGCGGCCTTGGAGTAGACGGGGATGCTGGGCAGCGCGGCAGGCGCATCGGCGAGCGCGCGCACGAGGTCCCGGGGATTGAGCAGCGGGAGCCGGGAGGATGCCCCCAGCCGCGCCACCGCGTTCGTGGGGCGCAGGGCCAGGAGCTTGTCGAGAACTTGCGCGCTCATCGGCTGGGCAGGATCGCCTTGCCCGTGGGGATGGGCAAGCGCTTTGACGCGTCAGTGGACCTCGCCCAGGTGGGCGTAGGTCTCGCTCTCGATCTGGATGGTCGTGTGGTCGATGCCGAAGCGGTCGAAGAGCTCGTGCTTCACGGCCTCGAGGATGCGGTCGTTGTTGCAGACCATGGGGTCATCCACGACCAGGTGCGCCGAGAGCGCGTACATCCCGCTCGAGATGGTCCAGACGTGCAGGTCGTGCACCGCTCGCACGCCCGCCACCTTGGCCATGAGCTGCTTCACCGCCTCCATGTCCACGTGCGCGGGCACCGCCTCGAGCAGCACGTCCACCGCGTCGCGCACGAGCCGCACCGCGCCCACGACGATGACGAGCGAGATGAGCACCGAGATGAGCGGGTCCACCGCGTACCAGCCGGTGAACCACATGATCGCCGCGCCCACGAGCACGCCCACGCTGGAGAGCGTGTCCCCCACGATGTGCAGGAAGGCGCCGCGCGTGTTCATCGAGTGCGAGCCGTGCAGGAAGCCCAGCGCCGCCAGGTTCGCCACCAGGCCCACCGTGGCCACGATCGCCATGGGGCCCAGCTGCACCACGGCGGGCGCGCGGAAGCGCTCCCACGCCTCGAGCAGGATGAAGACCGTGATGCCCAGCAGCAGCACGCCGTTGAAGAGCGCGCTGAGGATCTCCATCCGGTAGAAGCCGTAGGTGCGCTTCACGTCCGGCGGCTTGCCCGCGAACCACACGGCCAGCAGGCTCAGCGCGAGCGCCGAGACGTCCGTGAGCATGTGGCCCGCGTCGGACATCAGGGCCAGCGAGTTGGTGAGGTAGCCGCCCACCGCCTCCGCGATCGCGATGGTACCGGTGAGCAGCAGCGCGAAGAGCAGCCGGCGCTTGTCCTTGCGCCGCTCGTCCGCCTGCGACGCCGGGCGCCGCGGCACCCCGTGGCCGTGCGAGCACGCCTCTCCGTGGGCGTGGTCCGCGCCCGCCGCACCGCCATGGGGCTTGTGTGGGGAGGTGGTCAAAGCCATCGAAAGGTACTAACCCAGTTTCAACCGCACGGCACTATCGACTAAAATTCAGACAGCTGGGGGGTTCACGCTGTCCTGACTTGATGCAGTTCGGAGGCCGGGCCGGATGGATTTCGAGAGGCACCAGAACCTTCACACCATCATCATGCTCAAGGATGTGCTCCGCAAGTGGTGGAATGCGGAGCTGTCCTTCGCGGATCGCGACGGCGTGGTGCAGCCGTGGCAGCGCGGGGAGATCACCCCGCCGGCCAACGACTTCTGCCGCCTCTCGCTGTTCAGCCGCGAGGGCCTCAGGCGCTGCAGCCAGTCCGTGCGCGTGCTGCACGAGAAGTTCCGCGCGAGCCCCAAGCTGCGCCGCGCGCTCACCCACGAGTGCCACCTGGGCTTCACGATCGTGGGCGCGCCGCTCTACGTGAACAACGAGTACGAGGGCTTCGTGTTCGTGGAGGGCTTCCTGCGCCAGGCGCTCGGCGACCGCGACCTGGAGCTCTTGCGCAGCCGGCTCGGCGAGCTCAACGGCGTGGGCACGCTGGATCTGCAGCGCGCGCGCGAGCGCATCCCCCTGATGAACGAGCGCGAGTTCGAGAAGCTGACGGATCTCCTCGAGTTCGCCGTCACGGACATCTGCAACTACGAGGCGGAGCTCGCGAAGAAGGACGCCGCGGTGAAGTCGCTCAGCCACGAGCTCTCGGACCGCTACCGCTTCGAGAACATCGTGGGGCGCAGCGGCCCCATGCTGGAGATCTTCCGGCTGCTGGAGAAGGTGGCCAACTCGGACTCCACCGTGCTCATCAACGGCGAGAGCGGCACGGGCAAGGAGCTGGTGGCGCGCGCCATCCACTACAACGGCCCGCGGCGCGACAAGCCCTTCGTGGTGCAGAACTGCTCCGCCTTCAACGACAACCTCCTGGAGAGCGCCCTCTTCGGCCACACCAAGGGCAGCTTCACCGGGGCGGTCCGCGACAAGAAGGGGCTCTTCGAGGCCGCGGACGAGGGCACCTTCTTCCTGGACGAGGTGGGCGACATGTCCCCCACGCTCCAGGTGAAGCTCTTGCGCGTGCTGCAGGAGGGCACCTTCCTGCCGGTGGGCAGCACCCAGCCGCGCGAGGTGGACGTGCGCGTCATCGCCGCCACCCACAAGGACCTGGGCGAGCTGGTGAAGCGCGGCGAGTTCCGCGAGGACCTCTTCTACCGGATCAACGTGATCCGCGTGCAGGTGCCCGCGCTGCGCGAGCGCAAGGACGACCTGCCCGTCCTCATCGATCACTTCCTGCGCAAGCACCACCGCGAGGGCCAGCGCGCGCGCGGGCTCGCCCCGGACGCGCTCGCGCTGCTCGCCGCCTACGGCTGGCCCGGCAACATCCGCGAGCTGGAGAACGAGATCGAGCGGCTGCTGGTGCTGGGCAGCGACCTCGAGACCATCCCCGCCGAGCTCGTCTCCAGCCGCATCCGCGACGCGGTGCTGCCCGGCGCGGTGCCCTTCCTCGCCCAGGCGCGCATCAACGGCCGGCTCAACGACGCGGTGGAGCAGCTGGAGCGCGAGCTCATCCAGCAGGGGCTGCTGCGCACCAGCCACAACAAGAGCCGGCTCGCGCGCGAGCTGGGCATCAGCCGCTCCAACCTCATCCTCAAGATTGCCAAGTACGGACTCGGGCCCGCCGGCGGCGGCAGCGACAGCGGCGCCGAAGAGGCCGAGGCGTGAAAGCATCGCCGTGAAAGCCCCTCCCATGTACGCCGTCTCCCTCGTCCCGGCGCTCGCCGAGGACCTCCTCTCCCGCGTGCGCGCGCTCGCGTACCTGCTCGCGCTCCCGGCGCTCGCGCTGCTCGCCCCCCGCGCGGAGCTCTCGCGCGGCGCCCTCGCACTCGCCGGGCTCACGCTGCTCACCTGCGCGCTGAGCGCCTTCGTGCCGGCGGTGCGCAGCGTGCGCGGCCAGGCGCTGCCGCGCGCCACGGGCTGGGTCGCCCCCTTCGCGGACCTGGCCGCGCTCGCGGGAGCGCACCTGCTGCTCGCCCGCGCGGCGCCTCCGGGCCTGGACGTCGAGCCGCTGGTGCTGGTCTCGCTCGTCGCGGGAGCCGTGCTGGTGGTGGCCTCCGCGGGCCTGCGCGCGAGCGCCCTGCTCGCCCTGCTCTGCACGCTCGCGGGGGGCGCGGCGCTGCTCGCCTACGTGCGGCTGCACCCGGGCACGGGCCGCACGGCCTGCCTCGTCGCCGTCGCGCTCGCGGGGGCGTGTGCCTTCGGGCTCGCGCGGCTGGTGCGGCGCGCGGCGGCCCAGACGGCGCTGGCCCGCGTGCTGCCGGGCGCGGGCGCGCTGCGGGTGGCGCGCGAGCCCTCGCTGCTCGCGGCGGAGGGCACCCGGCTCGAGGCCACGGTGCTCTTCGCCGAGCTGCGCGGGCTCTCCGCGTGGGCGGGCGAGCGCGAGCCGGACGAGGTCATCCGGCTGATGCGCCGGCTGCGCACGCTGCTGGCCGCGGCGATCCACGAGGACGGGGGCTCGCTGCTCGAGGTGACGGGAGACGGGGTGCTCGCGGTGTTCGGCGCGCCCGAGCCCGCGCCGGGCGATGCGCGCGCGGCGCTGCACGCGGCAGCGGCGCTCGTGCGCCACGTGCGCGCGCTCGCCATCTCCGAGGACCTCCCGCTCTCCGTGGGCGTGGGGCTGCACCGCGGCCGGCTCGTCGCGGGCGACATGGGCGCGGAGGGCCTCCTGCAGTACGCGCTGGTCGGCGACGTGGTCAGCATCGCGCGGCGGCTCGAGTCCCTGACGAACGAGGTGAAGGTGGAGGTCATCCTCTCCGCGGACGTGAGCGCGGCGCTGGATGCGCCCGCGCCCTTGCGCGCGCTGGGCCCGGTGCGCGTGGCCGGCCGCAGCCGCAGCGTGGAGGCCTTCGCCTGGGAGGAGGCGCCGAGCGATCCGGCCGCCTCGCTGTTAACCGTCCCCAGATGAGCAGCGCCTTCCTCAAGGTGCCCGACGGCACCACGCTCTTCTACCGCGTCGAGGGCCCCGAGGCCGACGACCCGGGCTCGCCCTTCGTGCTGTGCGACGGGCTGGGCTGCGACGGCTTCGCCTGGAAGCACCTCGCCCCCTTCCTCGCGGCGCGGCACCGCGTGCTGCGCTGGCACTACCGCGGCCACGGGCGCTCGAGCGTTCCGCCCGACCCGACGCGCGTGGGGATGGACTTCCACTGCGACGATTTGGCGCGGGTGATGGACGCGGGCGGCATCGAGCGCGGCCTGCTCTTCGGCCACTCCATGGGCGTGCAGGTGGCGCTCGAGTTCCACCGCCGCCACCCCGAGCGCGTGAGCGGGCTGGTGCTGATGTGCGGCAGCTACGGCAACCCGCTCGACACCTTCCACGACAGCACCTACCTCAAACGCGCCTTCCCCTATATCCGCAGCGCCGTGGAGCGCTTCCCCGGCCCCGCGGCGAAGGTGGTGCACGCGGTGGCGAGCAGCCGGCTCGCCGCGCGCGTGGCGCTCACCTTCGAGGTGAACGGGAAGGTGCTGACCGAAGACGACATGGCGCCCTACTTCGCGCACCTCGCGTGCATGGACCCGGTCGTCTTCGTGCGCACGCTGGAGTCGCTCGCGGCGCACACGGCGGAGGACCACCTGCCCGCGGTGGACGTGCCCACGCTGGTGGTGGGTGGCGAGCAGGACACCTTCACCCCCGCCTGGCTCAGTCGCCGCATGGCCGAGGCCATTCCGGGCGCGGAGCTGTTCCTGCTGAGCGGGGGCACGCACACTGCCCCGCTGGAGCACCCGCGGGCCATCGAGATGCGGCTCGAGCGCTTCCTCCAGGAGCACGCCTTCGCCCCGAAGCCGCGGCGCCGCCGCAGGGCCTCGCGGGCGCGCTGAGGGAGCGTCCGGAAGCGGCGGCTGGACGCCCGCCTGGTCAGCCGACGACTGCGTTCGTTGCAGCCGGCCTGCCTGCGGCATATAAGCCCCCGCCTTCGGCGTTCCACTGGGGTTCCAAGACCTCAGCGGCCGCCCTGCGGCACCCATACCTTTTTCAGAATCGGCCTCAGATGATCCCCCGCGAAAACATCCGCAACATCGCCATCGTCGCGCACGTCGACCACGGCAAGACCACCCTCGTCGATCACATGCTCCGCCAGGCGGGCATCTTCCGCAGCAACGAGGCGATGACCGAGCGGGTCATGGACTCGAACGACCTCGAGCGCGAGAAGGGCATCACGATCCTCGCGAAGAACACCGCCGTCTCGTACCAGGGCAAGCAGATCAACATCATCGACACCCCGGGCCACGCGGACTTCGGCGGTGAGGTGGAGCGCGGCCTGCGCCTGGTGGACGGCGTGGTCCTCCTGGTGGACGCGGCCGAGGGCCCCCTGCCCCAGACCCGCTTCGTGCTCTCCAAGGCGCTGGCGATGGGCCTGAAGACCATCCTCGTGATCAACAAGATCGACCGCTCGGACGCGCGCGCGCCCGAGGTGCTCGACCTGGTGTACTCGCTCTTCATCGACCTGGGCGCGGACGACAAGCAGCTCGAGTTCCCCGTGCTCTACACGGTCGCGCGCCAGGGCCAGGCCAGCACGAAGCTGGACGTGAAGGGTGAGACGCTCGCCCCGCTCTTCGAGGCGATCATCAACCACATGCCGCCCCCGCCTGCGTCCGAGCACCCGGACCTGCAGCTGCTGGTGGCGAACCTGGATTACGACGACTACGTGGGCCGCCTCGCGGTGGGCCGCGTGCAGGCCGGCCGCATCACGCCCAACACCCCCGTCTCCATCGTGCGCGAGGGTGGCAAGGTGGAGCAGGGCAAGATCGTGAAGCTCTACGGCTTCCAGGGCCTCAAGCGCACCGAGATCCCGGACGCGGGCCCCGGGGAGATCGTCTCCATCGCGGGCATCGAGGACGTGTCCATCGGCGACACCATCTGCGCCGCGGAGAACCCGGTCGCCCTGCCCCGCATCGTGGTGGACGAGCCCACGATGATGATGATCTTCAAGGTCAACGACGGTCCGCTCGCGGGCAAGGAGGGCAAGTACGTGACCTCCCGCAACCTGCGCGAGCGCCTCTACCGCGAGGCCTACCGCAACGTGGCCGTGCGCGTGGAGGACACCGAGACCCCGGACGCCTTCCGCGTCATCGGCCGCGGCGAGCTCGCGCTCGCGGTGATCATCGAGAACATGCGCCGCGAGGGCTACGAGCTCACCGCCTCGAACCCCGAGCCGGTGACCAAGGAGGTGGACGGCGTCGTCCACGAGCCCATGGAGATGATGGTGTGCGACGTGCCCGAGGGCAGCGTCGGCGCCGTGACCGAGCGCCTCGGGCCCCGCAAGGGCCGCATGGTGGACATGTCCACCCTGGGTTCGGGCCGCACCCGCCTGCAGTTCCGCATCCCCGCGCGCGGCCTCGTGGGCTTCCGCTCGGAGTTCCTCACCATCACCCGCGGTGAGGGCATCATGAGCAGCCAGTTCGACGGCTACGAGCCCTGGTTCGGCCACATCCCGAAGCGCAAGAACGGCGCGATCGTGAGCGACCGCCTCGGCGAGACCGTGCCCTACGCGCTCTTCAGCATCCAGGAGCGCGGCTTCCTCTTCGTGGGCGCGCAGGTGCAGGTGTACGAGGGCATGATCATCGGCGAGAACGCCCACCCCTCGGACCTCAACGTCAACTGCTGCCGCGAGAAGAAGCTCACCAACATCCGCGCCGCCGGCCGCGACGAGAACGTGCTGCTCGTTCCGCCGCGCGAGATGGGCCTGGAGAAGGCGCTCGAGTGGATCGCCGCCGACGAGCTCATCGAGGTGACCCCGAAGTCCATCCGCATGCGCAAGAAGTCGCTCAGCTTCAACGAGCGCTACCGCGACGAGCGCGACCGCAAGCGCGAGATGCTCGCCGCCGGCGAGTAGTCGCCGCGGGCGCAGCGGCCTGAAACGCCGAAGGGCGGGAGGATCCACCGGATCCTTCCGCCCTTCCCTTTTGCGGGCTGTGCGAGCCGGCCCGCTAGAACGTGTACTTCACCCGCGGGAACAGCGCGAAGGTGGGGATGTTGGGCCCGATGACGTAGCGCACCAGCAGGTCCGCGCCGACGCTGAAGTGATCCATCGAGGTCGCGTACTCGAGCCCCACGCCCGCGCCCAGGTTGAAGGCGTTGGTGGTGCTGTCCGCCGGCTGGTCCAGGCGCGGGGACGGGTCCAGGCGGGTGATGCCCGCGGCCACCTTGGGCGCGAGGTAGAGCCGCTCGGCGAGCAGGAAGTTGTAGGCCACCGTGGCGTCCCCGAACATCACGGTGAAGTTGTCCGCGCGGGCGCAGGTGCCCGGCGCCCCCTCGACGGTGCCGCCGAAGCAGTTGGCGGCGGAGGAGCCCAGGCCGAAGTGGGCGCCCACCGAGATGCGCTCTCCCAGGTCGTAGCCCACGCCCAGCTGCAGGTAGGGTTGACCGTTGGAGTAGTGGTTCTCGCCCCCCATGGTCCAGAACACGCCCACGTTCGTCTCGGTGTAGAAGCCGCGGCGCACGGACAGGGGCACGCCCTCCGGGGGCGTGGCCGCCTGGGCAGCGGGTGCGGCGACGAGAGCGACCGCCAGGGCCGCAGCAGGGAGCGACTTCAGCACAGAGCCTCCACGCGAGAGTGGGACGCGATCACGAGCGCCCGGACGATAGGGATGCCCCGTCGCACGCGGCAACGGAGGCTGGAAACAAAAGTGGCGTGGACCGTCGGGTCCACGCCACTTGGGGTCAGGCGATCAGCGCACGCGGCACTAGCTGCCAGCGGGCGAGAAGATCCACGGGTAGGTGACGGCCACCGTGCCGCCGCCCTTGGGCTCGGGGAACTTCCAGCGGCGGATGCGGCTGAGCATGCACTGCTCGGCGGCGCTGCTGCCCAGCGTGGTCTCGGTGACGTCCGCCTCGCTCACTCCACCCATGGGGTCGATGGTGAAGGCGACCGCGACCTTGCCCTTCAGGTCCGGCTGCTTGTTCAGCTCGGACTCGTAGCAGTACTTGATCTCGTTCTGGTGCTGCCGGATGACCTTCTGGATGACGTCCTTGTCGAGGCCGCCCACCACGGTCGTCTTGCCGGGGATGATCTTGGTGATGTCCTTGCCGCGGCCGCCCAGGTCGATGCCGCCGCCGCCCGTGCCGCGGCCGGTGCCCTGGGTGCCCAGGCCGCCGAGGCCGATGGCCGTGCCGCCGCCACCCACGCCGGTGCCGCGAGAGCCGAGCCCGCCCACGCCCTGCGCATCACCCATGCCGGCGCCGCCCTTCACGCCGCCCAGCGCGTTGTTGATGCCGGAGCCGAGGCCGCCCGGACCGAACACGTCCGAGACCGCGCCGTTCTTGCCCTTGAGCGCGCCGAGCAGACCGGCGCTGGCGACCTTCTTGCGGTCCAGTTCCTTCTTGTCCTTCTGGACCACGGGGGCGCCCGCCTTGGAGGGATCGGCCTCGGCCTTCTTGGCCTCCTCCTTGCCGAACTTGCCCTCCTCCTTCTCGGCCTTCGCACCCTCCTCCGCACCCGAGAGCTTCTGGGGCTTGGGCGGCTCCGGCTTCTTGGTCACGATGAACTTGGCCACCATCGCCTGGGTCGCGGCATCGTCCTCGGCGGTGCGCGTCTCGGAGCGCGGGCTGAGGAAGATGGCCGTGATGAAGGCGCCGAGGCCGAGCAGGCACACGCTCGCGATCTTGAAGAAGGTGTAGTCGCGCTCCTTCGCGCTCTTGGCGATGACGAGCGGGCTGGGCCGCACGTAGCGCACCACGAAGGTGACGTTGCCGAAGGCGACCTCGGCGCGGTCGTTCAGGCCGAGCGTGAGCACCTCCTGGTTCTCCGCCACGCTGAGCTGCCCGGCCGAGCGCAGGCTCTCCTTGGAGCGCACGTTCCCGTGCTGCGTGAGGATGATGCCGGTGCCGGCGGGCACGCGCAGCTCGAGCTTGTCCGCACGGCTGATGGCGAGCGGGAAGCTCTTGCCCAGCTCGGGGGCGAAGACGTGGAAGTCGTTGAGCTTGCCCTCGCCGACCTTCACCTGCACGTCGTCGCGGTAGTGCTCCACGCCCATCATCTGGTCGCCCCAGAAGAGCGCCACCTGCAGCACCTTCTCGGCCGCGGTGGGCTGGGCGTCCGCGGGCAGCGGATCCTGCAGGTGCGGCGGGCGCGCAGGCCGGAACGGCGCGGCAGCGCGCTGCTGCTGCAGGGCCACCGGCTTCACTGGCTGCACGGAGGCGCGGGCGCGCAGGTTCGGAGGCGCGCTGACCACCGGGCGGTTCGCCGGCGCGGGCGGGTTCACCACCGGCACGGGCGGGTTGACCACGGGGCGCGCGGCGTTCACGGGCGCCGCGTGCATGCGCACCGGTGCGGGCGCGGGCATCGCGCGAGGCAGCGTGAGCTCCTGCAGCGGCGCCGGGCTCGAGACCCCGCTCGGAGCCGCGACGTGAGCGGCCACGGGCACGGGCGCAGGCACCAGCTGGGGCACCGGCTCACCGAAGAGCACGGTGACCTGCGAGCCACCCACCGTGAGCACGTCGCCGGAGGCGAGCGCCATCGGGATGAGGAGCCGCTGGCCCTTCACCTGCGTCCCGCTCTCGCTGCCGAGATCGATCGCGGTGACCGCGCCGCTCGGGTCCACCTTCAGCATCAGGTGGAGATTGGAGACCCGGGGGTCCTGGATCTTCACCGCTGCCGCGGCACCCGACCCCACCAGGATGCTCTCGGAATCCGCCACGGTCTCCTGAGTGGAGCCATCCGGTCCCGTGATCCGAAGCGTCAAACCGTTCTTCTTCGCCGCCGCCATGAAGTTCCTTCCCTCCCGCCCATCCATCCCCAGACCTCTGCTCCCGAACTTCGCTGCGCCTACAGGTTGTCGACCGACTTCTGCAGCTCAGGGTTGAAGTTGTCGCGCACCTTGATGAGGCTCTTGAAATTGGTCTTCTTGCGGTTGAGCACGTACGAGCCCTCGGGCTTCGTCAGCTCGCCCTCGACCGCCACGTCGGTGAAGTCGATGACCGTCTTCTTCTTGAAGACCGTCTTGTCCTCTTCCTGGATCACCTTCACCCGGTCCTGCGCGAGCGCGGCACCCGCGCCCGCCAGCATCACCACCGCCATCGCTGCTGCCCGAATCCGCATTGCCGCCTCCGTCACCGGTGCCGAGCGCGCCCGAACCGCCCCCGCGCTCCTTGCACACCGCGAACCACTCCCAAGCCCCTGAAACCTAAGGACTTCCTTGCTTCGCGCCAGCCCCTCCCCACCGGAGTGGAGAAACTTTTACCGGGGCCGGTGGAAGGGGCTTTCACACACCCCCTCCGCGGATCAGCGCCCGGCTACTGCGCAGGCGCAGGAGCCGGTGCGGCCGGCTGAGCAGCGGCCGGCGAGGCCTGCGTCGCGGCAGCCTGCGGCGCCTGCTGCGCTCCGGCCGCTGCAGCCTGAGGAGCAGTGGCCGGCGCCTGCTGCGCGGGGGCGCCCCCGGCCTCGCTCGGCGGCGCGCTGCCGTCCGCAGGCGCGCCCTCGGGAGCGGCGCTCTCGGGAGACGCCGCAGGGGCCGCCTCGGGGCGCGGCGCATTCGGGTCCACGCCCTCCTGCTGCGCCGCCTGGTCGGTCACCTTGTCCACGACGGAGCTGCCGGAGCTGCCCTCCGTGGGCGCCTGGGCGCCGTCCTTCTTGGCGTCGTCGGCCTTCGGGGCCTTGGCGGCCTCGGGAGCCTTGGGCGGCGGCGCCTTCTGCATCGTCTGGATGCCCTTGATCTTGGACTCGATGGACTGCTGATCCTCGGGCCGCGTGCCGGGCAGCTGGCGGCACTGCTCGAGGTAGCGCAGCGCCTTGTCCCAGCCGGCGCGGTCCACGGAGTAGGCCCAGCCCGCGCCGCAGACGGCGTCCGGCTGGTTCTCGCGCATCGCGAGCACCTTCTCGAAGGCCTCGCCCGCGGCGAGCCCCTTCTTGGGGTCGCGCGTGCGCTGCCCGTCCAGCGCGTAGCCGTAGTACAGGTAGCTCTCGTAGCTGGTGCCATCGAGCGCCACCGCGCGGGCGAAGGCCTTCTCGGCACCCTCGTAGTCGCGGTACGCGAGCGCCATCGCGCCGATGTTCAGGTAGCCCGGGGCGAAGTTCTCGTCGAGCGAGACGGCCTTCTGGAACTGAGCGAGCGCGCGCGGGCGCTCGTTCATCTTCAGGTAGATCATCCCCAGGTTGTTGTAGACGCCCGGGTCCTTCTCATCGAGCTTGCGCGCGTTCGCGCTGATGAACTCGGCGAGACGGTACTGCCCCTGGTCGTAGTAGATGAGCGAGAGGTTCTTGTACGCCTCGGCGTTGTCCTTGGAGCGCGCGAGCACCAGGCGCGCGGTGGCCTCGGCGCGGTCGAACTTGCGCGCGAGCCGGTACGCCACGGTGAGGTTGTTGAGCAGGGCCACGTCGTGCTCGCGGCCGGGCGCCTTGAGCACCTCCTCGTAGAGCGCGATGGCCTCGTCGAACTTCTCCTGCTGCCGGTACACCTTGCCCAGGTTGAGCAGCGTGGGCGTATGGCCGGGGTTGAGCTTGCGCGCGGCGAGGTAGGCCTTCTCGGCCTCCGCGAGGTTGCCCTGGCGCTCGGCGACGACGCCCAGGTTGTACTGGGCGTTCACGCTGCCGGGCACCTTCTCCAGCACCTGCTGGAAGCCCTTCTTCGCCGCGTCCCACTCGCCCTTGTCGAAGGCGGCGAGCGCCTCGGCGAAGCGCGCGTGCGCGGCGTCCTCGGTGGAGGCCGCCTTGGCGGGCGCCGCGGGCGTCTGGGGCTGCGCGGCGACCGGCGCGGGCGCGGCGGTCCTGGGCGCAGCCGCGAGCGGCTCGGGACGGGTCTTCGGCGCGCTCGCGCAGGCAGAGGTGAAGGCGAGCGCGGCGGTGGTCAGCGTGCGGGCGATTCGCATGGTCGGCAGGGACGTCGGAGCAGAGAGGGTGTGAGTGCGGGAGCGCATCAGCGGGCCTCCTCGAGGAGCGCCGTGGGCGCGGGCTGCTGCGCGGCGGACGGCGTGCTGCTGCCGTCCGTGGGCTTGGGCGGCACAGGCGCCGCGGCGGGCGCGGCCGCGGGCACGGGCTCGGCCTTGGCGGAGCCGGTGGCGGCCTCGTCCGGCTGCTTCTCCACGCCGGCGGTGGCGAAGAACTCGCTGCCGCGGTACGGCACCTCGCGCACCCGGGCGTAGCGGCCCGGCTGGTACTTGTTCATCTGCTCCTGCGCGGCGAGCGTCCACTCGTCGTAGAGGGCGAGCTCGTAGGCCTTGGACAGCCCCTTGTCGAGCGCCTCCTGGGCCTTCTCCTCGAGCGGCATCGAGAGGTTCTCCAGCTCGGTGCGGTAGAGCTCGGTCTGCTCCTCGTCCAGGCCCTTGGGGTCCGGCGACTCGACGATGTTGCGGGCGAAGTCCGCGTACGCGAGCCCGATACGGGTGAGCGAGGCGATGGCCCACTCACCGGCGCCGGTGTTGAGCACGTCGATGTAGGCCTTCTCCAGCCGCTGCATCTCGCGCTGCTTGGCGAGCAGGTCGCGCTTGAGCGTGGCCACGCGGTTGAGCTTGATGTCCGTGAAGGTCTTCCACTCGGGCTCCACGGCGAGGAAGCGCGCGTGGGCGTAGGCGTCCAGCACGCTCACGTCCTTGCGGGCGTCCGCGCTGAGGCGGGCCCAGCCGCGCACCAGCTCCCCCTGCACGCGCTCGGCGTCCGGCAGGTTGCGGCCCTGGCGCAGGGCGAGCATCTGGCGGTACTTCGCCACGTACACCTTGCCCGGCGTGGTGCGCGGGTCGTGCGCGTAGGTCTCGGCGAAGCGCTCGAAGGCGCGCGCCGCCTCGCCCCACTTCTTGTCCTTCTCGTGGACGAGCGCGATGTTGTAGGCGATCTCCGGCACGTCCTTGCGGTCCTTGAAGCGCGAGAGGTACGTGTTGTAGGCGCTGATCGCCTTGCCGGACTCGCCCACGCCCTCCCACCAGAGGCCGGCGTTGAAGACGGCGTCCGCCACCCACTTCTCGGCCTTGGCGAGCTCGCTCTTGCGCACCTGGGCCTGCTCGGCCTTCTTCTGCGCGAGCGCGTCGTCCGCGGCGGGCTTCGCGTCCTTGCCCTTCTGCTTGCTCTCCGCCTGCTCCTTCACCGCGGCGTCGTAGGCGGCGACGAAGGCCTCGTACATGGCGGCGGACTTCTTGAACTCGGCGGTCTTCTCGTAGAACTGCGCGAGCGTGTAGCGGGCCTGCAGCGCGTAGGGGCTCTTCGGGTGGTCGCGCAGCAGCTGCTCGCCGGCGGACACGCCGCGGTCCAGCTGGTTCGCCTCCTGGAAGATGACCATGGCGCTGGTGAGCGCGCGGTCGGCGTTCTCGCTCTTGGGGAACTCGGCGACGAACTTGAGGAACTCGTCCGCGGCCTTCGCCGGGTTCTTCTCCTTCAGGTACACCACCTCGTGCACCCACTTGTACTGGCTGCCCTCCACCACCGAGGCCACGCGCTTGGCGAAGTCCGGGTTGTTGCGGGTCAGCTTCTTGTTCGCGAGGAACTTGCGGCTGAGCGCGTTGAGCTCGCCCCACTCCTGGCGGGTCTCGAGCACGTACATGGTGAGGTCGGCGGCGTCCTGGCTGCGCTTCTCCTCGGGGAACTTCTCGATGATCTCCCCGAAGCGGCGCGCCGCGTCCACGAAGTGGTTGCGATCGTAGAGGATGACCGCGGCCTGGTAGCGCAGGTCGATCTCGTCCTTGTTGTTCGGGTAGAGGCGGTTGTACGTGTCGCAGGCGGCCACGAGCTTCTGCTCGAACTTGCTCAGGGGCTGCTCCTCCACCTGCTTCGCGTCGCGCTTGACCAGGCGGCCCTGCTTCTCCATGTCCCCCTTGTCCTTGCGCTCGTTGACCTTCTCGCCGTCCTTGAGGTTGCTCTTGGCGAGCTCACCGCGCTCGATCTTCACGAGCTTGTCGTAGGCGAGCACGGCGGCGTAGGCGGCCTTCTCCCGGTAGCTCTCGTTGCTGGCCTCCTTCGCGCTCTCGCGGTCCGGGATCTTGAAGGCCACCACCTGGTCGTAGGCCTCGGCGGCGTGGTCCCACTCCTCGAGCGCCCAGAGGATCTCGGCGTAGAAGAAGCGCAGGTTGAAGGCGCTGTCCGCGACGTACTCGGGGTTCTCGCTGCTGGCGAAGGCGTCCACGTACTGCTTGTAGATGTCGCGGGCGAGCCGGTAGGTCTCCACCTGGCGCGTCTTCTGCGCCTCCTGGTGGTACTCGGTCACCATGGTGCGCATCGCCTCTTCCGTCACGCTGAAGGCGTTGCGCAGCACGGGGGCCTGGCCCTCGTTGGCCTTCCACCACTCGCCGCCGGGGCGGTAGAGGTCGACCATCTTCTTCATCTCGGTGCGCACCTGGGCGCGCTGGCGCAGCCCCTCGTGCGCCTTGACGATGGCCTGCTGGAACTCGGGCGCGTCCGGTCCCATGGGGGACTCCTGGATCAGCACCCGGTAGATCTTGATCGCGCTGTCGAAGTGGCCGCCCTCGTCCGCGAGCCCCCCGGCCGTCTTGGCGAGCAGCCGGTTGCGCTTCTTCTCCGGCGCCTTCTGGCGGAAGTAGCTGAGCGCCTCGTCCGGGCGGTTCATCTGCACGTAGAAGACCGTGAGATCGTTGAGCGCCTCGGTGCGCAGGTTGGCGAGGTTGTGCTCGGGCGAGTCCGCGTAGTCCACGACCTCGTAGAGCTTCTTGAGGCCGGCCTCGAGCTCACCCGAGTTGTAGTCGCACCACGCGAGCTTGTAGACCGCGTAGGCGTAGATCATCGGGGTCTTCGACTCGCGCGCCTTGAGGAAGTTCTCCCGCGCCTCGGTGAGCTTGTTCTTGTCGAAGTAGTAGTTGCCCAGCTGGATGTACGCGTGCGGCGTGAACTCCGACTGGGGGAACTCCTGGATCAGCGTCTGGTAGCGCTTCACCGACTCGTCGCGCCGGTTGAGCTCCTCCAGGTTGTAGCCCACGGCGAAGAGCACCTCGTCGCGGCGCTCGTAGTCCGGGAACTCGGTGAGCAGCTGCTCGTAGAGCTTCATCGTCTCGGCGCGGTAGCGCTCGCTGCCGCGGTGATCCGCCTGGGGCGCCTCGCCCTTGTCGCCGCGGGCGACGGCCGCGTCGTAGGCCTTCTCGGCCTCCTTCTGCTTCGCCATCTCCAGGCTGTAGAGGTACTTGGACTTCTCCAGGTACAGCTCGGAGAGGTGGTAGATCATCGCCGCGCGCGCGGGGCTGCCCGGCTCGAGCTTCGCCACCAGGCGCTTGAGCCCTTCGATGGCCTCGTCGCGCTTGCGGTCCGCGAGCGCGCCGCGCTTCGCGTCCTCGATGCGCGGGATCTCCCCGAACTTGGTGTTGCTCACCATGCGCGCGGGGCCCTGGCGCTCGGGCGCCTCGGGCACGGCTGGCGCCTTCGGCGCCTTCGCCTTCGCAGGCTTGCTCGCGGTCTCCTTGGCCGCGCTCTCCTTGGCCGCCGCCGCCGCGGGCTTCTTCGCCCGCCGCTGCTGCGCCTCCGCCTCCCCCACCCCCCCTGCCGCGAGCGCAACGCCCACTGCCAGGGCACCGAACCGAAGGACCGCCTTCATGCGAGCTCCTGCTCTGAAATGACGCCAGAAGCTAAGAGCGCCCCCCCGGTCTGAGAAGTGCTACGGCCGACGCGAGGGGCAAGATTTTGCCCACCGTGCGCGGGGGACTTCCTGCACTGAACGCACGAACGCACCGCAGCCCCGGGATGCCTGTCCGGGACGGCGGTGCGTCGGGTACTGCACAGGGCTGCGAGGCCCCTGGAGCGCCTACTCCTGCGCGCGCGCGGGGCAGCCGCGCTTGAGCGTGTACTGGTAGTAGCCGATCTCGTCGATCCAGAACTCGCCCTGGAACTTCCAGTAGTTCCAGTCCGCGCCCGGGATCTTCGGGCGGTAGAGCGACTGGCGCGTGAGCAGCTTCTTCTGGTCCACGCCCTGGGCGAGCAGGTCCTTCTCGTCCAGCGCGGTCTGCACGCGGATGATCTCCGTCTGGTCGCCGAAGGTGCGCAGGTTGTCCGCGGCCTCCTTCAGGCGGCTCTTGGCGAGCGTGCCGCCCACCTGCTGCAGCGTGGTGCGGTTCGCATCCAGAGCGGCCACGGACTCGGGCGCCATGCGGCTGCCGCGCCAGGCGCCCACGTTGGAGAAGGCGCGCTTCTCGGCGTCGATCTGCCCCAGCGTGCGGATCACGCCCTGCACGCGCTCGTTGTTGCGGATCCACAGGTACACCGGCCGCGGCAGGCGCTTGGTGTCCGCGCCGGAGACGAGGTCGAACACGGCGGTGGGCTGGGTGTCGTCGCCGAGCAGCGGCTTGATCTGCGTGAGCATCGGCTCGTAGAGCTGCTCGAAGGCGGCGAGCGCGGTCTTCGACTCGTCGAAGAGGCAGCTGTAGTAGTAGACGGTGGCCTTGAGGATCCACGACTCGGGCTGGAAGGCGCCGGCGAACTGCGGGGCGTGCAGCGCCTGCAGGCTGCCCAGCGCGCCGCCGAAGTCCTCGTTCTGGAAGCGCGCGAAGCCGTTCTCGAAGAGCGCCTGGTCCCAGTAGGTGCTGTAGCGCGGCACCGCCTCGTAGGCGCGGCTGGCCTCGGCGTACTCGCCGCGGCCGTAGTGCAGGCGGCCCAGGCCCAGCAGCGCGAGCTCGCGCGTGCGCTGCCCGTCCTGCTGCTTCGGGTCCTTCACGTCCACCACGCTCTGGAACGCGGCGAGCGCGGCTTTGTCCAGCGCCTCCTTCTCACCGGGGCGGCCGGGGAAGCGCGGGTCCGCGAGCACCACGCCCAGCAGGTAGCGGCTCTTGGCGAACACGCGGCTGCCCTGGGGCACCGCCTCGAGCAGCGCGCGCGCCTGCTCGAACTGGCCGCGGCGCTGGTGGATGGAGGCCACCAGGTAGTTGATGCGCGCGAGCGTGTCCGGCTTGAGCTTCACCCAGCGGTCCTTCGCGTCCTCGGTGTAGGCCTGCGCGAGCACGTTGGGCACCAGGTTCTGCTCGTCCAGCAGCGCCTGCATCTGCACCAGCCCCTCCACCGCCTCCAGCTGGAAGGGGTGCGAGGGGCCCTGGTTCACGATGGAGGCGAAGCCGAGCAGCGCGCTCACCGGCAGGCGGTGGCGCGCGAAGCTCTGCGCGAGGTACAGCTGGGCCTTCTGCGCGGAGGCGACGTCCGCCGTCTGCGCGGCGACGTCGTAGAGCAGCGGGGCCGCAGCCTCGTCGTTGCCGGCGTCGTAGAGCGCCAGCGCGCGCTGCAGGGTGGCGGCTTCCTGCTGCGCGAGCGCCGGCGTGGGCGCGAGCGCTGCGAGGGCACAGAGCGAGAGGGTCAGGGCGAGCAGTCGGTTCATGGCGTGCCCCCTAGAAGAGGATGGAGAAGCCGGCGTAGAAGCTCACGACGTTGAGCACGTCGCTGGAGGGCTCGGCGATGAGGTCCTGGGCGAGCGGCAGATCCTCGCGCAGGTTCTTGTCGGTGCCGGACTGCGTCCCGTCGAACTCCTCGCGCTTGCAGCTGCCGCTCAGCTGCAGGCTGCCGAAGTCGGTGCCGTTGCGGTTCGCCTCGGACATCGTAGTGATGTCCGCGAGGTTGCAGCCGTTCACGCGGTCCACGCGCGCGGTGTAGACGAGGTCGCGCGCCTCGAGCCGCAGCGCGAAGCGCTTGCCCAGCTGCACGCGGAAGCCGCCGCCCACGGTGCCCAGGAAGCGCTGGCCCGTGTCCGCGTAGCGCGCCGGGTCGTGCACGGTGCCGCCGTCCACCTCGCGGTCCACCTCGGGGCGCAGCAGCACCTCGGTGGAGCCGATGCCCGCGCCGCCGCTGAGCACCAGGCTGAACTGGCCCAGGATGCCGTCGTAGAATGCGAACTTGCCGTAGAAGGGCGTGACCTCCACGCCCGCGGTGGCGCCCCACTTGAGCAGCAGCGAGCTCGCCGCGAGCCCGGACGCCGCCGCCTTGTCGCGCAGCTCGTCCACGAAGGCCGTCTCGGCGGTGCGCCAGTGGTACTGCCCGGACAGCTGCAGCGCGAGGTTCTCCTGCAGGTGGTAGATGTACTGCGCCGCGCTGCCCGCGTGGGTGGTGTACTTGCCGTTCACCTGCACCACGGCGGGAAAGAGCGCGAGCTCGTGCTTGCCCGCGTCCGCGAAGCGCTTCTTCTGCACCACGTGCACGGCCACGTTGGGGTTGTAGAGCGGCGCGCCGCTCACCAGCCGCTGGGAGGCCGGGTCCTCGATGGCCTCGCCCTGCAGCGGGTCACCCGATGCGGCGTCCGAGGTCGGAGCATCGGAGGCCTGCGCCGCCGGGGCGTCCGGCTCGGCGGGTGGCGCGCCCTGGGTCGCGGCGTCCGGGTCATCGGACGGCGCGGCCTGCGCCGCGTCCGCGGGGGGCGTGGCGGGCTTCTTCGCGGGGGTCTGCTCGGGCACGGCGGTGCCGAGCGCGCGGGGCTCTTGGGCGGCCGGCGCGGCCGGGGCGAGCTGCGCCGCAGGGGCGGCAGAGGGCTCGGCCGCGCGGGCGACCTGGGCGTGCGCGGCGGCGGGAAGGAGCGCGAGGATCAGGAGCGATCGCATAGGCAGGGTCAGAAGAGGAAGGTGTAGCCGAGGTCGAACTGCACGATGTGCTGCAGCCCCGGGTGCGGCTCGAAGGTGCC
Source organism: Aggregicoccus sp. 17bor-14 (assembly GCF_009659535.1). NCBI lineage: Bacteria > Pseudomonadati > Myxococcota > Myxococcia > Myxococcales > Myxococcaceae > Aggregicoccus > Aggregicoccus sp. 17bor-14. The sequence goes on from NZ_VJZZ01000008.1 coordinate 132,709, forward strand.
GGTCTCCTGGCCCGCCTCGTAGAGGGCGCGCTCCAGGTTCACGCGGTAGCTGTCGCGGAACACCCAGTCGCGCAGCTCGAGCCGCACGCCGTGGTGCTGCCCGACGAAGAAGCGCAGGCCCCACGCGGCGCTCACCACCGGCGCGGTGCGCGAGTCCTTGGCCCAGTAGGTCTCGGTGGCGCTGGAGCGGTCCTCCGGCACCGTGCGGTTGTCACAGATGCCGCGCGCGCGGTCGACCACCTGGGTGCAGACCAGCAGCGACTCGCGGCTCAGGCGCGCCATGCCGCCGCCCAGCCACAGGTAGCTCTGGAAGTGCACGGGCAGCTCCTCGAGCAGCGAGAGCTTGCCGTACACCGGCGCCCAGCGCAGCCCGCCCACCACGTGCGCGCCCATCTCCCAGAGGTCCGAGAGCTCGTCCACGGCCTGGGTGTTCTCGCTGCGCTGCGAGAGGTACTGCTCGGCCACCGAGTCCGCGAGCCCGGTGTGGCGGCTCGCCGCGTAGCCGGCGCGCCCCTCGATGGCGAGCGACTCGAGCAGGTTGTAGGCGAGCCCCGCGTCGAAGACGTAGTGCGCGGTGAGGCGCGTGGTCACGTTGGCGCCCGCGCTCACCGAGGCCTCGAGCCGGTTCTTCACCGAGAAGAGGCGGTTGCGGACGACGACGTTCTCGAGGACCGCGTCCTGCTGCGCCTCGGCGCGGCTGGCCGCGAGGCAGAGGGTGAGCGAGCTGAGGACGGCAAGGAGGCGTGCATTCATAGAGTCAGGCGCGGTGCGGCTCGCGAGCTGCGGGGGTGCGACCGGTCTGTGCGTGGAAGAGGCGGCGGCGCGCTGGTGCGCAGGCGACCCTCCGTGGCGCATCCATCTGGGCATCCCCTGCCCCGTGGGCAAGGTGAGACCGTCCGTAGCACGCGGCCTTTGCGCGCCCCCGCCGCTTTTCGCGCCCACTCGCCAACGTTTGCAGCGGCGGACACTTCGCGCGCCCCGAGCCCGCAAAAGCGAACGCCCCGCCCGGATCCTCAGGGAGGAGCCGGAGCGGGGCGTGCACATCACCCGGGCGCGGGGAGCGCCCGGAGTAGAGGCTGCGGACTAGCCGCGGGCCGCGGCGTGCTGGGCGCGCAGGGCGACCTTCACGCTGGGGCGGATGTAGACGATGGCGTTGTTGTGGCCGGCGACCGCGCCCTTCACGAGCAGCAGGCCCTTCTCGGCGTCCACGTCCACCACGGTGAGGTTCTGGGTGGTGACCTGCTCCACGCCGTAGTGACCGGGCATCTTCTTGTTCGGGTACACGCGGCCGGGCGTCTTGCGCTGGCCGATGGCGCCCGGGTGACGCTGGTACTCGTGCGTACCGTGGGTCTTGGTCTGCGAGCCCTTGAAGTTCCAGCGCTTCATGACGCCCGCGAAGCCGCGGCCCTTGGTCACGCCGGTCACGTCCACGAGCTGGCCCTTGGCGAACATGTCCGCCTTGACCGCCTCACCGACGTTGAAGCCCGCGGCCTCCTCGGCGCTCACGCGGAACTCGCGCACGTGGCGGCGCGGAGCGGCGTTGGCCTTCTTGAAGGAGCCGATCTGAGCCTTGCTCAGGCTCTTCTCGCGGATCTCCCCGTAGCCCAGCGTCACCGCCGAGTACGCGTCCTTCTCCGGGGTACGCTTGCCCACGACCTGGCAGGTGGTGACGTCGATCACGGTCACCGGAACGAGGTTGCCCTCGTCGTTGAACACCTGGGTCATGCCGATCTTCTTGCCAATGAGACCCTTCACGTCGTCCTCACTGCGAGCGCCCGTGGCGCGAAAAATTCAATAATTACAACAACTTGGCCCGTCAAACGCCCCACGGGCGGCGGGAAGCGGCGCAATGTAGCAGCTGTACCCCCCACGTCAAGCGCCCTGAATGGAGGGCGCCCCGGGGCGTGCGTCCCTGGGGATCAACCAGCGCGGTCGAGCCGGGGGTAGAGCGCGGCGAGCGCCGCGTCCGGGACACGCGAGGCATACACGTCCTCGCCCAGCAGGAACAGGGATTGATCGAGAAAATCCTCCGCCGCCTGCGTCTCCCCCTCCTTCGCCGCGATTGCCTGGTCGAGCTGCGCCATCCGGGCGTCGAACGCCTCCTTGCGCGCCTGCTCCTCGTCCTCCAGCTCGATGAGCCGCTTGTGGGCGAGGATGCCCTCCGCGCCGGGCTGGCCGGGCTTGGGTGTGAGCGCCTGGGCGAGCTCGTACTCCAGGTCCTCCAGCTCGCGCGCCTGGCGCATCTGGGCGAGCCGCTGCTTCTTGAGGTTGTCGCGGCTCACCGCGAGCTTCGCCTCGTCCTGGGTGGTGAGCTCCAGGTCCGCGTGGCGCGCCTCGAGCTTCGCGAGCCCCTCCTTCGCGTAGCGCAGCTCGGCGCGGCGCGTGGACAGGCGCTTGCGCAGCTCGCGCACCCTCCCGTCGATGGCGTCCACCGCGCGCTTCCAGCGCTTCACCGTGGCCTGCAGGCTGCTGCGCTCCTGGGCGGCCGCCTCCTGGAAGGCCTCGTGCGCGGCGTCTGCCTCGTTGAGGCGGGCCTCGAGCGCGGCGAGCTCCTCGCGCCGCGCCACCACGGCGGCCTCGGCGCGGTACACGCGGTCCATCGAGCTGGAGATGGGCGGCGGGCAGCCGGGGCGTCCCGCGAGCCGGTCGCGCGCGAGGTCTCCGAGCTGGAAGATGAGATCGTCGTAGCGCTCCGCCTTGGCCATGGGGGCGGATTCAACCCCAGAGCGCGCCTGCCTGTCAGCCTCCCTCGGGAGCGGCCGCCACGGGCTCGGGCGCGGCCGCCGCGGCGCTGCCCCCGCGCGCGAGCGGCCCGGCCACCAGCGCGAACAGCTCGCGGGCGCGGTCCAGCTCCTCGGTGCGGTTGAGCTCGCACACCCAGGCGCTCGAGAGGTCCGCGTGCGTGCGCGCCATCTCGGCCACCGTCTCGTAGCGCAGCGCGGAGGTGCGCGCGAACGCGGCCTCGCGCCGCAGCTCGAGCACCAGCTCACCGCAGGGGTCCACGTCCAGCGGGGGCACCGGGAGCGGCCCACGCCCCAGCGCCGCCAGCCGGGCGAGCAGCCGCGAGGCGTGGGCGCGGCAGAAGGCCGCGAGCACCATCAGCCGGGCGCGGCTGCGCGGCTCCTCCACGCGCTCGGCGAGCGCCGTCATGCGCCGCGCCGACACCACCTCCGACTCCCATGCTGCCGCCAGCGCCGCCGCCAGGCGGGTATGCCTCGCACCCATCGGGCCTGCCCCTTTCCCCGTCCCCGTCCTGCCCATGTGCGCGCGCAGGAGCCCCGTCAGCCAAGCTATGGACGCTGCGCGCGCCTTTCAACAGGGGTGTTGCGCGGCGCTGCTACTCGGCGCTGCTACTCCTCGATGAACTGCAGCTCCACGCGCGAGCGCCCGGCGACGCCCGAGTGGCGCGCACCGCAGCGCGGGCAGAACAGGGGCTCGTCCCAGTCCCACAGGGCCTTCACGTCCTCGCCGCAGCACAGCAGCGGCAGCACGCGCATGTCGTCGGGCTCGGCGGGCATCGGCCCGGGCAGCTCCGCGGGCGGCACGGCGATGAACGTCGGGCGCGGGTTCTGCGCGAGCGTGCGCGCCACGTGCGCGAGCTGCTCGTAGCGCACGTGATCTCCCCACGCTCGCGCGAGCGCCTCGAGGTGCGCCTGCTGCTCCTCGGTGAGCCACGCCTCCGCGCCGGCGCGGTGGCCGCAGTAGAGGCAGCTGCGCTCGGGCGCGCATGCGCCGTGCGCGTCCCCGCTCGCGCTGCGCTCCTCCACCTCGAACGGAGAGAGCGCGCACAGCGCGCGCTGCAGCACCCCCGCGTCGGACGGGCTGGGCCGCGTCTTGAAGTGGCGCCGGCAGCGCGGGCACTCGCGGCGCACGAAGCCCGAGGCGTCCGGCCTCAGCTCCAGCTTCACGGACGCGCGCGTCCGGAGGCCCCCGTCCCCGCCCCCGCGAGCGGACGGCGGCCCCGGCTCATCAGCGCGAGCACGAGGCTCGCCAGGGAGAAGAGGAGGAAGAGGTGCACCCAGTGGCCCTCGGTGGAGCCGGTGATGAGGCCGACGGCCCAGAGGACGAGGAGGATCACCGTGATGGTCCAGTACACGCGCGCGCTTCCCTTCTGACCGGACCCGGGTCGCAGGAGGCTGCGGCCCTCTCGTCAGTCCGGCACGGGCGCAAAGCTAGGGAGCGGGCGCAAGGGCGCCAACTGCAGGTAAGGACACCAGCCCCCAGTGGACATTCGTTTGCCCTCCATCGGAAAAAGATTCCGCTCGCCCCACGCAGGGCACTTTCGCGGATCAGATGGGGAAAGGGTTTTCTCCGCTTGGCATGGCAGCTGCTTAGCGCTGCCGCCACATGGTGCACGGGGCGCTTCGCACGGGGCGGAGCGCGGGGAGGAAGACGGCGATGCGGAACTGGGCGGCGGGGCTTGCTGTGGCGGCAGTACTGGGAACGACCTCGGTGGTGCTCGGCTACGAGGGGCAGACGCCGCAGCAGCACCAGATGGAGAGCACCGAGCTGCTGCAGCTGCGCGCCAAGCTCGCGGAGCGCGAGGCCCAGGTGCAGAGCCTGCAGCAGAAGGTGGCGCAGCTGGAGGAGGCGGACCACCTGGGCGAGGCGGAGCGGCTCGGGGTGCTCCAGGCGGTCGCGCAGTCCGGGCTGCCGGCGCGCCAGCAGAAGCGGCTCGCGGTGGCGATCGTGCGCGAGGCGAAGCGCAACGGCGTGGACCCCATGCTGGTGGTCGCGATCATCCGCTGCGAGAGCTCCTTCAACAACTACGCGGTCTCGGGCGTGGGCGCGATGGGCCTGATGCAGGTCATGCCGGACACCGGCAGCTTCCTCGCGGACCGCGCGGGCTGGAAGCTGGGGCGCCCCACCAACCTCTTCGACTCGGAGCTCAACGTGGAGCTGGGCACCGCCTACGTGGCCGAGCTCATCGCGCGCTTCGGCTCGGTGGAGAAGGCGCTCGTCGCCTACAACGCGGGCCCCGCGCTCGCCAAGCGCATCCTGGCCAAGCCGGACGCGCGCAAGCGCTTCCTGGCGGGTTACCCCAAGAAGGTGGTCGCCGAGTTCCGCAAGCTGAAGGCGAAGCAGGAGTCGGAGCTCACCCTTCGTGCCGAGAAGGCAACGGACGACTCCAACGGCTGAGCGCTAGCGGACATCCCGCACGCCCGCTTCAGGACACCGGAGCAAAAGTTTACCCTCTGTGGCTGAACGGTTTCTCCCTCCATGCCCATGGTGCCTCCCGCAGTGGTTCGGCGGGAGCGGAACAAGTCTGCATGCCCCGGCTGTTTGGGGGGCCGCATGCAGGCCCGGCGGACTCGGGACCTGGCGACAGAGGGAGACACCATGGGGCTGCAGATTCACAGGGAGATCCAGGCAGGGCGCGTGATGCTGCGCCTGGAGGGCACGCTGGACGGGCGTACCGCGCAGCAGCTGCGCGAGTCGCTCGGCGGCGCCGAGGGCCGCGAGGTGGTGGTGGACTTCAGCCTCGTGCGCGACTTCAAGGACACCGCCGTGGCGGTGCTCACCCGCGACCTGGAGGCGCGCCCCGTGCAGCTGCGCGGGCTCGCCGGGCACCAGGCCCGCATGTTCCGCTACTTCGGCTTCAGCCCGGAGGGCACCCGCGCACCCGGTGCGACGCAGTCCGACACCGGCCTCTTCACGGCGGACGAGCTGCTGACCGGGTAGTGGCCCGTTGGCAGCCAGGCGGGCGAGCGGGCGTGCGCGCCCCCGCCCCGCCAGCGCGCGCGGCATCCGCAGCTTCGGGGGTGCGCGCCGCGGGGAAAGGTTAGAGTGCGCGGCTGGATGAACCAGCCCGCTCGAGCCCTCTCCCCCACCCCTTCTCCCGCCCAGGCACGCGCGTCCATGGAGCGCCTCGCGGCGCTGCTCAGCGGCGTCGTGCAGGGCAAGGAGCGCGAGGCGCGCCTCACCGTCACCTGCCTCGTCGCGGACGGGCACCTGCTGCTCGAGGACGTGCCCGGCGTGGGCAAGACCACGCTCGCCGAGGCGCTCGCGCGCGGCTGTGCGCTGTCCTTCGCGCGCATCCAGTTCACCGCCGACCTGCTGCCCGCGGACGTGCTGGGCGCCCAGGTCTTCCACGCGCCCACCGCCGCGTTCAACTTCCGCCCCGGCCCGCTCTTCCGCCAGCTGGTGCTCGCGGACGAGCTCAACCGCGCTCCGCCGCGCACCCAGTCCGCGCTGCTGGAGGCGATGGCGCAGGGCCAGGTGTCCCTGGATGGCACCACGCACCTGCTGCCGCGCCCGTTCACGGTGGTGGCCACGCAGAACCCGGTGGACCTCTCGGGCACCTTCCCGCTGCCGGACTCGCAGCTGGACCGCTTCCTCATGCGGCTGTCCCTGGGCCACCCCTCCGCCGAGGTGGAGGCGCGGCTGCTCACCACCCGCGGCGCGGCGAGCCCGCTGCAGGGCCTGAGCGCGGTGGCCACGCCGGAGGAGCTGCTGGGCCTGCGCGAGCTCGCGGCGGGGCTGCACCTGGACGGCGCGGTGGCGGACTACGTGGTGCGGCTCGCGCACGCCACGCGCAGCCACGGGGACATCGAGCGCGGCGCCTCCACCCGCGCGGTGCTCGCCCTGGGCCGGGCCGCGCGCGCGCAGGCGCTGTGGGACGCGCGCGACTTCGTCACCCCCGCGGACGTGCGCGAGGTGCTGGTGCCCTGCCTCGCCCACCGGCTGCTGCTGCGCAGCGCGGGGGCGGGCGCCGCGGCGCGGGACGAGGCGGCGCACCTGCTGGGCGAGCTGGTTCGCAAGGTGCCGGCGCCGCGGTGAGCACCCGGGCGCCACATGCGCCGCCGGGGCTTGCGCAGCGCCTGCGCGCGCGGCTGCGGCCGCCGCGCACGCTGCAGGTCACCCGCATGGGGCGCACCTACCTGGTGCTCACCGTGGGCATCGGGCTGGGGGCGCTCAACACCGGCAACAACCTGCTCTACCTGGTGCTGGGGCTGCTGCTCAGCCTGATGGTGGTCTCCGGCGTGCTCAGCGAGCGCTGCCTCCGCGACCTCGAGGTGCGCCGGCTGGGCAGCGAGGCCGCCTTCGCCGCCGAGCCCTTCGCCTTCCGCTGGGCGCTGAGGCGCAAGAAGGGCCACGCCTTCGCGCTGCGCATCTCCGAGGCCGCCGTCGAGGCCATGGCCGGGAGCGGGGACGTGCCTGCGGCGCCGCTCGCGGGCGCGGGGCAGCTGCCGCACCTGCGCGCGGGCGCCGAGCAGGTGGTGCGCGCGGACCTCGTGGCGCCGCGGCGCGGGCCGCTCGCGCTCTCGGGCGTGCGGGTGACCACCACCTACCCGCTCGGCCTCTTCGCCAAGACGCGCACCTTCGAGCTGCCCGGCACGCTGCTCGTCTACCCGCGCCGCGGCTTCGCCTGCGCGCAGGCCCCGGCCGCGCTGCAGGGGCGCGTGGGCGACGTGGGCAACCCGCTGCGCACCGACGGCACCGGGGACGTGCTGGGCCTGCGCGAGCTCGGCGAGGGCGAGGACGTGCGGCGCGTGCACTGGCTCAAGAGCGCCGCCGCGGGACGGCTGCTCGCCGTGCAGCGCGAGCGCGAGGACCTGCGCGTGTTCCTCCTCGAGCTGGAGCCGGGGCTCGAGGGAGAGCCGCTCGAGCGCGCGTGCGAGCAGGTGGCGGCGCAGGCGCACCAGCTGCTCGGCGAGGGGCACGAGGTGGGCCTGCGGGCCGGAGCGCTGAGCCTGCGGCCGGCGGCGGGCCCGGGCCAGGAGCGGCGGCTGCTGCGCGCGCTCGCGTGGCTCGGCTTCGACGCGGAGCAGGCGGCATGAGGCCCCCCACCCGGCTCAGACTGCGGCTGCGCGACCTGGGCTGCGGCGCGGGCTTCGGCGCCATGGCCGTGAGCGGCCAGCTCCCCGCGTGGACGCTCGGGGTGTTCGGGCTCTCGCTGCTGCTCGCGCTGCTCGGGCGCCGGGTGCTCGGGCAGCGCACGCTCGCGAGCGCGCTGCTGCTCCTGGGCAGCGCTGCGATGCTCTACGTCCAGGTGACGCGCGAGGGGCTGGATCCGGTGGTGGCCGCGAGCGCCTTCGCCGCGCTCGTCGCCGCGCAGCGGCTCCTGTCCACCCCCTCCCCGGCCACCGACGGCCACGTGCACCTGGTGGGGCTGCTGATGATCGCGGGCGGCGCGGCGCTCTCGGGCGACCTGCCCTTCGCGCTCTGCCTCATCGCCTTCACCGTGCTCAGCTGCCTCTCCATGGGGCTGTCCGCCATCGAGGCGGTGGTGCCCGAGGAGGAGCGCGTCCCGGTGCGCGAGGCGCTGGGGCCGCTCTCGGTGGGCGTGCTCTTCGCGGTGCTGGGCGCCATCACCTTCTTCATCCTCTTCCCGCGCGTGAGCTGGAACATGGCCTCGCGCCGCGGCAGCGCGGGCCTCGGTGTGGCCACGGCGGGCTTCGCGGACAAGGTGCGGCTGGGGGGCTCGGGCACCATCAAGAGCAACCCGCGCGTCGTGCTGCGGGCGCAGCTCACCCCGGATCCCGGCGCGGACACGCTCAATGCGCACTGGCTGGGGCGCACCTTCGACACCTTCGACGGGACGGAGTGGTCCAGCGTGGGCGAGCCGCTGCCGCCGCGCCAGGTGGTGACGCTGCGGCGCGGTGGCGAGGGGCTGGTGCACCAGCGCCTCGAGCTGCTGCCGGCCTACGGCGCGCGCACGCTCATCGCGCTCGAGACGCCGGCGCGCCTGGGCAACGGCTACACGGTCTCGGGCGCGGACCGCCAGCGCCTGGGCCTGGTGCGCGTGGGCACGAGCGAGGTGCGCTTCGCAACGGACGGCTCCGGCTTCTTCTACGAGGCCTACAGCATGCCGGGCGAGGCCGCCCCCGTGCCGGACGCCATGTCCATCCCCGAGCGAGACCAGCTGCTCGCGCTGCCCATGGGGCTGGACCCGCGGGTGGGAGCGCTCGCCGAGAAGGTGCTCGCGGGGGAGCAGGACCCGCTGCGCGCGGCGCACAAGCTCGAGGCCTTCCTGCAGCGCGAGTACCGCTACACGCTGGAGCTGGGCGGCGACGTGGAGGACCCGCTCGCCGACTTCCTCTTCGGCCGCAAGGAGGGCCACTGCGAGCACTTCGCCACCGCGCTCACCATCATGCTGCGCACCCAGGGCATCGCGGCGCGCCTCGCCACGGGCTTCTACGGCGGCGAGCGCGTGCAGGACGGCTACATCGTGCGCGCAGGCGATGCGCACGCGTGGACGCACGTGCTCGTCCCCGGCCAGGGCTTCGTCACGGTGGACCCCACCCCGCCCGACTACCGCGCCGCGCAGCCGCTCGCGGTGCTCGAGGCGCTCGTCACCCTGTACGAGCGGATGGAGAACCTGTGGCGGGCGGCCGTGGTGGACTACTCCTTCCGCGACCAGATGCAGCTGGCGAGCGCGCTGGTGCGCCCGCCGCGAGAGCGCGGCCCCGAGGGCGCGCGCGGCCAGGTGCCCTTGCCCCCTGCGCGCGCATGGGCTGCGGCGCTGGCGGTGGGGCTCGCCGTCTACGCGACCTGGCGCTTCGCCACGCGCGCACGCCAGCGCACCCGCCCCCTGGACGCCACGCGCTTCCTCGAGGCCGTGGAGCGGCGCCTCGCGCGCGCCGGCGTGCGGCCCCAGCCGCAGGAGCCGCTCGAGCGCCTCGGCGCGCGCCTGGAGGCCGAGGGACACCCCCTGGGCCCCGCGCTGCGCCCCGTGGCCCGGCGCTACCTGGAGGCCCGCTTCGGTGGGAGGCCTCTCCAGGAGGGTGAGGCCGCGCGGCTGCTCGCCACGCTCGCCCACCCGCCTCCTCGCAAGGGCCCGCCGCCCTCGCCCGGCCCGCGCGCCCCGTAGCGCGCCTCCCCGCCCAGGGCGCTCCCGGAGGGCAGCGCCCTTGCGCCCGCCCTCCCACCGGCCGCGCGTGGCGCGCCCCGCCGACGGCGCCGCGCCCGGGCGTTAGTCCTTGGGACGCCGAGGAGGAAGGGCAAGAGGCAGCCGAGCGACGTTTCGGAACTTCTTACAGCCTTCATCGGCAAGGGCAGGCGGCGCGGGGCTGTAATGCTTACTCCCCTCCGGGCCCTGCATGGCCGCGCGATTCGCCAAGTGCGCGCGGACACTGGCGAAATCCCGGAGGCGCGGTTGGCACCGGGGTTGCTCAAGGGAGCCGCTGTCAAGTTGTCAGAAGGGTTCCCCCTTCCCTCCACGGCCTCGGCGAGGCCCCCACCGTCGGAGCAGACCACATGCAGGCAACCACTGAGCAGTCCTCGAACTCTGGCTCCCTGGCGATGTACCTCTCGGAGATCAACCAGTACGCCCTGCTCACGGTGGAGGAGGAGCAGCTGCTCGCGCGGCGCTTCATCAAGGGCGACCTGGCGGCCGGTCACCGGCTGGTGACGAGCAACCTGCGCTTCGTGGTGAAGGTGGCCTACGAGTACCGCTCCTACGGCATCAAGATGTCGGACCTCATCCAGGAGGGGAACATCGGCCTGATGAAGGCCGTGCAGAAGTTCGATCCGGACAAGGGCATCCGCCTCATCTCCTACGCGGTGTGGTGGATCCGCGCGTACATCCAGAACTACATCCTCAAGAGCTGGTCGCTGGTGAAGCTCGGCACCACCCAGGCCCAGCGCAAGCTCTTCTTCAGCCTCGCCCGCACGCGCCGCGAGCTGGAGAAGTTCGGCACCAACGACGCCCCGGGCGTGAACGTGGACGAGATCGCCAAGCGCCTGCACGTGAAGCCGGGCGAGGTGCGCGAGATGGAGCAGCGCATGGGCGGGCGCGACCTGTCGCTCGACGCCCCCATGGGCGAGGACGGCGGCAACAGCCACGTGGACTTCGTGCAGAGCGCGAGCGCGAGCCAGGACGACGAGTTCGCGGACAAGGAGGAGGCGGGCATCATCAACGCCCGCGTGCGCACCGCGCTGATGCGCCTGGACCCGCGCGAGCGCTTCATCATCGAGCAGCGCGTGATGAACGAGCGCCCCATGACCCTCAAGGAGCTGGGCGAGCACTTCGGCTTCAGCCGCGAGCGCGCCCGCCAGCTGGAGATCCGCGCGAAGGACAAGCTCAAGGCGGAGCTCGCGGCGCTGATGGCCGAGGTGGACCCCGAGAGCCTGATGGCGGCCCAGCAGTAGCCCCAAGGCCCATCGCAGCAGCAGTGCGCGCGGCGCCCCTGCCCTCTCCTTCCGGAGGGGCGGTCGGGCGCCGCGGTGCGTCTGACGTCCGACGTCCGGTGGCTGCGCGGCGCGTTGGGCCTGCGGGCAATCCCTTGCTATGACGCGGTCCTTCCTCGCTGAAGGAGCGCGACTTGTCCCACGGCCACCCGCCGACCCCCGAAGACCGCGTGCCGGTAGCCCAGGCGCACGCCGTCCACTCGCCCTACATCCCCGCGACCCAGTCCCCCGTCGAGCTCACCCTGCGCGGCCTGGTGCTGGGCTCGGTGCTGGGCATCGTGTTCGCGGCGTCCTCGGTGTACCTGGCGGTGAAGGTGGGCCTCACGGTCTCCGCCTCCATCCCCATCGCGGTGCTCTCCATCGCGATCTTCCGGGCCTGGGGCCGCTCGAGCATCCTCGAGAACACCATCGTGCAGACGGTGGGCTCGGCCGGCGAGTCGCTCGCGTTCGGCGTGGCGGCGGCGCTGCCGGCGCTGCTCTTGCTCGGCTACGACATCGACCTGATGCACGCCTTCCTCATCGCCTCCCTGGGCGGCGTGCTCGGCGTGCTGATGATGATCCCGCTGCGCCCGGGCCTCATCGTGCAGGAGCACGGCAACCTCACCTACCCCGAGGGCACCGCGTGCGCGGACGTGCTCATCGTGGGCGAGCAGGGCGGCACCAACGCGAAGACGGTGGTGCTCGGCTTCGCGGTGGGCGGGCTCTACAAGTTCGCGTACGCCGGCATGAAGCTCTGGAAGGAAGTGGTGGGCACGGCGCTCAGCTGGACCAAGACCGTGGCGGGCAAGGTGGTCCCCGCGGGGTTCCAGGGCGGCTCGATGTCGGTGGAGATCAGCCCCGAGCTGCTGGGCGTGGGCTACATCATCGGGCCCAAGGTCGCGGGCATCACCTTCGCGGGAGGCGTGCTCAGCTACCTGGTGCTCATCCCGATGATCAAGTTCTTCGGCAGCGGGATGACCGAGCCCTTCCTGCGCCACGACGGGGCCCTCATCCGGGACATGTCCCCGGACGCCATCCGTGACGCGTACGTGCTGTACATCGGCGCGGGCGCGGTGGCGACCGGCGGCCTCATCAGCCTGCTGCGCTCGCTGCCCACCATCGTCAGCGCCTTCAAGCGCGGCTTCGAGACCCTGATGGCCAGCCGCCGCCCGGCGGCGAGCATGCCCACGCTGCTGCGCACCGAGCAGGACCTGCCCATCACGGTGGTGCTCGTGGGCAGCGCGCTGCTGGTGCTCATCATCTGGCTCGCCCCGCCGCTGCACGTGAACTTCGTCTCCGCGGTGCTGATCGTGCTGTTCGGCTTCTTCTTCGTCACGGTGAGCGCGCGCATCACCGGGGAGATCGGCTCCTCGTCCAACCCCATCTCCGGCATGGTGGTGGCAACCCTGCTCATCACCTGCCTCGTGTACCTGATGCTCGGCTGGACCTCGCCGGCGGACCGCTTCATGGCGCTCACCACGGCGGCCATCGTGGGCATCGCGGCCTCCAACGGCGGCACCACGGCGCAGGACCTCAAGACCGCGTTCCTCGTGGGCGGCACGCCGCGCCGGCAGCAGGTCGCGCTCTTCGTCGGCGTGCTCACCAGCGCGGCCGTCATCGGGCTCACGCTGGTCACGCTCAACAAGGGCGCCACCACCATCCTCCCCGAGCCCCACCCGAACCAGCCGGTGAGCGAGCTGAGCGACGAGCAGGTGGTGCAGCACAGCTACGTCTGGGCGGTGGACGAGGGGACCCTGAAGGCGCGCGGCGCCGACCTCGCCCAGCTGCGCGCGGCGGCCTTCGGCGCGGGCCTGGAGCTGAGCAGCCGCGGTGCCACCGAGCTGCGCAGCTGGAAGTCCCTCACCGCGCAGGAGGTGGCGGCGACCACGCTGCACCTGCGCGGGGGCGCCTCCCTCAAGGTGAGCGAGCTGGGCTCCCTCGCGCCGGGCCCCACGCGCACCTACCACGTCGGCTACGTGCGCTCGGGCAGCGACTCGCCCGTGCCCACCGGCAAGTACCTCGTGGACGAGGCCCAGAGCATCCAGTACCTCGTGGACCCGGGCATCGGCGGCCGCGTCACCGAGTACGAGGGCCACTCGCTCACCCGCTACAGCGCCCCCAAGGCGCAGCTGTTCGCGCTGATCATCGACGGCATCCTCACCCAGAAGCTGCCGTGGGATCTGGTGCTGCTCGGCGTGTTCATCTCGCTGATGCTCGAGCTGAGCGGCGTGTCCTCCCTGCCCTTCGCGGTGGGCGTGTACCTGCCCATCTCCACCAGCTCGCCCATCTTCGTGGGCGGCCTCGTCCGCTACTTCGTGGACAAGGTGCGCGGCGGCTCGGCGGCCGAGTCCGAGTTCTCCCCCGGCACGCTGCTGTCCTCGGGCTACATCGCGGGTGGCGCCATCGCGGGCGTGCTCATCGCCTTCCTGGAGATTGCCACCGGCGGCGCCGGCACGCGGGCGATCAACATCCCCCAGCAGCTGGGCACCGAGGGCGCGCTGGGGCGGCTGCTCAACGCCATCGGCGAGAGCGAGGTTGCCCACGTCGTGTGGTCCAACCTCTTCGGCTTCGCCGTCTTCATGCTGCTCGCGGCGCTGCTCTTGCGCGTGGGGCTCAAGGGCCAGAGCGGCGCGGTGGCGCCTCCGCCCGCCGCCGGCAAGCAGTAGCGACTTCTGTCTCTCGCAGCATCCGCGGCGCGCCTCCGGGAGGGGGCGCGCCGCTTCCTTTCCGGAGCGGGCCCCGCAACGGGCACAGGATGCCCGCACCCGCCCGAGCAACGCTCCCCGCCCAGCTTCAGCGCAGGGCGCGCAGCGAGGCGAGCGCCGCCTCGAGGTCCGCGGGCAGCGGCGCCTCGAAGTGCAGCGCCTTGCGGGTGCGCGGGTGCGCGAACGCGAGGCGCCACGCGTGCAGCGCCTGGCGGCCGAGCGCCGCCTGCACCTCACCCACCGGGCCCTTGCTGCGCTTGGTGCCGCCGTACAGCGCGTCTCCCAGGAGCGGGTGGCCCGCCTCGGAGAGGTGGACGCGGATCTGGTGCGTGCGCCCGGTGTGCAGCTCCACCTCGAGCAGCGCCGCGCCCGGAAAGCGCTCGCGCACGCGGAACCCGGTGAGCGCGGGCTTGCCCGCCTTCACCCGCCCGCTGAAGCGCTGGCGGTGGATGGGGTGGCGCCCGTAGAGGGTCTCGATGCGCCCCTCCGCGGGCGGCTCGCCGTGCACCAGCGCGAGGTAGGTCTTCTGCACCTCGCGCGTCTTGAAGGCCTTCTGCAGCGCCACCAGGGCCTGCTCGTGCTTGGCCACCACGAGGCAGCCGGAGGTGTCCTTGTCCAGCCGGTGCACGATGCCCGGCCGCAGCTCGCCGCCGACGCCCGCGAGGTCCTTCACCCGGTGCAGCAGGGCGTTGACCAGGGTGCCGCTCGCGTGGCCCGCCCCCGGGTGCACCACCATGCCGGCCGCCTTGTCCACGACCACCAGGTCACGGTCCTCGTGCAGCAGCGTGAGGGGCAGCTCTTCCGCGGCGGGCTTCGCAGCCACGGGCGCCGGCACGCTCACGCGCAGCAGCTCCCCGCCGCGCAGGCGCGCCGCGGGCTTCACCTGGCGGCCGTCCACTTGCACGTGGCCTGCCTCGATGAGCGCGGCGAGCCGCGAGCGGGTGAGCTCGGGCAGCGCGCGCGCGAGGTACTGGTCCACGCGCTCGCCGCGGGCCTCCGGGGGCGCGCGCAGCTCGCGCGGCTCGGGCGCCTGCGCAGCTACCAAATCTTCGACTTCACGTGCGCCTTCGAGCGCAGGACGATGTCGTTCACCGCGCGCTCGAAGAAGTTCATCTGGGTGAAGACCTCGGCGCTGACGCGGCTCTTGTAGAGCTCGCGGCCCTCGTCGAGCTCGTCCTTGAGCACCTCGAACAGGTTGTCCTGCTCGATGCCCTTGATGATCTTCTGCTCGTTGTAGAGCGAGATGTCCGAGGCGATCGCCCGGGCCAGCCGCATCGCCTTGATCTTTTCCTCTTCCGTCATCGCTCGACCTTTCTAGGCAGCACCACGGAGTGAGTCAACATTCGGAAGGGCCGGCTCAGCGGCCCCGCGGACGGCTCGTGAGCGCGAGGTAGCTCTTGCTCACGCGCAAGGGGTCCAGCCCCAGCTCGCGCGCGAGGCTCATGAGGATGCCACGCAGGTACACGGGGCTGGGCAGCGCGTCGTAGCGATCCGCCTCCACGTTCTCCAGGTGACGGGTGCCGATCTTCGTGCGATCGGCGAGCACCCGCAGCGTGAAGCCGCGGCTCTCGCGCACGCGGCGCAGCAGCTCGCCGTTGAACTCGGTGTCGGGCGGGAGCTCGGGGGCGCGCGGGCGCGGCTCGTCGAAACGGGGCTCGGCGGCGCGCGGCTCGGCGGCGCGAGCCTCGGCAGCCCGCGGCTCGCCCCGCGCCGCGCCGGAGCGCCCGGGCACCAGGGCGAGCGCCGACTCGGACGACGAGGGCGCACCGCCCTCCCCCGTCGCGGGAGCGGCGGGCGTGGGCTCCGAAGCCTCGGCGGGACGACCCGCGCTCCGCTCCGCCGCCACCGCGGGACGCACGGGCTCGTCGGCGGCCGCCGACGTCTGCGCGTGCTCCGCCGGGCGGGCGGGGACCGAGGCCTGCGGCTCGTCGGCAGCGCCGCGCACGGGCGCAGCGTCCTGCGGGCGCGCGTTGCGAGCGGCCGCGGCAGGCTCGACCGCCACCTCCGCGGGCGCAGGTGCCTCGATGCGCGCGGCAGGAGGGACAGGCTCGGGGGCCGGCGCAGCGCGCGGCGACTCTGCCGGAGCGGGCGCCGCGGCGTCGCCCAGCAGGGGGAGCGGCGAGAGGCCGACGTAGGAGATGGAGAAGCCGGGCTGCGGCGAGGACAGCCGTGCGAAGAGGCGGCCCGCGGCGCCGCGGGCGAGCGGCTGCGCTGCGGCGGCCGCGCTGAGGTCACCCTGCGCTGCGGCGCGCAGCGACTCGGCGCGCGCGAGCTCGCGCGGGGGCAGCCCCAGCGACGTGTCGTACTCGCGCCGCAGGTCCGCGTCAGTGAGCATCTCCATGGCCTCGGTGATGCGGGCGCGCAGCGCCTGCAGCCGGCTCGGGTCCTCGAGCGCGTACACCGCCACCGAGTCCGGGGCGTACATCTCCAGCGCGCGCGCGTGCGCATCGCGGATCTCCGCGTCCGAGGCGGACGGCGGCAGGTCGAGGATCTCGTAGTACGTCTGCTGCTCGAAGGGTTTCATGGGCGGGGCTCAGCGAGAGGGGGCATCCAGCGCCAGGAGGCGCTCGGCGATGGAGCGCAGGCCCTGGGCGGCGTGGGAGTCGGGGTGCTCGAGGAGGACGGGGCGGCGCTTGCGCACGGCCCGCCAGGCCTCGTCGTCGTAGGGAATGGCGCCGAGCTCGTCCATCTCGAGGCCGAAGAACTTCTTCCAGGCGGAGACCACCGCCCGGCCCACGCCGCGATCGCCCGCGGTGCGCACCTGGTTCACCACGAGGCGCACGCGGAAGGAGTGCAGCTCCTTCTCGAGCCGTGCGCCGAGCTGCGGATCCTCGGCCTTCACCTCGGCGATGAAGTCGAAGGGGGTGCGCACCACGCCCGCGCGGGTGGTGAGGGCGGTCTCCACCAGGTCCTCGATGCCGTACTGCGACTCCACGTGCTGCAGGCGCCGGAAGAAGGCCGCCTTCACGAAGCGGTACGCGTTCTCCACCGAGGTGGGCTCGGGCAGCAGCACCAGCAGGCCGTGGTCCGCGGCGACGAAGAAGTCCAGCGTGTTGAAGCTGGAGCCCGCGCCGAGGTCGAGGACGATGTAGTCCACCCCTTGCACCTGCTGGATGCCGCGCAGCAGCCGCTGCTTCTGGGCGTACTTGAGGTTCGCCGCGTCCAGCATGTCCTGGGCGCCGGCCACGAGGCGCAGGCCCGGCACGCCCGTCTCCACGGCCACGTCCTCCAGGCGCATGCGCGGGGCGTGCACGAAGTCGCCCAGGCCCACGCCGGGCTGCCCGACCCCGAGGCAGGTGTGCAGGTTCGCGCCGCCCAGGTCCGCGTCCACCAGCAGCACGCGGTGGCCGGCCTGCGCCAGGGCGATGCCCAGGTTCGAGGACACGAGCGACTTGCCGATGCCGCCCTTGCCCCCGCCGATGGCGAGGATGCGGCGCGGCCGGGCACGCGTGGCGAGGCCCGGGGGGGAGGTCTCACCCGCGGAGCGCACGGGCTCGGGGGAGCGCGGCGTGGCGGCAGGCGGGAGGGCGGACGAGAGCGAGGCGGGCTTCACGGAGACCCGTATCAAAGCGGGTCCGCGCTGCCGCGTCGACTTCCCTCGCCTCCGCGAGGCTCGTCTGCCCCCTCGCTCGCGCCTCCAGTGTTCCGTAGGCGCCACGCCTACCTCTGACTCCCCTGCCCTACTGCACCCGGAAACACGGCTGCTGGAGCATTCCACCCGAGGCGTGCGCAGGTGCGCCCCGCACGCGGCGCGAAAAAAAAATGTGAGTGACCGGAGGTGCCCCGCAGGGGTCTGGCTTGCGCCGAAGCCTGCGCCCCCACTCAGGAGCCCTCCCCGTGCGAACCTCCCCCCTCCTGCTGCTCGCCGCCGTCTGCGCGCTGAGCCTCAGCGCCTGTAAGAACACCAACGACACGCCCCCACCTCCCACACAGACGGACGGCGGAAACAACCCGGACGCGGGCGATGCCGGGAGCGACGCCGGGAGCGACGCCGGAGGTGACGCGGGCCAGGTGGTGCTGGACGACGGAGGGACCGTGTCCGTGCCGGTGTGCAAGAGCACGGGCAGCGCCTGCACCGCGAACGCCGACTGTTGCACCCGGTCCTGCGTGAACGGCGCGTGTCAGAACACGGCCAACGGCGGGCTCTGCAAGCCGCTGGGCGACAGCTGCGGCGCTGGCACGGATTGCTGCAGCACCAACTGCATCGGCTCGAAGTGCGTGGCGGCCGACCCCGCCTGCCGCACCACCAACGACGTGTGCCTCAAGAACGCAGACTGCTGCTCTGGCCAGTGCACCCGCAACGACGGCACGGCGGGCGCGTGCATCGCGACCACGGGCGGCACGAGCTGCGGTGTGGGCGGCACCCCGTGCACCTCCGGCAACAACTGCTGCAGCAAGGTGTGCGCGGACACGGGCACGGGCGTGGAGGCCTGCCAGCGCGTCTCCGGCTGCCAGGTCGCGGGCGACTACTGCAACGCGGACAGCGCCTGCTGCGGCGGCATCCCCAACGGCTCGGTCGACTGCGGCAACACCAACAACCGCTGCGACAACGGCCAGGCCTGCCGCGCGCCGGGCACCATCTGCGGCAAGCCGCTCGATGCGAGCGGCAATCCCGTGCTGCTGCCGGACGGCGGCACCTTCACGGTGAACAACGAGACCAACTGCTGCAACGGCATCAAGGTCGCCGGCGGCTACGATCGCACCTGCCGCCTCGACCAGGTCGGCGTGCCGCGCTGCTTCGGCTGCCCGCCGCAGTACGTCGACGCGCAGGGCAACTGCAAGCCGCCCAATGGCACCTGCCCCAACGGCCTCGATGGCACGGCGAACTGCTGCCTGCCTGCCGGCAACGTCTGCGATTTCGCCGACCAGTGCTGCAACGGCGCCGCCTGCGTGCCGGACGCCACCACCGGCGTGCGCCACTGCGCGGCCGCCCTCACCTGCAAGGCTGTGGGTACGAGCTGCAACCCCGCGGTGAGCGGCGAGTGCTGCGCCGGCACGTCGTGCCTCGAAAACGGCGAGCTCTCCTACGCCTGCAAGGTCCCGAGCACGGGCGGCGGCAGCGGCTCCGATGCCGGCACCCCGGACGCGGGCAGCGTCTGCAAGGCGAACGGCACCACGTGCGGCAGCAGCACTGAGTGCTGCTCCAGCGTCTGCACCAATGGCACCTGCCAGCAGCCCCCGCAGTGCCAGCCGCAGGCCGCGGCCTGCACCACCTCGGGCGACTGCTGCACGGGCCTGAGCTGCAACATTCCGGCGGGCGCCACCAGCGGCACGTGCCAGCTGGGCGCGACCTGCTCGAGCGCCGGCCAGACGTGCTCGCCCACGCTCGGCTGCTGCTCGGGGCTCGCGTGCCTCGACTCCGCGGGTGCGAACTGCTCGGGCACCACGGGCGCCTGCGCCTGCCACTACACCATCCAGTAGCGCAGGAGGACGGGCCCGCGCGCAGTCGGCGCGGGCCCGGTCCCGATTACTCGTCCAGCAGCTCGACGTTCCAGTAGGACGCGTCCGCGAGCGTGAGGAAGGGCAGCCACTCGCGGTAGGTGACGCGCTTGGCGGCGCCGCGGAACAGCGGGGTCCAGCGCGGGCGCACCGGCTTCTTGAGCAGGCGCATCCGGGCCTGCTCCGGCGTGCGCCCGCCCTTGCGCAGGTTGCAGGGCACGCAGGAGCAGACCACGTTCTCCCAGCTCGTCTTGCCGCCCTGCGAGCGCGGCAGCACGTGGTCCAGGTTCAGCTCGGCGCGCGGCAGCGTCTTGCCGCAGTACTGGCAGGTGTCGTGGTCGCGCGCGTAGATGTTGAGGCGGCTGAAGCGCACACGCCCCTTGGGCAGGTACTCGTAGGCGTAGAGCACCACCACGCGCGGCACGCGGATGCGGCGGTCCACCGTGGTGATCGCCTCGTGGTTCGCCGCGGAGAGCGCCGCCCAGTCCTCGAACTCGTAGAGCCGGTACTGCGAGTCGATCGCCTTGGCCACCCCGAGGTACAGCAGGCCGAAGGCCCGCTTCACCGAGGTGACGTGGACCGGCTGGTAGTACCTGTTTAAGACGAGCACCGACGAGTTGATCATGGACGCCTACCCTGCAAGGCCGACCCGACGGCGTCGGCGACCGGCCCGAGTTCCTCCTCCGCCAGACAGCGCACATCCAGGAGCACCGCGCCATCCGAGATCCTCCCAATAACGGGCTGCTCGGCTGCGCGCAGGCGCTCCAGGAGGCGCTCCGGCCCCTCGACGGTGAGGACACAGGCAAAGGAGGGCAGGCGCGCGAGCGGCATCGAGCCCCCGCCCACCTGCCCCACGCAGGGCTCCACCCGCGCGGCGGCTCCCCGTGCGGCGAGCAGCGCCTGCAGGCGCTCGGCGCGGGCGCGCAGCTGCTCCGGGCGCTGGGCGAGCAGCGCGCGGGTGGGCAGCGCGTCCTCGCGGCCGTCCCGGTAGAGCTCCAGGGTGGCCTCGAGCGCCGCCACGGTCAGCTTGTCCACGCGCAGCGCGCGGCACAGCGGGTGGCGCTTCACGCGCGCGACCAGCTCGCTGCGCCCCACGATGATGCCGGCCTGCGGCCCCCCGAGCAGCTTGTCGCCGGAGAAGGCCACCACGTGCGCCCCCGCCGCGACGCATGCGCGCACGGTGGGCTCGGGCCCCAGGCCCTCGGCCTCGAGCGTCACGAGCGCGCCGGAGCCCAGGTCCTGGAACAGGGGCACCTGGCGCTCCTCGGCGAGCTGCGCGAGGGCGGCGGTGTCCACCTCCTCGGTGAAGCCCACCAGCGCGAAGTTCGAGCGGTGCACCTTCACCAGCAGGCCCGTCTCCGGCCCCACTGCCTGTGCGTAGTCCTGGAGGCGCGTGCGGTTGGTGGTGCCCACCTCCACGAGGCGCGCCCCGGACTGGCGCATCACGTCCGGCACGCGGAAGCCGCCGCCGATCTCCACCAGCTCCCCGCGTGACACCACCGCCTCGCGACCCGCGCCCAGCGCGGCGAGCACCAGCAGCGTGGCCGCGGCGCAGTTGTTCACCACGAGCGCGTCCTCGGCGCCCGTGAGCTGGGTGAGCAGCGCCACCACGGGGGTGTAGCGGCTGCCGCGCTCGCCCTCGTCCAGGTCGTACTCGAGGTTCGAGTAGCCGCGGGCGATGGCGGCCACGCGCGCCACGGCCTCGGGCGCGAGCGGCGCGCGGCCGAGGTTGGTGTGCAGCACCACGCCGGTGGCGTTGAGCACGGGGCGCAGGTTCGGGGTCTGCAGGGAGCGCAGCGCCCCGGCCACGTCCGCATCCTCCAGCGCCCCGCCCTCTCCGCTCAGGAGCCGCGCGCGCACGCGCTCCACCGCGAGGCGCAGCGCGGCAACGGCGCGCGCACGCGGGTGCGGGGCGAGCAGTGGCGCGAGCGAGGGGCGCTTGAGCAGCACCTCGATCGAGGGCAGCTGTCTGAGCAGCGCGTTCTTCGGGTCCTCGCGGCGCGGCGACTCCACGCCCTTCAGTCTAGGGCGGGAGCCTGCGCGAGGCCAGCAGGCCCCCCGCGCTACAGTTTGGCGGAGGGCGGTGCGGCGAGCGGCGCGGTGCGGCCGTAGAGCAGCTGGTACGTGTTGTAGCTGCGCAGCACGCGCTTCACGTAGCCGCGCGTCTCGGCGATGGGGATCTCCTCCACCCACTCGTCCAGTGCGAGCTCGCGCTTGTCCGCGCGCCAGCGGTTCACCGCGCCCGCGCCGGCGTTGTAGCTCGCGATGGCGTAGGGCTTGTTGCCCTCGAACTTCTTCACCAGCGAGCCCAGGTACCAGGCCCCGAGGCGGATGTTCAGCTCGGGCTCGAGCAGGCGCTCGGGCTTCACGCGCCCCAGCTTCAGCTCGCGCGCGACCGCCTGCGCCGTCGAGGGCATGAGCTGGGTGAGCCCCAGCGCGCCCGCCCACGAGAGCGCCTTGGGGTCCAGCGCGCTCTCCTCGCGCATCAGCGCCTGCAGCAGGTCCGCCTCCAGCTTCGCGGGGGCGGTGTGCTTCTCGATGAGCGGCCGGAAGGCATTCGGATACGCCACCTCCCAGACGGGCCGGGACTTGGGCGTGATGCGCCCGCTCAGGTCGCCGCGCAGCGCGAGCCGCGCCACCGCGTGCGCCGAGCGCTCGTCGCCCGCCAGCGCGAGCACGTGCACCAGCAGGCGCAGGGGCTCGGCGGGCTGGCCCGAGCGGTTCGCCGCGAGCAGCTCCGAGCTCACCGCCTCCGGGAAGCCCAGGCGCAGCAGCTCCACCCCCGCCTGGAAGTGCACGTCCTCTCCCAGGGTGCCCGCGTACAGGGGCCAGGGCTCCTGGCGCTCGTCGCTGAACACCAGCTGGCTGGAGATGCGCTCGAGGCGCTGCGGGTCCAGCGCGGAGAGCTGCGAGCGCGCCATGAGGCCGTAGTAGGTGGCGGGATGGTCGAGCGCGAGCCGCTCGAAGAGCGCGCCCGCCTCCTGCGGCTTCGTGGCCTGCAGCATGCGCGCGCGCCAGTAGCGGGCGCGCTCCACGTCGTAGGTCTCGTCCGCCTGGGCGAAGCGCTGCTCGATCTGGTCGAGCACCTTCAGCGCCTCGGGCGCCTTGTCCTGGCCGCGCAGGATCCAGAACTCCTTGAACAGCGCCTCACCGACGAAGTCCCCCTGCGGGTAGAGCCGCGAGAGCTCCTGCAGCCGCGCGCGCGCCTGCTCGGGGCGGTTCGTCTTGAGGTAGAGGTCCGCCGCGTAGAAGAGGCTGTCGTCCGCGAAGCTGTGGGTGGGGAACTCGCGCGCGAGCTGCTCGTAGGTCTTGGGCCCGTCCTGCAGGTCCACGATGGAGCGCGAGGAGCCGAGGACGTAGAGCGCGCGCGCCTTGAGGTCCGGGTCCTGGCAGGCGGCGACCACCGGGTCCAGCGCGGCGATGGCGCGCGTGTGCTGGCGCTCCTTGCGCAGCGCCTTGCCGTAGGCGAAGTGCGCGCGGCACGCGAGCGCGTCCGGCAGCTTGAGCGTGGGCAAGAGCGGCTCGAGCGCCGCCATGCCCTGCTTGTTGCGGTGCGCCTCGATGAGCTGCTCGGCGCGCGTCACCTGCGCGTCCACCGGCGGCTTCTCCTTCTTGCCCAGGCGCTTCTCGGCCAGCTGCGCCATGGGGGTGAGCGGGTGCTGCGCCCACAGGCGCCAGAGGAAGCCGCGCTCGGCGGCCTTGTCCTTGCGCTCGGCGGCGATGTCCGCGCTCGCGAGCAGCGCCTCGGCGCCCACGTTGCGGCCCCAGCTGGGCGCATTGCGGCTCGCGAGCGGCTCGAGCGCGGCGAGCGCGCCGTCCGCGTCCTTCTTGCGCCGCAGCACGCGCGCCATGCCCAGGCGCGCGTCCGGGTACAGGCGGCTGCCCTCGGGCACCGCGGCGAAGCTGCGCGCCGCGTCGTCGAACCTGTTCAGCCCCTCGTAGGCGAGGCCCGCGTGGGTGAGGCAGCGGTCGCGCATCGCAGGGTAGTCCTGCGCGAGCGCGCTCATCTCCTGCGCGGCGCTCGCGTCGTCGCCGGCACGCAGCGCAGACAGGCCGCGCAGGTAGCGCACGGGGAGCGAGTCCCCCTGGCCCTTCAGCAGCGCGCTGGCCTTGGTGTAGAGGCCGCGGTCGAAGGCGTCCTTCGCCTCGCGAAGCGGCGAGGCGGCGAAGTACGGCGCCAGGTCGTCCGGCGTGTACTTGCGGCCGCGCGGGGCGATGGCGGGCGCCGAGGGCGCGGGCGTGGGGAAGGCGGGGTTCGCCACCTCGACGTAGCCCGAGGGCAGCAGCACCTTCTCCGCATCCGGAGGAGGGCTGAGCTGAGCCTCGGACGGGGCGTTGCCCGTCTGCGTCTGGGGAGCGGGTTCCGAGGAGCCGGGCTCTGGGGTCTCCGGCTCCTGGGCAAAGGCCAGGGACGCCAGGGCAGCGGCAGCGAGCAGGGGGGCGAGGGCTTTCATGTTCGGGGGCCTCGCGCAGCTAGTGCGCTCCGGCACGCGCGAGGACAACTGGCGAGGGGTAAAAAATTTCCAGAGGGTGACAGAGGTTACACTCGCCGGCGCTCATGGACATTCGCACGCAAAGCGCTCTCCTGGCATCCATCATCGGCTTGGCCCTCGGCCTGTCGATGTTGCTGAGGGCGAGCCGGCCCCGGGTCCTCACCCTCTACTCGCTCTTGGCGCTGTGCGTGGGCGGCTACTACCTGGCCACCTTCTTCCGCCGGGTCTTCCCCGAGGGGGGCTACCCCTGGGGCAGCCGCATCAGCGTCGGGGCGGCGCTCCTGCTGGGCTCGCTCATCCCGGCGGCCGCGGTGGCCTTCTTCCTCGAGTTCCTCGGCGTGCGCAAAGGCCCGGCGAGGCTCGGCCGCCGGCTCGGCCTGCTGTCGGGCCTGCTGGGGCTGGCCGTGGCGGTGACGCCGCTCGCCGACCGCACCTGGGCCCGGGTCGCGGTGGGCACCTGGGTCATCGGGGCGCTGCTCGCGAGCGCGTGGCTGCTGGTGCACCGCATGCGGGGGGCCGACAGCCGCATCGAGCGGGTGCGCCTGCGCTACCTCGCGCTGGGCGCGGCCGCCGCCATCCTCTTCGCCGGCCTGGACTTCCTGGCGAACTTCGACCTGGCCTTCCCCCAGCTCGGGCCGCTCTTCAGCACCCTCTACCTCTTCCTCCTCGCCCAGACGCTGCTGCGCCTGCGGCTGATGGACCTGCACGAGCTGGCGGGGAAGATCGCGAGCCAGACGGTGCTCGCCGTCATCCTCGCCGCCGTGTTCACCGTGCTGACCGTCTGGGTGGAGGGCAACACCCCGCTCTTCCTCTTCAACACGGTGGTGGCCGCCTTCGTGGTGCTCATCCTGCTCGAGCCCCTGCGCGAGAAGGTGGAGGAGCAGGTGGTGGCCCTCTTCTTCCGCGAGCGCTTCGAGCTGCTGCGGGTGCTGGGCGCGCTGCGCACCCGCATGGCCAGCGTCATCGACGTGGCGGAGCTCGCGCACCTGGTGCTCGAGGCCTTCAACGAGACGCGGCGCATGACGCACGCCTCCATCTACCTGCTGGCCGAGGACCGCCCGGGCTACCGCCTCTTCGACTTCCGGGGCCCGCAGCCGGTGGGCTTCCTGGACACGGCGGCCGCGCGCGGCCTGCTGTTCAACGCGGCGGGCGGGCAGAAGGCGGTGCTCCTGGAGAACCTGGAGCGGCGCATGGCGGAGCTGCGCGGCCACCATGGAGAAGGAAGGCGCGTGCGCGAGGAGCTCAAGCGCATCCACGACACGCGCGGGGCGCTCTCCCTGATGAAGGCCGGCATCACGGTGCCCCTGGTGAGCAACGAGCGGGTCATCGGGTTCCTCAACCTCTGGGACGAGCGCGTGCCCGAGGCCTACGCCTCGGACGAGATCTCCCTCGTCCTGGACATCGCCGAGCGCTTCAGCACGGCGCTCGAGAACTCGAAGCTGTACGAGAAGATCCGCGAGCGCGATCGCCTCGCGGCCCTGGGCGAGATGGCGGCGGGCCTCGCGCACGAGATCCGCAACCCCCTGGGCGCCATCAAGGGCGCGGCGCAGTGCCTGGACCCGCGAAGGCTCCCGGGCGAGGACGGCGAGTTCCTGGACGTCATCGTGGAGGAGGTCAACCGCCTCAACGGCGTGGTGACCGCCTTCCTCGACTACGCGCGGCCGCTGAAGCAGAGCTTCGGCCCCACGGACGTCAACGAGGTGGTGACCCGCACGATGCGGCTCATCCAGAACGAGATCCCCAAGAGCATCCACTTCAACGTGGACCTGGACCTCGAGCTCAACCGCGTGGAGGGCGACGCCGAGCAGCTCAAGCAGGTGTTCATCAACCTGGTGCAGAACGCCGTGCAGGCGCTGGGCCCCGCGGGCGGGAGCATCACGGCGCGCACGGTGCGCTCGGACCGCTTCGGCGCGTTCCGCGCGAATGCCGAGTTCGTGGAGGTGCACGTCACCGACACGGGGCCCGGCATCCCGGCGGACCAGCAGCCACACATCTTCGTCCCCTTCTTCACCACGAAGGAGAAGGGCACGGGGCTGGGGCTCGCCATCTGCCAGCGCATCGTGAAGAACCACGGCGGCACCGTGAGCGTGCAGAGCCGCGTGGGCGAGGGCGCGACCTTCATCATCCGCCTGCCCGCGCTGCCCAGCGAGACGCAAGGCGCCCTGCCCGAGGGCACGCCCTTCCCGCCCACGCACCCCTCCGAGGCCGAGCACACCCCGGTGCCCAAGCCCGCGACGACCAGCCGCCGCCGCCGCGAGAAGCGCCGCCGCGCCGGGACGAGCTGAAGCGGGGCGGTCCCCTCTCCCGCTGGGAAAGGGTCGGCCCCGCTACGCGAGCGACGCCGACACCTCGGCGAGCTTCTCCTGCGCCGCCTCCCACTGGGCGTAGAGCGCCTCCAGCGCCTCCTTGCCCTCGCGGTGCGCATCCATCAGCGGCTTCGCGCGCGCGAAGTCGTTGTAGAGCGCGGGGTCGGCGAGCTCCGCCTCCCGCGACTTCTGCTCGGCCTCGAGCGCGGCGATGCGCGCCTCCACGGCGGCGATCTCCTTCTTGAGCGGGCCCTCCACGGTGCTGCGGCGCTGGCGCGCCTCGGCCTCGAGCCGCTTGCGCTCCTTCTCGCTCACGGGGCCACTCGGGCCCTTCCCACTCGAGCGCTCCGCCTCCCCTGCCCCCGCGACCTCCTCGGCGAGCCGCCGCTGCTCCTGGTGGTAGAGGTAGTCGTCGAGGTTGCCCGGGTGCGGCACCACCTTGCCCCCGGCCACGTCCCAGACATGGCTCGCGAGCCCGTTCACGAAGCTGCGGGTGTGCGAGACGAAGAGCAGCGTGCCGGTGTAGCCCTGCAGCGCCTCGATCAGCATCTCGGACGAGTCCAGGTCCAGGTGGTTGGTGGGCTCGTCCATGAGCAGGAAGTTCGAGGGCTGCAAGAGCAGCTTCGCGAGCGCCACGCGCGCGCGCTCACCTCCGGAGAGCACGCCGATGGGCTTCTCCACGTCGTCGCCGGAGAAGAGGAAGGCGCCGAGCACGCCGCGCACGTGGCTCTCCGGCTTGTCGGCCGCGAGCGGGCGCACCTCCTCGAGGATGGTCTTGGTGCGGTCCAGCTTCTCCGCGTGGTGCTGCGCGTAGTAGCCGAGCACCACGTTGTGGCCGAGCGACACGTTCCCCGAGTCCGGCGCGAGCTCCCCGGCGAGCATCTTGAGCAGCGTGGTCTTGCCCGCGCCGTTCGCGCCGATGACCGCGATGCGCTGGCCGCGCTCCACCGTGGCGCTGAGCCCGTCGTAGATGACGTGGCTGCCGTAGCGCTTGTGCACGCCCTCGAGCTTCGCCACGTCGCGCCCCGAGCGCTCCACCTCGGGGAAGCGGAACTTCATCGTCTGGCGCTCCTCGATGACCTGCACGTCCTCGAGCTTCTCGAGCATCTTGGCGCGGCTCTGCGCCTGGCGCGCCTTGGTGGCCTTGGCGCCGAAGCGGTCGATGAAGCCCTGCAGCTCCTCCTTCTTCGCCTGCACGCGCTCGGCCTGGGCCTGCAGCAGCTCCTTCTCCTGGGCGCGCATGCGCTTGTAGGCGTCGTAGTTGCCCGCGTAGCTGCGCAGCCCCTCGAGCTCGAGCGAGAGCACGCGGTTGATCTGCCGGTTGAGGAAGTCGCGGTCGTGGCTGATGAGCAGCAGCGCCTTGTTGGAGCGGCGCAGGAAGTCGTCGAACCAGGTGAGGGTGGGCACGTCCAGGTGGTTCGTGGGCTCGTCCATCAGCAGCAGGTCCGGGTCCTGCAGCAGCAGGCCTGCCAGCGCGGCGCGCATGCGCCAGCCGCCGGACAGCGCGCTCGTCGCCTTGGCGAGGTCCGCGTCGCGAAAGCCCAGCCCCTTGAGGATGCGCTCGGCGTGGTGGCGGCCGTGGCGCTCCTCGAAGTGGTCCAGCTCCTCGTGCAGGTCCGAGAGCGACTGCGCGAGCTCCAGCTGGTCGGCCTCGTCCGTCGCGGAGGCGAGCGCGGCCTCCGTCTCGCGCAGCCGGCCCTCGAGCTGGTCGCGGCCGGGCACGGTGCTCATCACCGCCTCCACCACGCTGCCGGCCGGCAGGCTCGCGATCTCCTGGGGGAGGTAGCCTGCGCGCGCCTTGCGGCTGTACTGGATGACGCCCGAGTCCGCCTGCTGCACGCCGGCGAGGATCTTCATCAGCGAGCTCTTGCCGGTGCCGTTCGCCCCCACCAGGCCCACGCGGTCCTTGGGGCCGATGGCGAAGCCCGCGTGGTCGAAGAGGGTCTTCTTGCCGTAGGCGAGGCAGATGTCCTGGGCGATGACGATGCTCATGGCGATGCGTGCGTGTAGCAGCCCCGGGGGCAGCCGCAAACCCTCTGGCGGGGCCCGGGCGTCAGGGCAGGCAGGCGGGCGAGCGTCCCCTGCCCCCGTCTCCGCCGCCGGCCGCCGGTTGCGCGGGGGGCCGGCGGCGGCAACTTTGCCCGAGGGTGCTCCCGGCAGGACGGCCGGGCCCCCGGGGGTCCGATGCTCTCCAGTACCCAAGTGGGCTTTCGCGAGCGCACCATGGCCGATCCGCACGACGCGGCGGCCAGCCCGCTGCGGCCCGAGCGCGAGGCGGTGCTCAAGGCGCGCATCAAGGATCTGAAGCTGCACCTGGCCGGCACCGCGCTCGAGCGCGCCATCCAGCAGCTCTACGCGGAGCTCGAGGCCCGGGGGCTCTCCTTCCGCCCCGAGTGCTACCTCTCGGACCAGTGGGGCTGCCCCTCGGGGGTGCCGGTCATCGGTATCCCCTTCTACCTCGCGGACACGCGGCTGCACTCCATCGAGCAGGAGCTGGGCGGAGACCTCGAGACCGAGCGCGAGATCATGATGTACCTGCGCCACGAGGCCGGGCACGCCTTCAACTACGCGTACAAGCTCTTCGATACCCCGGAGTGGGTGAAGCTGTTCGGCGACTACGGCAAGCCCTACTCGGACAACTACAAGCCGCAGCCCTTCAGCCGCCGCTACGTGGTGCACATCTCCGGCTGGTACGCCCAGAAGCACCCGGACGAGGACTTCGCCGAGACCTTCGCCGTGTGGCTCACCCCGGGGCTGGACTGGGAGAAGCGCTACGCGGGCTGGGGCGCGCTCAAGAAGCTGCACTACATGGACGCGGTGGCCAAGCGCCTGGGGCGCACCCCGCCCGTGGTGCAGCTCAACGAGCGCGACCTGGACGTGGACGAGATGGAGGAGACGGTGGAGGCGCACTACCGCGAGCGCGCCCGCGAGGAGCACGTGGAGCTGCCCTTCCGCGAGCAGCTCGACCAGGACCTCTACGGCCTCTTCGAGCCGCCGGACGGCGCCCCCGCGAGCGCCGAGCCCTTCCTGCGCGCAGAGCGCCAGGCCCTCATCCAGGCCGTCAGCCAGTACTCGGGGCTCGCGAGGCCGCTGGTGAAGGCGCTGGTGGACCACCTCATCGCGCGCGCGACCGAGCTGCGCCTCACCCTGCACCTGGACAAGACGCGCGAGTACGTCCTCAAGCTCAGCTCGCTCGTCACCGCGCTCGCGATGAACCACGTGTACACGGACCGCTTCTTCGAGACGGACTAGCGGCAGGCCTCAGCGAGCTTCGGCGCTCCGGGGCACCTCCGCGCGCGTCGCGATGGCCAGGCGGTTCCAGGCGTTGATCGCCGCGATCATGAAGAGCAACTGCACCAGCTCGTCCGGAGGGAAGTGCGCGCTCGCCTCCTGCCAGACCGCGTCCGGCACGTGGCCCTGGGTGACGAACGTGACGGCCTCCGTCAGGCCGAGCGCTGCGCGCTCGCGCGCCGTGTAGAAGGGCGCCTCGCGCCACGCGGAGAGCAAGCAGAGGCGCTGCTCGCTCTCGCCCGCCTTGCGCGCTTCGCGCCAGTGCATGTCGACGCAGAAGGCGCAGCCGTTGAGCTGGGAGGCGCGCAGCTTCACGAGCTCGCGCAGCTGCGGATCGATTTGGATGCTCTCCCCGAGCTTCAGCATCGCGGCGAGCGCGCGGCCGCCGTGGGCTGCGAGGGGCAGCCGCTGGGCAGGGGTGACGGTGACTTCGGGGACGATGGGAGTGGCAGTGTTGGGGTTCATGCCCAGGTGACGGATGAGCCCGCCCGGGCGTGACAGCCCGGGCTCACGCGAGCGGCGCCAGGCGCAGCTTCTCCGGGTTGAGCACGGCGCGCAGCGCGAGGATCTTCGTTCCGTCCGTCTCGGTGGTGAGCACGAAGCTGGCTGCACCGTCCGTGCGCCCGACGATGGCCGGCCAGCCGTTGACCTCCTCCATCCCGTAGCGCAGGCCCGCGGACTCGGGGAAGCGCTGGCTGAGCAGCTGGAAGAGCCGCGCGATGGCCTCGGCGCCGTGCACCGGCTTGCTCGCGGCGCCCCGCACCCTGCCGCCGCCGTCCGTCCACAGCGTTGCGTCCTCGGCCAGCACCTGCTTCATCCCCGTCAGGTCACCCTGGAGCGCGGCCTGGAAGAAGGCGCCGAGGATGCGCTGGTGCTGCTCGCGCGAGGGGGCGAAGCGCGGCCGGCCCTCCTGCACCCGCTGGCGCGCCCGGTGCGCGAGCTGCCGGCACGCGGCCTCCTCCTTGCCGAGGAACGTGGCCACCTCCGCGTGGCTGTAGTCGAAGATCTCGTGCAGCAGGTACGCCGCCCGCTCGTCCGGCGTGAGGCTCTCCAGCAGGACGAGGAACGCGAGCGAGATGGACGCCGTGTCCGGGGGCTCGCCCGTGTGCACCGGCTCGGGCAGCCAGGGCCCGGGGTAGTCCGCCCGGCGCACCTGGGCCGCGCGCAGCTGGTCCACGCACAGCCGGCTCACGGTGGCCGTGAGCCAGGCGTCCGGGGACTCGATGCGCGAGGTGTCCGCCCCCGTCCAGCGCAGCCACGCCTCCTGCACCGCATCCTCGGCCTCCGCCATCGAGCCGAGCATCCGGTAGGCGAGCGAGAGCAGGCGCGGGCGGTTGCGCTGGAAGGTCTCGGCGGTGGACATGCGGGGCTCCTCCTCGGCCAGGCTTCGCGGTGCACCCCTGGCAGAAGCGACGACGGATGAGGGCCGGACTTCGTGACAGGTCCCCCGCCCCCTGCCCTGAAGCTAGGCGAAGCGCACGAGGCCGGGGAGCACCTCGCCGCTCTTCCCCTGTACGAAGTGGTGGAAGGCGTGGCCGTTGTCCGCCGGGTCCGCGTTCACGAGCCAGCACTGGGCGCCCGCCTCGCGCGCGACCTCCACCAGGCCGGCCGCCGGGTACACCGCGCCGGAGGTGCCGGCGGCGAGGAACACGAGCCGCGAGCCCGGCCCCGCCTCGATGAAGCGCTGGATGCGCGCGAGGTTGCGCTCGTCGAGCGCCTCGCCGAACCAGACGATGTGCGGGCGCAGGGAGCCACCGCACGCACCGCAGCGCGGCACCTCGCCGGCGGCATAGGCCGTGCGGTCCTCGAAGGGGGCGCGGCTGCAGCCCGCGCAGCGGCTCTTGAAGAGCTCGCCGTGCAGCTCCACCACGCGCTCGCTGCCGGCGAGCCGGTGCAGCCCATCCACGTTCTGGGTGGCGAGCAGGAAGCGGTCCCCGAGCCGGCGCTCCCACTCCACCAGCGCCCGGTGCCCGGGGTTGGGCTGCACGCCCGCGGCCGCCTGACGCCGCTGTGAGTAGAAGCGCCACACCAGCGCCGGGTCGCGGCGGAAGCCCTGCGGCGAGGCCACCTCCTGCACCGGGTGGCGCTCCCAGAGGCCGTCGATGCCGCGGAACGTGGGAATTCCGCTCTCAGCGGAGACGCCGGCCCCGGTGAGCACGAGGAGCCGGGTGGAGGGGTCGATTCGCAGTGTTTCCAACGGGTCTCCGTGTCCTGCCCTGAACTGGGGTACAGTCGGCGCTCCATTCCAGCACGGCGCGCATCTGTCCGAGTGCCCCCCCGCGCCGTCGAGGTTTCACACCATGGCTGAAGTCACCCTGGATCTGCGAGGCAAGCCCAAGGCCGAGGCGTACGCCGAGCTGAAGCGTCACACCGAGGCCGTGCTCGAGGGCATCGACGACGACATCGCTGGGATGTCCACGATGAGCTGCCTCCTGCACCACGCCTTCGGCCACCTGTGGACGGGCTTCTACCGGGTGGTGACGCCGGGCAAGCTGCTGCGCGTGGGGCCCTACCAGGGCACGCTGGGCTGCCTGGAGATCACCTTCGGCAAGGGCGTGTGCGGCACCTCCGCCGCCGAGGGCAAGACGCTGGTGGTGGAGGACGTGCACGCCTTCCCCGGCCACATCACCTGCGACGGCCGCTCGGCCTCGGAGATCGTGGTCCCGGTGTTCGGCAAGAACCGCGAGCTCATCGCGGTGCTCGACATCGACAGCGAGCACAAGGCCGCGTTCGACCAGGAGGACCGCCGCCACCTCGAGGAGATGATGGGCTGGTTCTCGCGCGCGAAGCGCTAGGGGCTAGGCGCTGCCCAGGCGCTTGCGGATCTCGGTCTCCAGGTGGGTGACCACCTCGGAGAGCGGGAAGGCGCTGGAGTCGAGGCGGATGGCGTCGTCGGCCGCCTTGAGCGGCGCCACCTCGCGCTCGGAGTCGGCGCGGTCGCGCGCCTGCTGGTCCGCGAGCACCTCGGAGAGCGAGCTCTCCACGCCCTTCTGGAACAGCTCCTCGTAGCGGCGGCGCGCGCGCACCTCGGGGTTCGCCTCGAGGAAGAACTTCAGGTCCGCGTCCGGGAACACCACCGTGCCGATGTCGCGGCCCTCGAGGATGGCGCCGCGCTCGGACTCCAGCGCGAGCCGCCGCTGCAGCGCGAGCAGCCCCGCGCGCACCACCGGGCGGCTCGACACCTGCGAGGCCCCCATCGAGTTCTCGGGGGTGCGGATGGCCTGAGACACGTCCTCGCCGTCGAGGAAGACCCGGTTCTCCTCCCCCACCACCTTGAAGTGCACGTGCACGCGGCCCAGCAGCTTCTCCAGGCCCGCGTCGTCGTCGAAGGCCAACCCCTCGCGCCGCGCCTTGAGCGCCACGCAGCGGTAGATGGCGCCGGTGTCCACGAGCGAGAAGTTGAGCCGGCGCGCGAGCAGCTTGGAGACGCTGGACTTGCCGGCGCCCGCGGGCCCGTCGATGGCCACGATGAAGGGACGCTGAACGGGGCGGCCGCTCACGCGAGGATCTCCTTCAGCGCCGCCACGCAGCGCAGGTTCTCCTCGCGCGTGCCCACGCTGATGCGCAGGCACGTGGGGTAGCCGTTGCTCGGGCGCACGATGACGCCGCGGCGCAGCAGCTGCTCGTAGACCTCGCCCGCGGGGCGGTGCACGTCCGCGAGCACGAAGTTCGCGTGGCTCTGCGTGAGCGTGATGCCCAGCTTGGGAAGCTCCTGCTCGTAGTACGCGCGCCCCTGCAGGTTGTTCTCGCGGGTGCGGCGCACGTGCTCCGCGTCGTCCAGCGCCGCGACCCCGGCCGCCTGGGCGAGGTTCGTGAGGTTGAAGGGCATGCGGCCGCGCTGCACGTAGCCCGCGAGCTTCGCGTCCATCACGCCGTAGCCGAGGCGCACGCCGGCGAGCCCGTAGATCTTGCTGAAGGTGCGCAGCGCGATGACGTTCGGGTGCGTGCGGAAGTACTCGAGGCCGCTCGCGTACTCGCTCCAGTCCACGAACTCGAAGTAGGCCTCGTCGTAGACCACCAGCAGCTCTTGGGGCACCGCGGCGAGGAAGGCCTCGAACTCGCTGCGCGAGAAGGCCGTGCCCGTGGGGTTGTCCGGGTTCGCGAGGAACACCATGCGGGTGCGCGGGGTCACCGCGCGCGCCATCGCCGGCAGGTCGTAGCGGTGCCCCGCCTTCATCGGCACCTCGACGAAGGGCCGCCCGTGCGCCTGCGCGCTGATGCGGTAGGCCGGGAAGGAGCCCTGGGCGAGGAGGATCTCGTCCTCCGCCGTGGTGAAGGTGCGGATGAGCAGCTCGATGAGCTCGTTGGAGCCGCTTCCCAGCACCAGCTCCTCGGGCTTCACGCCCAGGTGCCCGCTGAGCTTGCGCACCAGCGTGAAGCTGGCCGCGTCCGGGTACAGGTGCACGCTCTTCGCGGCCTGCTGCATCGCCTCCACCGCGCGCGGGCTCGGGCCCAGCGGGTTCTCGTTGGAGGCGAGCTTGATGACGCCCTTGAGGCCGTACTCGCGCTCTGTCTCCTCGATGGGCTTGCCCGGGACGTACGCCTTGAGGGTCTCGATGTAGGGCTGGACGAGCGTTCGCATGGGAGGTCTCGGAGGCCTAGCGGCCGGTGAACACGCCCAGCTTGCGGAAGCGCTCGTAGCGGTCCTTGATGAGCTCGTCCGCGCTCATCCCCACCAGCTGGCCCAGGTGCTTGCGCAGCACCTTGCCCATCGCCTCGGCGGCCTTCGCGGGGTCGCGGTGCGCGCCGCCGGCGGGCTCGGGGATGACCTCGTCGATGACGTTCATCTCGAGCAGGTCCTTCGCCGTGAGCTTCAGCGCGTCCGCCGCCTTGTCGCTCTTGGTCGCGTCCCGGTAGAGGATGGAGGCGCAGCCCTCGGGGCTGATGACCGAGTAGATGCTGTTCTGCATCATCAGCACGCGGTTGCCCACGCCGATGGCCAGCGCGCCGCCCGAGCCGCCCTCGCCCACCACGGTGGAGATGACCGGCACCTTGAGCCGGCTCATCACCTCCAGGTTCACCGCGATCGCCTCCGCCTGGCCGCGCTCCTCGGCGCCCAGGCCGGGGTAGGCGCCCGGCGTGTCGATGAAGGTGAGGATGGGCTTCTCGAAGCGCTCGGCCAGCTCCATCAGCCGGCGCGCCTTGCGGTAGCCCTCCGGGCGCGGCATCCCGAAGTTGCGCGCCATGTTCTCCTTGGTGTTGCGCCCCTTCTGGTGGCCCATCACCAGCACCGGCTGCCCGTCCAGGCGCGCGAAGCCGCCCACGATGGAGGGGTCCTCTCCGAAGTGGCGGTCGCCCGCCAGCTCGCAGAAGTCGGTGAACAGGAGGTTCACGTAGTCCAGGAAGTACGGCCGCGCGTTGTGACGCGACAGCTGCGTGACCTGCCAGCGGGTGAGGTCGCTGAAGATCTTCGTCTGGAGGGTCTTCGCCTTCTTCTCGAGCTTGGAGATCTCCGAGCTGACGTCCACCGAGCCGCTCTCCGAGAGCGTCTTCAGTTCGTCGATCTTCTTCTCCAGCTCGATGAGCGGGCGCTCGAAGTCGAGCGCGTAGCCAGTGCCAGTCGCCATGGGCGCCGGAACTAGCACCCCCCTCCGGGCCTTTCAATGCACATGCTGTTACGCAGTGCGGCGCCGGAAGGGGCTGGGGGCGTGGCTGCTAGGCCGCCTTGATCTTCGCGGTGGCGCTCAGCGCGTACCACGCGGTGCGGAAGGCCTTGAGCTCGCGCAGGCCGGCCGGGTGGCGGCCCAGGGCGGGCGCCACCGTGACGGGCAGGCCGATCTTCTTCTCCACGGCCTTGGCCACGTTGAGCTCCACCTTGCGGCGGTTCTCGCACTTGGGGCAGGTGCTCTTGGGCAGCACGCGGTTCACCAGCACGCGCTCCACCTGCAGCTTGTGCTCCTTGAGGTACTCCACGAGCCGCTCGGTGCGCGCCGCCGCGAGCTCCTCGCCGCGGGTGACCACCACGAAGCGGCTCTCGCTCGGGCTGGCCAGCGCCGCCTCGAAGCGCTGCACGTGCTTGAGCATGGCGTTCACGTCGTCCGCGAGCTCGGCGAGCCCCTTGGTGCGGTACTTCGAGAGCAGCTCGGCGAGCGCCGTGAACCAGGCGCGCGCGGTGTGCGCGAGCTCCACCACGCGCACGCCCGTGGTGCTGGGGGACGGGTCCACCACGATGCGCTTGAAGCGCTCCTGCACCAGCGCGTCCGTGAGGCAGCTGAGCGCCGCGAGCTCGTCGATGCCCGGGGGCGCGCAGTCCAGCAGGTTGCGCAGGGCGGCGAGGTCCGCGGGGATGTCCTTCTCGCCCTTCGCAGGCACGCCGAAGCCCTTCTCGGCCTTCTCCTTGAGCCGCTTGCGCAGGGCGTTGAACCAGCCCGCCACGTCCAGCTCGCGCGCGTACAGGCCCTTGGTGCCCTTCACCTGGGTCTCGGTGTCGGTGAGCCGGCTCTGCAGCACGTCCGAGAGCGAGTGCGCGGGGTCCGTGGAGATGAGGAGCACGGGGCCCTCCTTCTCCGTCAGCGTCACCGCGGCGGCCGCAGCGCAGGAGCTCTTGCCCACCCCGCCCTGCCCCACGAAGAAGATGAGGCGCGTGGGCGGCAGCGGCGGCGCGGCGATGGGCGGCATGGACGGGGCGCGCACGAGCGCCGGGGGCCCCTCGGCGGCCGAGAACTCCAGCGCCTTGGTCTCCTTGCCCGCCTTCCACTCCTTCGCCAGCACCTTGAGGTCGTCCAGGCCGCGCGGCGCCTCCTCGCGCTTGGCGAGCAGCGCCACCGGCAGCGCCTTGTCCAGCAGGTGGTACTTGCGCACGTGGGGGGCCTGCAGGCCGCGGCGGCCCGCGCACGCGGGGCAGCCGGTGTGGTCCTCCACCTGGTTCACCACCACCTCGTTCACCGGGATGCCGCGCTCGCGCAGCTGCGCGTAGAGCATGCGCGTCTGGGCCTCGGCCACCGGCTCACCGAGCGTGACCAGGTGGAACGCCGAGCGGGTGCCGTCCTTGAGCAGCGCGAGCAGGCGCTCCACCCGGCTACCCACCTCGCCGAGGAAGCCGCCCGCGCCGGGGGCCTCCACGGGCTCGGCCTTCGCCGCCTTGCCCGCCTTGGCAGGCTTCTCCGGCACGCCCTTCACCAGGCCGAGGAACTTGCGCAGGCTCGTGGGCAGGTCGAAGAGGCGCAGCGTGTGCGCCGTGGGGGCCGCGTCCAGCACCACGCGGTCGAAGGTGCCCGCCTCGAGCAGCTCCACCACGTTGAGCAGGCCCACCAGCTCCTCGAGCCCGGGCACCGCCTGGCTGTAGAGCTTGCCCAGGTCCTCGTCGCTGAGCAGCTGGCCCTTCGTCGCCGCCTTCTGCAGCGCGGGCACGTACTGCGCGAGGAAGGGCTTCATCACGAGCGACGGGTCGAACTCGGCCGCGTACAGGCCGCCCTCGCCCTTGCCGGCGACGAGCTTCACGGGCTTGCCCGCGAGCTTCTTCTTCACCACGTCCGAGAGCGCGCCCGAGCCGTCCAGCGAGAGCAGCAGCACCTTCTGCTTCGGCGCGTCGTCCGCCAGGCGCATCGCGTAGGCAGCTGCCAGGGTGGTCTTTCCAGACCCGCCCTTGCCGCCGAAGAAGTGGAGAACGTGCGCGTCGCTCATTGCCCTGTGGCCTTCCTAACCCTCGCAGGCGGCGCCGGAGGCGCTGGCGGCTCAAGTGCCACAGCGCAGGCAGCCGGGATGCCAGGCGAGGAGACGGCCACCGGGCTCTCCGAGGGTGAAATAGGGCCCCAGAATCCCCCGCCGGGAGGCCAAAAGTCAAGCAGTGGCGCGGGTTTTCGCACCCCGGGCGGGGCGCGTGCGGGGCGCTCGCGGCGGGCGCCGGAGGGGCTCGCTGCAGGCGCCCGGAGAGGTGCCTAAAGGTGCGGAACCAGGGCAGAAGGGAGCACGGGCCGGACCCGCTCCCGGCCCGCGCAGGACCCCGGAAAACGCGGGGTCGCGGGCGCCCCGTCCGGCCGCCCTCCAGGCAGCACGGCGGACGCACGGCGCGGGCCCGGACGGCGGGCCCGCTCCGCGGGCTCAACCAGCGCTCCGCGCCGCTTCGCTCAGCGGGCGTCTCAGCGCACGAGGACGTTGGAGCTGCCGAAGCTGGCCGCCTCTACGCCCTTCACCAGGCTGTTCGGCTCGCCGGGGCCGCCCTGCTGGCGGGCCTCGGCGGCGTAGCGGTTGAGCTTGTTGTAGAGCGTCTTCTCGCTCACCCCGAGGCTCTCCGCGGTGCGCGCCTTGTTGTTCCCGTTCCGCTGCAGGCTGCCGAGGATGTACTCGCGCTCCACCGCGTCCAGGCTGAGCCCGTAGGGGAGCCGGAAGCTGTGGCGCTCGGGGCCCTTGCCGGCCATGTCGGGCGGCAGGTGCTCGCGCAGGATGAGCTCGCCGTCGCAGAGGATGACGGCGCGCTCCACCGCGTTGCGCAGCTCGCGGATGTTGCCCGGCCAGTCGTGGTTCTTGAGCATCTCCATCGCGTCCGGGTGCACGCCGGACACGCGCTTGGCGCTGTCGCCCTTGAACTTCTCCACGAAGTACTGGACGAGGATGGGGATGTCCTCGCGGCGATCGCGCAGCGGCGGCAGCGGGACCTGGAACACGTTGAGGCGGAAGTAGAGGTCCTCGCGGAAGCGCTGCGCCTTGATCTCGGCCTTGAGGTCGCGGTTCGTGGCGCACAGCACGCGCACGTCCACCTCGAGCTCCACCTTGCCGCCGAGCCGCCGCAGCCGCCCCTCCTCGAGCACGCGCAAGAGCTTCGCCTGCAGCTCGATGGGGATCTCGCCGAGCTCGTCCAGGAACAGCGTGCCGCCGTGGGCGAGCTCGAACACGCCGGGGCGGCGCTGGTCCGCGCCGGTGAAGGCGCCGCGCTCGTGGCCGAAGATCTCGCTCTCGATCAGCGTGGCCGGGATGGAGGCGCAGTTGATCGCGATGAAGGGCTTGTCGCGCCGGGTGGAGAGGTTGTGGATGGCGCGCGCCACCATCTCCTTGCCGGTGCCGCTCTCGCCGGAGATGGCCACGCTCGCCTTGGAGGGGGCCACGCGCTCGATGAGCTCGAACACCCGGCGCATCGGCGCCGACTGCCCGATGAACTCGGTGGAGCCCAGCTGCTTGAGGCGCCGGCGCAGGCCCTGCACCTCGCGCATCGTCTCCTTCTTCTCCAGCGCCCGGTCGATGCAGACCTTCAGCCGCGCGGTGTCCAGCGGCTTGACGATGAAGTCGTAGGCGCCCTCCTTGATGGCCTCCACGGCCGCGGAGATGGTGCCGTTGCCCGTGAGGAACACCACGGGGCAGTCCGGCAGCTCCTCCTTCAGCGCGCGCAGCAGCCAGAGCCCATCGGTCTCGGGCATCGCCAGGTCCGAGAGCACCACGTCCGGACGGAACTCGCCTGCCTTTCGCAGGGCGTCGTGTCCATCGAACGCGGTCTCGACCTTGTGGCCCCACGCGCTGAGCATCTCTGCCAGCGCCTCGCAGGTGCCACGCTCGTCATCGACGGCCAGGATTCGTGCACTGCCCAAGGGACTACCTCCAGCATGCTGCGTGAGAGTACGAAGACAGGGGGCCGGGCCCGGCGCGCTCGCCGCGGGGTCCGACCGATGCGCGCGGCGCTCGAATTACGCGCGCGAGAAGACGAGGCGGCAGGTGCCGCCCCGCAGCTGAAGCTCTACGCCGAGCCGCGCACACGCGCGCTCGAGCCCCGCCACCGCCCCGGGCGCCCGCTCCTGCGCGATGTCGGTGGCCTCCACCACCTCCAGCACCACGCGCGCGCCCTCCCCCCTCGCCACCACCGCCACCTCGCTGCCGGCCTCGGCGCGCTCGAAGGCGCGCAGCACGGGCTGCAGCAGCAGGAAGCCCAGCTCCGACAGGTCCGCGAGCCGCACGTTCAGGCCCGCCTCGACTGCCGGCTGCACCTTGATGCGCCGCCGGCGCCCCTCGTGCCCCAGCACCGCGAGCACCCGCTCCAGCGTCTCGGAGAGGCTCGCCTCGCCCGAGGGCCCCGCGCGGTGCACGAGGAACTCCGCGAACTGGCGCAGGATGCCGTCCACGCGCGCCACCTGCTCGCGCATCGCGCGCAGGTTCTTCGCCTGCCCCGCGGGCACCTCGCCGTCCTCGCCCTTCAGCTTCTCGTTGAGGACCTCCAGGTTGATTGCGAGCGCGTTGAGCGGGTTGCGCACGTCGTGCAGGAGGCTCTCCACGAGCGGCGGCACCGCCGCGTAGCGCGCCGCGTCGAGCACCTCGTCGCCGCCCGCCTGCGCGTCGGATACACTGGTCACAGCCGTCGAGATAACCAACGGAAACTCCTCACGTTTGATGCTTGCCCGTCCCCTCCCCGCCCTGCTGCGGCGAGGATTTAGGAATGGGTACCCGGGGCGTCAACCCTCGGTCAGTAATTCTTGCCGCGAGTGGCAAATTCCCGTTGGGGAACAGGTACTTAGGGAGGGCCCGAAGTGTCCGGGGGCAGACGTTCGGCGCGCGCGCCGCAGCGGCTCCATCCGCTAGCGGACAGAGTGCGGGCCGGGGAGCCGATGGACGGGATCAGGAAGCGGGCGCCTAGGGCGCCGCGGGCGGGAGCGCGGCGTTGCCGAGCCCCACCAGCTCCAGCTGCAGGCGCGCGGCGTACTCGAAGATGCGCGGGTCCCGGTAGAACTCGCCGTACACGATGCGCCGGCAGCCGCTGTTGGCGATGAGCTTGAAGCAGGGCCAGCAGGGGCTCGCCGTCGTGTAGATGGTGGCCCCGTCGATCGCCACCCCGTTCTTCGCGGCCTGGATGATCGCGTTCGCCTCCGCGTGCACCGTGGCCACGCAGTGCCCGTTCTCCATCAGGTGCCCCACCTCGCTGCAGTGGGGCAGCCCGCGGATGGAGCCGTTGTAGCCGGTGGAGAGGATGGTCTTGTCGCGCACGAGCAGTGCGCCCACGTGCTTGCGATCGCAGGTGGCGCGGCTCGCCACCTGCCGCGCGATGTCCATGAAGTACTGATCCCACGAGCTGCGCGTGTCGGCCATAGGTACGCAGGCTCTAGGCCCGGCGGCCCCGCGTGTCAAAGAAGGGCCCCCGTGCCCGCTGTCGGCCCCTGAGCAGTTGAGCGGCCCCTGCCGCCACCTGCGGCTGGCCGCCCGCCCGCCCCGTACACATTTTTCCAGTCGAAGTTCGCGGGAAGGTGGGACGAGCGCGATGCGGGGCTGGGGCCGGGGTTTCGCAGTGGGGCTGTGCGTGATGGCAGGGCAGGCGCTGGCGGCGGAGACCGCGGGGGCCGTCGCGTCCGACGCCACGTCCGACTTCACGTCGGAGGTGCGCGAGCTGAGCTCCGTGGAGGGGCAGATCTCGCGCGTGGACCTGGCACAGGGCACCGTGACGCTGCAGCGCGCCGAGGGCGAGCTGGTGATGCGCGTGGACGCCGGGACCACGATCTTCCTCGCCGGGCGCACCGGGGAGCTGAAGGAGCTGAGCGCGGGCCAGCGCGTGCGCGCCGCCTACGAGCAGGCGCCCGATGGGCGCGGCGCCGTGGCGCAGTGGATCGAGCTGGCGGTGGTGGACGGCGTGCGGGGCCGGGCGAACTAGCGCCGCGCGGTGGTGGCCGGCCGCGCCTGGAGCAGGCGCCCGTAGCCCTTCTCCTCCAGGAAGCGGCGCACCTTGCTCGCGGGCGCGGCGAAGGTCTCGCCGGGCATGGGCACGTCGAAGCTGTAGCTCTGCTCGGCCACGTCGAAGCCCACCTTCGCGGTGCGGTAGCCCTCCACGATCGCGAGCAGCCGCCCGGTCTCGAGGCTGAACACCCCGCCTCCCGACGCGCCGTAGCCGATGGGCGCATCCGTCTTGAGCATGCGCGGGCTCTTGAGGGCGCGGTCCCACTCCACCTGGGACACCATGCCGCCGGACAGCGAGATGGACTTGCCGAAGGGGCTCGCG
Organism: Aggregicoccus sp. 17bor-14; assembly: GCF_009659535.1. Taxonomy (NCBI): domain Bacteria; kingdom Pseudomonadati; phylum Myxococcota; class Myxococcia; order Myxococcales; family Myxococcaceae; genus Aggregicoccus; species Aggregicoccus sp. 17bor-14. Next base: position 173,960 of record NZ_VJZZ01000008.1, read on the forward strand.
GCCACCACCACGTCGCCGCCCGGCTCCAGCTCGCTGTCGTCCGCGAGCTGCGCGGGCGGCAGCTCGAGGCCCCGCACCCGCAGCAGCGCGAGGTCCATGTCCGGAACGCTTCCCTGGGCGAGCGGCTCGGCCGGGTACTCGTGCACCTCACCCTGGCGCTCGAGCGTGACGAGCATGCGCGGCGCGGTGAGCCCCTCGGTGTCCAGCGCGTGCGCGTTGGTCAGCACGTAGCTCACGCTGCCGTGGGCGGTCAGCTCCGAGCCGATCACCACGCCGGAGGCGGTGCGCTTGGCCTCCCCGTCCTCTTCGACGACGAAGCGCACGTTGTGCGGGAGGATGCCGCGCACCAGCTCGCGGCGCGTGGGGCGCGCGGCCTCCTCGGCGAGCACCCGCTGCGCGCTCGGGGTGAGCAGCGAGGTCTGCGCGGCACGCTCCTTTGCCGAGGGACCGGCACACGCGGCGAGCGCGAGCAGGAGGGGCGAGCCCAGCAGGAAGCGGTTCAAATCGGCACCTCAGGCGAAGCGGGGTGGAAGCGCTGCAGTGGGGGCAACGGCTGCGGCAGAGCGAGATCTTCCGCCCGCACCGCGGTGGGAGAAAAGCACCCCACCACCCCACCCCACGCCCGGATGCCTGCTCACACCGCTAGACGTAGCGGCGCTTCATCAGGAAGAGGATGGCGTCCTTCGCGCAGTGCTCGCAGTAGCCGTAGCGCGCGCTCATCGTCTCCAGCGTGCTCTGCACCTGCGCCTGCTCGCGCGGGCTGAGCGAGGCGCGCTCCTCGGAGAGGTACTTGAGCACGTTCTCCTTCTGCTTGCGCAGCACCCGCTTGCGCTCCTCGTAGTAGTGGTCGCGCAGGCGGCGGAAGAGGTCCGGGAAGATGCGCGCGTAGTCGAGCTCCGCGTCCGGGTGATCCATGCGGTAGGCGCCCACGCCGCTGATGAGGCCGCGGCGGAAGTCGCCCGCGTCCTCGCCGCGCGGCATCACGATCGCCTCCAGCTCCGCCATGCGGTGCTCGTCCGGGCGCTCCATCTCGCCCGTCACCCGGTTGCGCAGCTTCTCGCCCTTCACCCAGTGGCTCGCGTGCACCATGTAGCGCTCCACCAGCTCGCGGTACTGGCCCTCGGAGACCAGGCCCATCGAGTCGCGCACCTCCGCGTCCACCCGGTCCAGGTACTCGGCCTCCACCACCTTCACGAACTCCTCGTGGTCGTGGTAGCCGTCCACCACCTCCTGCTGCAGGAACTCGTACACGCTCTTGTCCTTGCAGAGCGCCTCGAGCTCCTCGAACACCGCGAGCGCGTTGAGGCAGCGGTAGTCCGTGTTCTGCGCGGCGTTGAAGAGCGCCGTCTTGATCTCCCGCGCGCTCGCGCCGCTGCGCCCCTCGTAGTTGGGGTACGCGTCGCTCTCCTCGTAGAGCTCCTGGCGCAGGCGCCGCAGCTCCTTGAGCTGCGCCTGGCCCAGCCGGTCCGGCGCCCTGCCCTCTTCATACAGGCGCGCCTTCTCCACCGGCGCGAGGTGGTCCACCAGGCTCTTCACCTCCTGGGGATAGCGGTCCGGGATGGGCTTCTTGAGCCGGGTGAGCACCGCCCACATCGCGGCGACGGCGGTCGCGTGCGGCGCCACGTGCTTGCCCACGGTGGTGGGGGTGATCTGCGCATCGTAGATCTCCTGCTCCGTGCGGTAGCGGCGCAGGTAGGGCACGCGCACCAGCTCGATGCGGCCCTTGAAGGACGCGAAGTCCGGCAGCTCCTTGAAGGCGGCCAGGTGCTTCTCGTTCGCGCTGGCGATGAGCACCTCGTCCAGCTGCAGCACGAAGTGCTCGAGCGGCACCTGCCCCGTCTCGCTGAAGCCCAGTAGGTACTTGAAGGCCTCGAGCGGGCGCTTGAGCAGGTCCGAGTACTCGATGAGCCCGCGGTTCGCGTGCACCAGGGGGCCGTGCGGCTCGAAGAGGGCCACGTTGTGCAGGGGGGCCGGCACGCTGAGCTGCTGGCTGCGGTCCGCCGTGACCTGGAGGTACGCCGCGTCCACGCTCATCTGCGGCTCCACGGTCACCGTGGAGACCTGGTAGCGCCGGCTCACGTAGAAGCGCTCCACCTGCACGTGCCGCAGCACCTTGAGGTAGTCGCCCTTGTAGGTGGCCAGCAGCGCCGCGTAGACGCGCCGGCACTTGTGGCACAGCTCGCCGTGCAGCACGTAGTCCGAGAGGATGAAGTCCTCGGCGCCCGGGCCCTTGCCCTTCGCCTCGCCGAGCGCCTGCTCCAGCAGCTTGCGCCGCTCGGGCGCCGGCACCACGAAGAGCGGGTGGTCGCGCAGCTCGCAGGCGAGCCGCAGGTCGATGGCCTCGCCCTCCAGGTGCGCGAAGGAGCCGAGCTCGCCGCCGCTCTCGCCCGCGCCGCGCTCCCCGCCGAAGCCGATGGAGCCCTTGATCAGCTTGTCCGAGGGGAACACCCAGCGCAGCCGGTACAGCGCCCCCTCCGGCTGGCGCGAGTAGTGCTCCATGCCCGCCTTGAGCGCGTTGACGAGGCTGCTCTTCGCGCTGCCGTTGGGCCCGTGCAGGAGGATGAGCTTGTTGATGCGGCCGGCGCGCGTGAAGTTGCCCAGCAGCCGGTAGAGCGCGTTCTGCACCTCCTCCTGGCCTGCCACGCGCCCGTCCCCCTCGCCGTGCGCCACGTCGAAGAGCTTGAAGCGGCGGATGTGCCCCGAGGGGTGCGCCACCTGCTCGGTGCCGAAGTGGTCCATCACGTCGCGCAGGTACTGGGCCGCGTTGCGGGCCTGGCCCCGCGGGTCCGCGAGGAAGAGCGCGACGTACTCCTCGAAGGACAGGAGCGACCGGTTCCTCACGAAGTCGTGGGACACCTCTGCGCCCACGCTCTGCAGAAAGCGCTTGGCCTCCACGTGGCACTCTCCCCTGGCCTGCTCGGTTGGCGTGTTCCAGCAGGATTCTAACCCCGGTGGGCCCACCTTGCTTCCTCCCCACCGGAGACTCGCGCTCCATCCGCTACTGAACTAACCTCGCAGCCTCGCCACTCCTCGGGCCGGCCACTCGGCCCCTGGAGCCCTGCCCGGAGCCGCCGCAGCATGCACAAGGAGCCCATCATCGGGATCGACCTCGGCACGACGAACTCGTGCGCGGCGATCGTGGAGGACGGCGGGAACGTGAAGCTCATCCCCTACAAGGGGGGCGAGTACACCATCCCGTCCATCTTCGCGATCGACGACAAGGGGAACGAGCTCATCGGCTACGAGGCCAAGCGCCAGTGGCAGCTGAACCCGAAGAACACCGTCTACGGCGCCAAGCGCCTCGTGGGCCGCACGTACAAGAGCGACGTGGTGGACACCATGCGCAAGGTCGTGGCGTACAGCATGCGCCCCGGCAAGAAGAACGACGTGGTCTTGGACGTGGGCAAGCGCGAGTTCAACCTGCAGGAGATCAGCGCCAAGATCCTGCACAAGATCCGCGACGTGGCCGCGAGCCACCTGAAGCAGCCCATCCGCCGCGCGGTCGTCACGGTGCCCGCCTACTTCAACGACCGGCAGCGCCAGGCGGTGAAGGACGCGGGCAAGCTCATCGACCTCGAGGTGGTGCGCATCATCAACGAGCCCACCGCCGCGGCGCTCGCCTACGGGGCGGGCAAGGGCCTGAAGCAGAAGGTGGTGGTCTACGACCTGGGCGGCGGCACCTTCGACGTCTCCATCATCGAGATGCGCGGCCAGGTGTTCGAGGTGAAGGCCACCGGCGGCGACATCTTCCTGGGCGGCATCGACTTCGACAACGCGATCATCCAGCACGTGCTCAAGGACTTCGCGGGCAAGACGGGCATCGACCTGTCCACGGACCCCGTGGCCATGCAGCGCATCAAGGACCTGGCCGAGCGCACCAAGATGGACCTCTCGGCGCGCGAGGAGGTACCCTTCCACATCCCCTTCATCACGATGACCAGCCAGGGCCAGCCGCTGAACATCGAGCTGAAGTTCACGCGCAAGATGCTCGAGCAGCTCACCAGCGCGCTCGTGGACAAGACGCTGCAGATCGTGGCGCGCGTGCTGGTGGACTCGGGGCTCAGCACCCAGGACGTGGACGAGGTGCTGCTCGTGGGCGGGCAGACGCGCATGCCCATCGTGCAGGACCGGCTCCAGAAGTTCTTCGGCAAGGCGCCCAGCAAGGGCGTGCACCCGGACGAGGCGGTGGCCATCGGCGCGGCGCTCTACGCGCACTCGCTGCAGGACGACACCAACCTCAAGATCCAGCTGCTGGACGTGATCCCCATGGCCATCGGCCTGGAGAAGGCGGGCGGCGCGTTCCACACGGTGTTCCCGCGCAACGCGCCCATCCCGAACGCGAAGCAGCTCCTGGCCACCACGAGCTTCGACCAGCAGACCGAGCTCGCCATGCGCATCTTCCAGGGCGACCACGACCAGGTCTCGCGCAACGAGCTGCTCGGCGAGTTCACCTTCTCCGGCATCCGCGCGGACCGCGCCGGCAGCGTGCAGGTGGAGATCACCTTCGACGTGAACATCGAAGGCATCCTCACCATGCGCGCGCGCGACCCGTCCACCGGGCGCGAGATGAAGACCACGGTGCGCGTGACGCAGAGCTGAGGGGCGCCCCCAAAGCGAAGCCCCCGCTCCCTCGAAGGGGAGGCGGGGGCCGCGGGGAGAGCGCCGGCGCTCCGCAAGCCGCTACGCCGACTTCTTCTCCTTCTCCATCACCAGCTGGGGCGGCTCGTGCTTGGTCACCACGGTCTCGGTGATCTTGCACTCCTTCACGCCCTCGCGGTACGGCACGTCGTACATGATGTCGAGCATGGCGTCCTCCATGATGGCGCGCAGGCCGCGCGCTCCGGAGTTGCGCCGCATGGCCTCGCGGGCGATCGCCTTGAGGGCCTCCTTGGAGAAGGTGAGCTTGACCTTCTCCATCTCGAACATCTTCTGGTACTGCTTCGTCAGCGCATTCTTCGGCTGGGTGAGGATGATGACCAGGTCCTCTTCCTTGAGGTCCATGAGGGTCGCCACCACCGGGAGGCGGCCGACGAACTCGGGGATCATCCCGAAGCGCATCAGGTCCTCGGGCTCGGTGAGCGCGAGCAGCTCGCCCACGCTGCGCTCCTCCTTGTGGGTGATCTTGGCCCCGAAGCCGAGGCCCTTCTCGCCCACGCGCCGCTTGATGATGTCGTTGAGGCCGTGGAACGCGCCGCCGCAGATGAACAGGATGTTCGTCGTGTCGACCTGCACGTACTCCTGCTGGTTGTACTTCTTGCCGCCGCGCGGGGTGACGTTGGCGCGCGTGCCCTCGATGATCTTGAGCAGCGCCTGCTGCACGCCCTCGCCGCCCACGTCGCGGGTGGCGCTGGGGGTGTCGCCCTTGCGGGCGATCTTGTCGATCTCGTCGATGTAGACGATGCCGCGCGCCGCCTTCTCCACGTCGTAGTCGGCGTTGTGCAGCAGGTTCTGGATGATGTTCTCGACGTCCTCACCCACGTAGCCGGCCTCGGTGAGGCTGGTGGCGTCCGCGATGGTGAAGGGCACGTTGAGGAAGCGCGCGAGGCTCTGGGCGAGCAGCGTCTTGCCGCTGCCGGTGGGGCCCACGAGCAGGATGTTGCTCTTGCTCAGCTCCACGTCCTCGCCGCCGGGCGCCTTCACGCCGGGGCGGGGCCGCGCCGCGGGCTTCTTCTGGTAGATGCGCTTGTAGTGGTTGTAGACGGCGACGGCGAGGACCTTCTTCGCCTGGTCCTGCCCGATGACGTAGTCATCCAGGAAGGCCTTGATCTCCGCCGGGGTGGGCAGGCTGACCTGGGGCTTGCCCTCGTCGCGCTCCGCCTCGTCCGCGATGATGTCGTTGCACAGCTTGATGCACTCGTCGCAGATGTAGACCGTCGGCCCTGCGATGAGCTTGCGCACCTCGCGCTGCGACTTTCCGCAGAACGAGCAGGACAGGTTGACGTGGTGCTCCTTCTTCACTGCGACCTCCGAGTTCGCCCGGGCCCCGAATCAACGGAGCGTACATCACCCTGACCGCCCCACACCCGCCTGGCCGCCCACGTCTCGAACAGCCGTCCGCCAAAATATAGGACGCTGTCCGGGCCGCAGGAAGCCCACCTTCAGGATGGCGTTGCCGAGCACACACGCTGCCGGCTCCGCCCGGGTTCACTAACAGCCCGTCAGCTCGCGTTCACGCCACTCGCCAGCTCTTCCACGTCGTCTGCCAGGGCGGCAGCGCGCTCGGCGACCGGGGAGGGAACCTTCCCACAGCCCGCGAGCTCGCTCGCGAGCCGGCGCGCCGCCTGCGCGAGCCGGCGCAGCTGCAGGTCCTCGCTCGGCGGGGGCGGCGGGGGCTTGGGGAAGCGCTCGGAGAACTCGCGCTTGAGCTCGGTGGCGGGCTTCTCGGGGTTCCAGATGCTGTCGCGGATGGAGCGGTACTCGGAGGGCGAGAGCTGCCCGCGCGCCTCCGCGTCCGCCAGCACCTCCACCACCTCGAAGGCGGGGGCTCGCTGGGGGAAGTCCTCCTGCTGCAGCGCCTCGTCCCCCTCGTGCTTGGCGAGGAAGCTGAACGAGCGGGTGAGCTTGAGGGCGGTCTGCTTCTTGATGTGCAGCTCCTTGAGGCAGTAGGCCTCGAAGGAGGCGTAGCCCCACTCCTCGAACTTCCCCTCGTCGCGCACCTGGATGAGCAGCTTGCCCAGCTCGGCCCAGGTGCTCTTGAACCGCTTGGCGGCCACGACCACGGTGTGCCGGAAGGTGCCGGCGGGGATGGACTGCGCCTTCTTCTGGAGATCGGCCTCGGCGACGGACATGCCCCCGGGTATCGCCCGGCCCTGCGGGCGGGGCAAAAAAAGCGCCCCGCCCTGCCCTAGCCCGGCCGCCCCGCGATGTTGAAGGACAGCGCCACGGAGGCGCCGTCGCCCTCGGTGCGCTGGAAGGGCCACTTCTGCAGCTCGCGCAGGAAGCACTCGTAGAGCGGGCCCTGCTTGAGGCTGGGGTTGTCCACCCAGAGGCGGGTGACGCGCCCGTCCGCACCCACGGTGAACTCGATGGGGACGCGGATGGCGATGCCGGGCTGGCGCTGCGCCTCCTCGCGCAGGCAGGGGTAGAGCGTGCGCTGGTGCGCCTTCACCACGCGGTTGATGCCCTCCTGGTCGATGACCGCGGTCTGCATGCCGTCCGCGTCCGAGCCCTCGGCCGTCATGGCGCGCGGGCCGGCGGCGGCCGGGCGGCGGTCGCCCGTGCGCGAGGCGCTCGCGCCCTTCGCGCTGCTGCCGCTGCCCGCGCGGCGCGCGTCCGGGTACTCCACCAGCTCCTCCTGGGGCCCGCGCGCGCGGGCGAGCGTGATGGTGGGCGGCTCCACGCTGATGTCCTCGAAGCCCGCCTCGGACGCGCCCTCGCCGAAGCTGCCGTGCACCGCGGCGTAGCGCGCCACGCGCCAGGCCACGCCCGCGAGCAGCAGCGTGACGAGCGCGCCGGCGCCCACGGCGATGCCGAGCTTGCGGTTGCGCTGGGCCCGCGCGGCGCGCTCGGCCGCATCCACGCGCGCCTTGGCCTCGGCCTTGGCCACGTGCACGCGGAACGCCTCCACGTCACCCAGGCGGCGGAAGCCGCGCTCGCCCAGCGGCGCCACCTCGGTCGCGCCGCTCACCTCGCCCGCGTAGAGCTTCTCCACCAGCTGGGCGTCCGTCACCGGGCCCAGCAGCAGCTCTCCCTGGCGGTAGAGCCAGCGGCCGGCGCCAGGCGCCACCTTCCTCGAGTCGTGTCCGGCCATCATGGGGCGTGCGAGTATCGTCGCCGCCGCCTCACCTCCGCAATGTGGCCTGCTCCCCTTCCCCTGCCTTTTCTTCGCTCTCCGTGAAGCGCACACCTGCCGCCCTGTGGATCTGGTACCGCGGAGGCCCCTTCCGCGGCTTCCAGCGTCAGCCCGAGGGGCCCACCGTGCAGGAGGCGCTGGAGGCGGCGCTCGCGCGCGCCGGCGTCCCGAGCACGGTGATGCCCAGCGGGCGCACCGACCGCGGCGTGCACGCGCGCATGCAGGTGGTGAGCGTGCGCCTGCCGCCGGGGGACAGCGCGGAGGCGCTCGCGGCGCGGCTCGCGCCCGAGCTGCCCCAGGGGCTCGTGGGGCTGTGCGCCGCGCGCAGGCCCGCGCCCTCCTTCCATGCCCAGTGGAGCGCCTCGGGAAAGGAGTACCGCTACCGGGTGCAGCTCGAGGGCGCGGCCTCGCCCGCGTGGGCCGGCGCCTGCTGGAGCGCGCGCGAGGAGCCGCGGCTCGCGGGGCGCGAGCTCTCTGCGGAGAGGCTCGCGCGCAGGCTCGCGCAGGCGGTGGGCACGCGCGACTTCCTCGCCTTCCACGAGCGCTCGAGCCCGCAGAAGCCGCGCACGCTGGAGCGCGCCGAGCTCGTCGCGCTGGGTGGGGGGCTCTACGAAGCGCGGCTGCGCGGCGACAGCTTCGCGCGCTATCAGGTCCGCTACCTCGTGGGCTCCGCGCTGCTCGCGGCCGCGGGCGTGCTGGACGAAGCCGCGTGGGAGGGAGCCCTGATGCGCGCCGAGCCCGTCCCCGGGCTCAAGGCGCCGGGACACGGGCTCGTGCTCTGGGAGGTGCGCTATCCGGCGGAGCTGGATCCCTTCTCCGCCGCCGAGCGCGCCTGCCCTCCGGGACTGCCGGAGGGGCCGCCCTTCACCTGAGGGCGGCCCGGCGCATCAGCGCTCGTCAGTCGACGAGGCGGTCCTCGTACTTCTCCAGCAGGTCCGAGATCGCCTCGCGCAGGTACTCGCTCTGGCGGATGCGCGTGGAGCGGGAGAGATCCTTGAGCGTGTCGAGCTTCTCGCGCTGGAGCCGGAAGACCACAGAGGTGAGGCGGGGGGTGCTGTCCATGTGTGTGCGACCTCCTACAGGTGCGCACACATTGCCACGGAACTGTCTCTCGGCAAGAAAATCACCTTCTGAACGGCACGTGCGCCGCGATCAGCCGAGCACCGGCAGCGGCACGCGCTCGGGGGCGTTCCCGGAGGCTTCCGGGGAGCCCGCGGAGTGCACGGCGATGCCCGCGGCCTCGTTGAGGCGGCCCGAGCGGAAGGGCTCGAGGTCCAGCGCGACGAACTTGAAGCCCAGCGCCTTGAGCGCGCGGTCCACCTCGAGGCGCAGCGCGGGCGAGAGGAAGCGCTCGTGCTCCTCGGCGGCGAGCTCGATGCGCGCCACCTCCTGGTGGTAGCGCACGCGGAAGGTGCGGAAGCCCCGCTCGCGCAGCACGGACTCGGCGCCGGCGATCTGCAGGAGCCGGTCGCGCGTGACGGCGGTGCCGTAGGGGATGCGCGAGGCGAGGCAGGCCATCTGCGGCTTGTCCCAGGTGGGCAGCTGCAGGGCGTGGCTCCAGGCGCGGATCTCCGCCTTGGTGAGGCCCGCGGCCGCGAGCGGGCTCTGCACGCGGTGCTCCTGCGCGGCCTTGTGCCCGGGGCGGTGATCCTTGAAGTCGTCCGCGTTGAAGCCGTCCAGCACCACGGCGAGCCCCAGCTCCTGGCGCTTCTTCTCGCAGAGCGCGTAGAGCTCGGTCTTGCAGAAGTAGCAGCGGTTGGTTGGATTCGCGGCGTACTGCGCGTTGTTCAGCTCGTCGTTGGCCACGAGCAGGTGGCGCGCCCCGATGCGCTCGGCGAGCGCGCGCGCCTCCTGGGCCTCCTCGGGCGCGAGGGACGAGGACACCGAGGTCAGCGCGAGGGCGCGCTCGCCCAGCTCCTCCACGGCGATCTTCAGCACGAAGGTGGAGTCCACGCCGCCCGAGAAGGCCACGAGCGCGGAGCCCTGGGCCCGCAGGGAGGCGCGCATCTGCTCGAGCTTGGGGCGCGAGGCCTCGCACAGGGACTGGATCTGCTCGGCGTTCAGCATGGGGCGGGCTCCAAACGGCAACGCCCCGGAGACGGCGTCCGGGGCGTGCGGGACTGCAGGGACCTCTAACCCGGGGAGCGCCCGGGGGAGAGCCTTTTTTAGCGGGCCTTGCGCTTGGGCGCCGCCGGCGCCTTCTTGGCCGCAGGCTTGCCCACGCGCGCGGCGCGGGTGGCGGGGCGGGCCTTCACGCCCTTGTCCGCCTTGGGGGCCTTGGGCTCCTCGCGGCGCGCGTTCTTCTTCGCGGGCAGCGGGTTGGCCTTCATCTTCTTGCCGGTGATGACCTTCAGGTCCTCGGCCGTCACGTAGCCCAGGTCGAGCAGGGACTGGAAGATGCGCAGCGCCCCCTCCTCCACCGTCTCCTGGTCCGAGCGCATGGTGACCTCGGGAGAGGTGGGCGGCTCGTAGGGCTCGGTGATGCCGATGAAGTTGGGGATCTCACCGGAGAGGGCCTTCTTGTACTTGCCCGTGGTGTCGCGCTGGATGAGCTTCTCGGTGGGGCAGTCCACGTAGACCTCCACGTAGCGCCCGATCGCCCGGCGGTTCTCCTCGCGGCTCTGCTTGTAGGGGCTCACCGCGGCCACCAGCGCCGCCACGTTGTTGCGCGTGAGCAGGCCCGCCACGTAGCCGAGCCGGCGGACGGACATGTTGCGCTCCTCCTTGGAGTCGCCCGCGCCCTTCCAGAGCTCGTCTGCCACCTCGCCCTCGTCGAGGATCTCCACGTTCCGGCCCACCTGCCGGAGCCTGGCCGCGATGTAGGCAGCCATGGTGCTCTTGCCGGAGGCGGACATGCCGGTAAGCCAAAGGGTAAATCCGTTTTGCTGGGCCATAAGGGTCTGAACTCCCTGCGTCAAAGCGCCGAATCGAACGCCCGCGGAAAGGGCACGGCTGATCCAGAAGCTGGCGCTTTCTACACGAAAACAGGGGCACTTGACAATTTGGGCCCGGCTTTCCCCGGAGTGAGGGGCGAGCGGCCAAGCTTCCGAAACGACTTGCTACAGGGATGTTTCACGGCGCCGCAGTGCGCCAGGCTTCCCTGAAATCCCCATCCTCGAAACGCCAGGCCCGCAGCTCCCCTGCCCGGCCCGCGTTCACCGCGACCACCAGCTGGAGGGTGCCTGGCAGCAGGGCCTGCCCGCCCGGGGCGGCCGCCGCCCGGTCCGCCGCCGACAGCGAGGCGGCCCCGTCCGGGTGGGAGTGGAACACGCACGCCACCCGCTCCCCCCGCGCGTCCGCGGCCCGGCACAGCGCGAGCCACTCTCCCGGCTCGAAGGCGAACCCGAGCCGCGGGTCTCCCGCCGCCGCGTTGCGCAGCGCCGTGGCGCGCAGGTCCTCCGACCCCTCGAGCACCACGCCGCAGCCCTCTTCGGGGTAGGCGCGCTCGAGCAGGCGGCAGATCTCTGCGAGCAGCGCAGGCGCGTACGGCACGCGGCTCACGCGCAGCGCTCGCAGACGGGCAGTGCACCCGGGCGCAGCACGCCTGGCGCCTCGAGCAGCAGCAGCCCTGCGGCAGGCCCCTGCCCCAGCACGAGCCGCTCGAGCAGCAGTGCTCCGAGCGCGCCGAGCGCGACCCCGAGCGCTCCGCCCGGCGGCGCGGCGAGCGCCTCCGCCGCGCGCGCAAAGCAGCCCGCGCACGCCGTGGGGCCCCGGAAGAGCACCGCGCCCTGCCCTCCCCGGGCACCCAGCGCGACCCAGGGAGCGGGCCCCTCGAAGTGCGCCGGCAGCTCGGCGAGCTGCGCGCGAGGCGGCGCCGTGGGCACGGCATCGGGGTTGAAGTCCGGGAGCTCGCGCGCGAGCAGCTCCGCGGCGCTCTCGCCCACGGCGGAGGCCGGCGCGAGGAAGCCGGGCGCCCCGGGGCCGAGCGCGCGCGCCGAGGCCTCGAGCGGAGAGCCCGCCGCGGCGAGGTAGGCCGCCGCGGTGCAGCCGGCCGTCTCCGCCACGTCCACGCGCACCCCGCCGTCGAGCAGCGCCTCCTGGCCGCGCCCGCCCACCTCGCGCAGGAGGATCTGCCGCGAGTAGCGCTGGATCTGCTCCTCCCGCAGCGCCATGCCGTGCCTACCCTCCCGCCATCGCGGGCACCAGCGTGACCCGGTCCGCGTCGGCGACCGGCGTGTCCAGCTCCTGCAGGAAGCGCGCGTCCTCGTCGTTCACGAAGACGTTCACGTAGCGGCGCACGCGGCCCTGCGCGTCCAGCAGCCGCGCGCCCAGCGCCGGGTGCTCGGCCGAGAGGGCGCTCAGCACGTCGCGCAGGGTCGCGCCCGGCACGCGCAGCTCCGCGCGCTCGCCCGCGAGGCTGCGCAGGGAGGTGGGGATCTTCACGGTCGCCATCTCACGCCCCTCCCTGCTTGCGGATGAGGAGGCGATGCGTTCCGGAGGGCAGGCGCTCCAGCCCGAGCACCTCGTGCCCCTCCTCGCGCGCGCTGCGCGGCACGTTGCGAAGGGGCTCGTCGCCGGTGAGCAGCACCTCGAGCAACTCCCCGGGCGCGAGCGTCTCGAGCCGCAGCTTCGTGCGCACGTAGGTCATTGGGCACACCTCGCGGGTGATGTCGAGCGTGGCCTTCACCTCTGGCATCTCAGCTCCTCCCACGGCACGCCCGAGGCAGTGCCGGCACAGCCCGGGCAGCCGGCCACCCGCTCCACCCGAAGCGTGCGGCTGCGCAGCTGCGCTCCGTCTAGCACGTGCAGCGCTGCGGCCGGGCCCACCTCCGCGCCCGCGAGCGACTCGAGCGCGAGCTGCGCCTGCAGCGCCCCCACCCAGCCCGCCATCGCGCCGAGCACGCCGGCCTGCGCACAGGTGGGCACCGCCTCCGGATCCGGTGGCTCCTCGAAGAGGCAGCGAAGGCAGGGGCCCTCCGGCTCGATGCGCATCGCCTGCCCCTGCATGCGCAGCACGCCCGCGTACACAAGGGGCACGCGCGTGGCCTTGGCCAGGTCCGAGAGGAGGAACTTCGTGGCGGTGCCGTCCGTGGCGTCCAGCACCACGTCGTGCGCGGCGAAGAGCGCGGGCGCGTTGGAGGCATCCACGCGCGCCACCTGCCGCTCCACCTGCAGCGCGGGGAAGGCGCGCGCGAGCCCCTCCGCGGCGCTGTCCACCTTCCAGCGGCCCACGTCCGCGCCGCGGTGCCACAGCTGGCGGTGCAGGTTGGTCACGTCCACGCGGTCGGGGTCCACGAGCGTGAGGTGGCACAGGCCGGCGCGCGCGAGCGCGAGGCTCGCGGGGCAGCCCAGCCCGCCCGCGCCGACCACCAGCACGCGCGCCTCTTCCAGCGCCCGCACGCGGCGCGCGCCGGCGGCAGGCCCCGGGGCGGGAGAGGCGGGAGAAGGGAGTGGACCGGACATCGTGAGGCGACAGGGGCTGGTCCGGCGGCCGCAGCCGAATATCCTGCGCGCCGACGAGTCAGTGCTTCCGAGCCCCATGCCCGTCATGCACCCGCCCTACCCCTCAGGACATATGAAAAACCTGCGCCACGCGCTCGCCTTTTCCGCCTCCGTCCTCCTGCTCGCCGGTTGCCCGAAGAAGGGCGTGGAGTCCCCCGAGCGTCCCGACGCCGCTCCCACCGCGAGCACCGGCTCCTCCAGCGCCAGCCTCTCGGCGCCCGAGGACGCGGGTGCCCCGCAGGCCGTGGCCACCGAGGGGGCGGACGGCGGCACCGCGTTCGAGGGCAGCGCCACCGCGGCCGCCGGTGCCGCCACGGCCTCGACCGATGCGGGCAACAGCGCGATGACGGGCGGGCTGAAGCAGGCCGCGCAGAAGGCCACGCGCGACGCGGGGACGGCGGGCAGCGCGAGCACTGCGAGCGGCGCGACCGATGCCGGCAGCGGCAGCGCGAGCAGCGCGCGCGAGGCCTGCGTGGACCGCTGGCTCGCGAGCCACCAGCTCGATCGCTACGGCAACCCGCGCGGCACGGTGTACGCCGGCGGCTCGCCGCTCTTCGACGAGAGCACCGGTCAGAGCACCGACCGGCTCGAGTACGTTTTCGCGCGCAAGCCGGACGCGAAGAGCGCGTGTCCGCAGTAGCGCGGTAGATTTCCCGCAGGGCCGTGTGCCGCGCCGCAGCGGCACGCGTTATTCACCGGGAGGGGGCTGGTCAGCGGGTGCGGGGTCCCCGCACAATCGCGGTGCCGTGGACACGCCCTCCTTCACGCTCGCGTCGCAGCACCCGGATGGCCTTCGCGCGCGCGTGCGCGAGGTGCTCGAGCGGCGGCGGCTCACCGACCGCGTCTCCGCGCAGCAGGCGCAGGCCTCGTGGGAGCAGGACCGCTTCGTGGCGCGCGCGCAGGCGCTGTTCTACGCGCGGATGATGTTCCTCACGCTGGGCCTGCTGATCCTCGCGGTGCCCACGTGGTCGCTGTACTTCGGGCTCACCGGGCCCTACGCCTTCGCGGGCTACTTCGCGATGCTGCTCTACAGCGTCGCGAACTTCCTCGTCATCGATCTGCCGCGGGCCGGGCGCTGGGTCACCTACGTGACCCTGTGCTGGGACCTGCTGATCATGGTGTTCCTCATCGCCAAGCCGCAGGTGGGCGGCGGCCTGCAGAGCCCGCTGCTCGCCACGCAGCTGCTCTTCACCACGCTCTTCGCGATCCTCTTCCCGCGCCCGCTCGCGATCCTCCCGCCGCTGCTCGCGCTGCCGGTGACCACGCGCCTGGACCTGTTGCTGGACCGCGCGGTGACGGCGATCGAGCTGCTCACCCTGCTGTGGTACTCGGCGCTCAACTTCATCATCGTCTACGTGGTCGTGTACCTGAACGAGCGCGAGGCCGCGGCGCACCGCGAGGTGGTGGAGCTGCAGGGCGACCTCAAGGAGCTCGCGGTGGTGGAGGAGCGCAACCGGCTCGCGCGCGAGATCCACGACGGGCTGGGCGCCTCGCTCTCCACGCTCATCATCCAGTCCGAGTACATGTTGGGGCTCGCGCGCGAGGAGCCGCTGCGCCAGGAGATCCGCGAGCTGAAGAGCGGCGCGGAGGAGGCCATCGAGGAGCTGCGGCGCAACCTGCAGCTGATGCGCGAGGACTTCGAGCTCGCGCAGGGGCTCGAGGACTACGTGAAGACCTTCCGCGAGCGCACGCAGCTGGACGTGCGCTTCGAGCGCAGCGGCGCCACCGAGCGGCTCGCTCCGGACGTGCAGCTGGCCCTGTTCCGCGTGCTGCAGGAGTGCCTCACCAACGCGGCGAAGCACGCGGGAAGCGCCTCGGTGTGCGTGCGGGTGCAGCTCGCCTTCGGCGCGGGCCGGGTGGAGCTGCGCGTGGAGGACGACGGCCAGGGCTTCGAGCCGGGCCGCACGCCGCGCGGACATTACGGCCTGCTCAACATGCACGAGCGCGCGATGCAGATCGGCGGCGCGCTCGCGGTGGACTCGGCGCCCGGCGCCGGCACCCGCGTGCACCTGACCCTGCCCTCACCTGCCTGAAAGACGGAGCGCCCCCTTGGACACTCTCGCCGAGCAGCAGCCCAGCGCCCCCATCCGCGTGTTCGTGGTGGAGGACCAGACCCGCATCCTGAAGAACCAGCTGCGCCTGCTCGAGGCGAGCCCGGACCTCGAGATCGTGGGCACGGCGCTCTCGGGCGAGAGCGCGCTCGAGCAGGTGGAGCGCGCGCGGCCCGACGTGCTGCTGCTGGACCTGGGCCTGCCGCGCATGAGCGGCATCGACGTGACGCGCCACGTGAAGGCCCAGCACCCGCGCATCGAGATCCTCATCTTCACCATCTTCGACGAGGAGGACCGCGTGCTCGAGGCCGTGAAGGCCGGGGCCTCCGGCTACCTGCTCAAGGGCACGCCCGCGGACAAGATCGTCGAGGCGATCAAGGAGGTCAGCGCCGGGGGCACGGTCATCCAGCCGAACCTCGCGCGGCGCCTGCTGCGCCACTTCCGCATCGAGCCGGACGCCGCCCCCCGCACCGCCGCGGAGCCGGCCGCGGGCCTGGACGAGGAGCCGCTCAAGCCGCTCAGCGACCGCGAGCGGGAGATCCTCCAGCTCATCGCGAAGGGCGTTTCGAACAGCGAGGCCGCGCGGTTGCTGAGCCTCTCCAAGGCCACCATCCGCACGCACCTGGAGCACATCTACCGCAAGCTCGAGGTGACCAACCGCGTCGAGGCGGTGACCGAGGGCATCCGCAAGGGGCTCATCTCGGTCTAGGCGCCCGGCGGGCCCGCGTCAGTAGCGCAGGGTGACGGCCCAGTACGCGGAGGTGACGGTCTCCTCCGCGACGCCGCCCTCGTCCCAGCCGGCCAGCGTGCCCGCCCCGCTGTAGTGGTCGCGAAAGCGGGTGAGCTGCACGCGCGCCACGTAGCCGAAGGGGCCCCACACCTCGCCGCTCAGCCCCAGGCGCGCGGACCAGCCGCTGGAGGACACGCTGTCTCCGAAGCTGCGCGTCTCGAGCGTGCGCTGCTCCGCGCTGCCCAGCCCGCGGCCGGTGCCCGGCGAGAAGAAGTACTGGGCGCCCGCCTCCAGCTGCGCGCGGCGTGCGAGCGGCACCAGTGTCTCGAGGCCCACCGCAGGAAAGAGCCGGTGGGTGTTGAACTCGAGGTGCTCCTCGCCCGAGAGGGCGAAGCTGCGGCTCTGCGCCCCTGCGCGCACGCCCACGTAGCCTGGCAGCCCCAGGCCGCGATCCCAGAGCGTGAACGGGTAGCGGTAGAGGGCCGCGAGCGCCAGGGTCAGATCCTGCGCGGTGATGGACTCGGTAGGCGTGGAGGCGCTGCCGGAGGTGCGGTTGATGCCGAGCCGGTTGAAGGCGTGCGCGTACTCGAGCGAGGCCCCGAGCCCGTTCACCCACGAAAGCTTCTCGGCGAAGGGCAGCACCTCGGCCTCGAGCGCGAAGCCGAGGTACACGGAGGCCGCCTGGTCCACGCTGGTGCCCGCGAGCGCGGGGTCCTGGCGCGAGTCGAAGTCGGCGCAGCGCCCCACTCCGGGGCGCGCGCAGTAGCTGCGCCAGTTGCTCGTTCCCCCGAGGCGCACCCGCACGCGCGGGCCATGCACCGGCGCGGGCGGCGTGGCCACCGGCGGCGGCGGCGAGACAGGGTCGGAGACCGGGGCAGAGGCCGCGGGCGCGGGGGCCTCGGCCGCAACGGCCCGGGCGGGCTCGGGCGGCGCTGCGGGCGCTGCGGGCGCGGCGAGCAGCAGCGCGGCGGCCACGGCGGCCCCCCACGCGGGCGCGGCGGGCCGGGACCTGCAGGGGCGGCGCATCTCGGGCGGGGTCGAGGCCTTCATCAGGGCCCGCGAGGTTCACCCACCCCGCGGGCGAAGTCCAGGCACCGCGCGCTTCAGGGCTGCGGGTAGTCCAGCGCCGTGGCGATGACCGGCTGCGCCTTGGCGAGGAAGTCGCGGCGGTAGATGCGCACCATGGCCATGAAGATGGACGCGATGAGCGGGCCCACCAGCAGGCCCATCATCCCGAACACGGCGAGGCCGCCGAACATGGAGAGGAACACCAGCAGCGGGTGCAGCGTCATGCGCGCGCCCACCAGCTTGGGGCGGATCACGTTGTCGATGCTGCCCACCAGGAAGGTGCCCCAGGCGAGCAGGAACACGCCCTCGCTCACCTTGCCGGTGACGATGAGGATGACGCCGATGGGCCCCCAGATGAGGCCGGTGCCGCCCACCGGGATGAGCGAGACCAGCACCATCGCCGCGCCCCAGACGCCTGCGTGCGGCACCTTCGCGATGAGCAGCCCGACGAAGCCGAGCGCGCCCTGGATGATGCCCGTCACGGTGTTGCCGTAGACGATGGCGTACGCCACGTCCGTGAACTCGTGGCAGAAGGCGGAGATGTAGCGGCGGTCGAGGGGGACCAGGCGCGTGACCTCGGCGACGAGGCGGCGGCCATCGAGGAAGAAGTAGTACATGGCGACCGTCATCAGGAAGAGGTCCACCACGAGCTCGGTGCCCTCCTGGAGCACCTCCGTGAGCACGCTCGCGCCGGCGGCGGCGGCCGCGCTCAGCAGGCGCTCCATGTGCTGGCCCTCGGGGTCCAGGCGCACGTAGCGGCGGATGCCGCGCGGCAGGCTGGTGAGGAACTGGCGGCGCAGGTCCACCTGGTCGAGCAGGTCCTGCGCCTGGTCCGCGAGCCCGAGCAGCTCGCGCGCCACCATCCAGCCGATGGCCGCGATGGGCACCAGGATGAGCAGGAACACCACCGTGGTGGCGAGCGCCGCCGAGAGCTCCCGGCGCTGACGCGTGCGCTGGCAGATGCCGTCGTAGAGCGGGATGAAGAGGACGACCAGGAAGCCGCCCAAGAGCACCGGCATCAAGAACGGCAGGATGATGCGCGAGAAGAGAATCAGCGCGAGGACGAAGAGTCCCGCGAAGATGTAGTTCGACCACCGCCTGGCATCCAGCACCGTCACCGCCCACCCACCCCGTCGGCCCAACCCCGCACCACTCCCCGCCGAACGGAGCCAACCTACGGACGGTGCCCAGGGCGCGGAAGTCCCCCACCCGGCGCGCGCACGCTGATCGCGACTTCTCAACGCTTGGGGAAAAAGGGCCGCCCGGATCACCCACAGGGGCCTACAGCTGCTGCCGCACGCGCCCGGGGCCCAGGACGGGCCCCGGCGCTGCGCGGTGACCCGCCCCTTCACGGCCAGCCGCCCGGATAAGGGCGGAAGCGCGGGGAGCGGGCACGGGGACGGCGCGCGGCTACTTCTTCTTCGTCGCGCCCTCGGCCTTGGCGGCCTCCTTCTGGCGCTTGGCGCGCTTCTTCCACGCCTGCTTGATCTTCATCTGCACGCGGCGGTGCTTGCTCTTGCTACGGGCCATCTGGGCTCTCCGGGCTAGGACTAAAAGGCGGGTGCTGCGAAAGGCTGGGCTACGTATCAGAACTTCCACCCGAAGTGGAACCCTCAGCTTCTCCGGGGGCGGGCTTGGTGGGGTACGGGATGCCCTCCGCCCCCCGCACGGCCGTGGGCAGGGCGCTGGAGACGGTCACGTCCCCCTCCTTGTCCACGTCGCTCGGCCGCTCCCTGGACGCCGGAGCGCTCGACTGCCCAGGCCGCTTCTTCACCGTGGCGAAGACGGGCTTCACCGCGTCCACGAAGCGGCGGACCTCGGCGAGCGGGAGTGCCTGGCAGTAGTTGTCGTTGGCGCCCACCATGGGGCTCGCCATGCACATGGAGTTGAGGATGGCCTCCTCGGTGGCCTCCATCACCGCCTCGTAGAGGGGGTCCAGGCGCTGATCCAGGAGGATCTTCATCTTGTAGACCATCTTCTGGGTGCGCCTCGGGATGATGTTCGCGGTGCTGAAGCCCACCACGATCTCCCCCGAGCCGTGCGCCGCGTAGCTGCCCACCCGCCCGATGCCCAGCCCCACGCGCTTGCAGAGGCGGTTGAGCTGGTGCGGCAGCAGGGGCGCGTCCGTGGCCACCACGGCGATGATGGAGCCGTAGGTCTGCCCGCGGCGCGGCGCGTTCTTGAACTTCTCGGCCAGCACCTCGCCGATGGGCAGGCCGCCCACGCGCAGGTTGTGCATCTTGCCGAAGTTGGACATCACGAGGACGCCCAGCGTGTAGCCGCCCAGCGCCTCGGGCAGCTTGCGCGAGGAGGTGCCGATGCCGGCCTTGAAGTCGCACGTCACCATGCCGGTGCCGCCGCCCACCGCGCCCTCGGCCACCGGGCCGCTCTTCGCGTTGCGGATGGCCTCGAACACGTGCGAGTCGCGCACGTGGCGCCCGGTGATGTCGTTGAGCCAGCTGTCGTCGCACTCGCCCACGACAGGGATGATGACGTCGTGCTCGTCCCCGATGCCCGGGTACTGCTCGACGAGGTAGCGCGCCACCGCGTCGCTCACCGCGCCCACGGCCATGGTGTTGGTGAGCAGGATGGGCGTCTCGAGCAGGCCCCACTCCATCACCTGCGTCATGCCGGAGACCTCTCCGGCGCCGTTGAGCACGAAGCCGCCCGCGCTCATCCGGTCCATGAAGATGTTGCCCAGGTTGGGCATGATCGCCGTCACGCCGGTGCGCACCGGGCCGTGCCCCGGACGCAGGGGCCCCGAGCCCTGGATGAGCGTGGTGTGCCCGACGAGCACCCCGTCCACGTCCGTGATGGCGTTGTACTTGCCCGGCTTGAAGCGGCCGAGCGGCAGGCCGAGCTCGCGGGCGCGCACCCGCGGCTCGTTCATTTCGGGGCTCTCGAGCATGGCGTGCTCGACCCTAGGCGCGCGCGCGCCTGAACGCTAGGCCTTCACCTCGAGCCGGGGCTCGCCCGGGCTGGGCACCGCGGGCTTCTCCTCGGAGCCCTGCGGCTTGACGAAGCTCGCGCCCGCGCTCGCGGGGGCGCCCTCGCCGCTCGCCTTGCGCTGCTCGCGCTCCTTGTAGCGGCGGATGGCGCCCGCCATGATCTCGCCGATGAGGCCGCGGTAGTCCATGCCGGCGCCCTTGGCGATGAGCACCAGGTCGCTCCAGTCCGGCGTGAGGCCGGGCAGCGGGTTGCACTCGATGAAGTAGACGCGCCCCTTCTCGTCCATGCGGAAGTCGATGCGCGCCACGTCCCGGCAGCCCAGCGCCATGAACGAGCCGCGCGCCGCCGAGCGCAGGCGCTCGATGGTGGCGGGGTCCACCTTGGCCGGCACGTCGTAGCGGATGCGGTCGTTCCAATCGAGCTTGTGCTGGAAGCTGTAGACCGGGTTCTTCTCCTCCTTGTCCAGGAAGACGATCTCCATGGGCGGCAGCACGCGCGGGCGGCGCTCGCCGAGCAGGCCCACGGTGAACTCGCGGCCGGAGATGTACTCCTCCACGAGCGCGGGCTGCTTGTACTTGCCCACCATCTCCTTCACGACCTCGCGCAGCTCCGCCTCGCTGTAGCAGACGCTCTTGCTCACCACGCCCTTGGAGGAGCCCTCGGCCACCGGCTTCACGATGAGCGGGAAGGTGGTGAACTCCTTGAGCAGGCGCTCCTTGCCCGTGGTCATCAGCTGGAAGTTGGGCGTGTGGATGCCCGCCTGGCGCACGATCTTCTTCGCCAGCGCCTTGTCCAGCGCGAGCGAGAGCGTGGCCGGATCGCTCCCGGTGTACGGGATGTCCATCAGCTCGAGCATCGCGGGCACCTGGCTCTCGCGGTTGCGGCCCTTGAAGCCCTCGGAGATGTTGAACACGAAGTCCACCGGCGTGGTCGCGAGGATGCTGGGCAGCTCGCTCGTCGCCTCCAGGTCCACCACCTCGTGGCCCCAGCTGGCAATGGCCTCGCGGATGGCCTGCAGCGTGGTGGGTGAGTCGTACTCGGCCTCGGAGTCCTCGCTCGCGTCCCAGGTGGGCTTGATGCGCTTCACGTTGTAGGCGAAGCCCACGCGCAAGGGGCCGCTCTTGCGCGCCGGCTTGCTCGAGCGGCGCGACGAGTCCTTGATCTTGTTGCGCTTGGCGGCGCTCTGGATGACCGAGCCGATGACGGCGTCGAAGTGCAGCCCCTCGAGCTCCGCGGCCGCGTAGATGCCCGCGCCCGGCTCCAGGCTGGGCAGCGCGTTGATCTCCAGGAAGTAGGGCACGCCCGCGTCCGAGAGCCGGAAGTCGATGCGCCCGAGGTCCCGGCAGTCCAGCTGCTGGATGATCTTCTGGGCCATCGAGCGCACGTCCTCGGAGGTGCGCTCGGAGAGCTGCGCCGGGGCGCGCACGCTCACCGCCTTCTCGCTGCGCGTCTTCAGCTCGTAGTCGTAGATGGCGTAGCGCCGGCCGGACACCACCGCGGGGTCGATGACGTACTCCACGGGGCAGAGGACGCCGTCGTAGTCGTTGTCCACCGCGGCGAGGAAGGGCACGGTGAGGTCGCGCCCGGTGATGTACTCCTCCACCAGCACGCCGGCCGGGTACTTGGCGAGCGCCTGCGCGACCTTCTCGCGCACCTGGTCCACGGTCTCCGCGACCGAGTCCTGGGTGATGCCCTTGGAGGAGCCCTCGAAGTTGGGCTTCACGATGACCGGGAAGCGCAGGTCCTCGGCCTTGAGCTCGCTGAGCTTCTCCACGTACTGCCAGCCCGGCGTGCGGATGCCGTGCTTCTGCAGCACGAGCTTGGTGAGCTGCTTGTCCAGCGTGACCGCGAGCGCGTACGCGTCCGAGCCGGTGTACGCGAAGCCCAGCTCGTCGAAGAGCGCCGGGTAGAAGGCCTCGCGGAAGCGGCCGCGGCGCCCCTCGGCGGTGTTGAAGATGAGGTCCGGGCTGTAGGCCTCGAGCCGCGCCACCGTGCGGCTCGCCGGCCCGCTCACCTCGAAGCGCTCCAGGCGGTGGCCCAACCGCTCGATCGCGGCGCCGAGCGCGTTCACCGTCTCCTGGGTGTCGAACTCCGCCTCTTCTTCCGAATCGGACAGCTTGAGGTTGTACGTCAGCGCGATGCGCAAGGCCCTGCCCCCTTCTCTACTGCTGGAAACGTCCTTCGAAACGCCCCTCGACACGCCGCTCCGGCGCCTCGGACATGACCCGTCCGGAGGCGCGCACGGGCGCCACGGGGCTGCGAGCGGCAACGGTTGCGCCGGCCACAACCTTCCCGTCCACCACCTGCGTCTGCGCCCACACGTCGCCGAGCCGCAGCCCGAGCGGATCGCGCAGCACGCGCCACGCCTCCACGCCGCCAATTGCCGCGAGCGCGGCCGCGGAGGCCACCATGCCGAGCGGCGCCGGCATCATCCCGAGCAGCACCACCAGCGCGAGCGGCGCGTTGCGCAGGGTGCTGTCGCGGTGGCGCGCGGCCGAGCGCGTGGGCACGTGCATCACCTTCACGCCGAAGATCTTCTTCCCCACGCTCTGCCCCTGCAGCATCCCGTCCGCGAGCAGCAGGAAGAGCAGCGCCACGATGGGCCCCGCCGCCCCGCAGGCCACGCCCAGCCCCCAGGCCACCGCCACGTCGAGCAGGCGCGCGCCGGCGCGCAGGAACAGCGAGGCCTTGGGATAGGGAGAGCCGCCGGGCACCAGCCGCAGGGGCGGCTTGTCGCTGCCGTCGTCGCCCCGGGAGGCGAAGACGGGACGCGAGCGGCGCGCGCTCACGCGTCACGCTCCGGGTCGGAGTCGTCGTCGGAGTCGGAGGCCTGCGGAAGGTCCAGCTCGAGCTCGCCGTCCGCGCCCAGGCTCCAGTCCGCCTCGCCCGGGTCCAGCGTGAGCCCCTCCTCGCGCGGCTCGGGCTCGTCCAGCCCCGCGAGCTGCGCGAGCCGCTCGTGGGCGCTCACCACGCGCGCAGGGATGGGGCTGAGGGGCGCATCCGCGAGCACCGCGAGCGTGGGAGAGCCGGTCTCCGCGAGGCGGCGCAGCCGGCCGCGCGCCTCGTCCCGGCCGGTGTCCGCCACCTCCAGCTCGGCCGCGGGCCCCTCGCGGGTGAAGAAGACGAAGGCCATGGCGGGGCGCTTGGAGGACTCGCGCATCGCGAACTGCACGCCGTCCAGGTTCCAGCCCTGGGCGGTCCAGGTGTTGAGGGTGCGCTCGAGCGCGCCCTCGTCCACCGTGGACAGCTCCACGACTTTGTACTGGAGGGCGCCGGGCGCGGCCGCGGCAGCGCGGGGTGTGGCGCTGCGCGCACGCCGTCCGGTGGCACGGGGGCGTTCGGGCGGGGGCTTCGCGCTCTTGCGTCTGGGCCGCTTCTTCATCGCGCGCTCCATTTGCTCGCGTTTCGCAGGCGGGATCAAGCACCCGCTCGCGCCCACCTCACGGGCCTGCCCACCCGTGCTCAGAGCAGCGAGGCGGCCTCGAGCGCGTGGTAGGTGAGGATGAGGTCCGCACCGGCGCGCTTGATGGAGGTGAGCACCTCCAGCATCACGCGCTCGCCGTCGATCCAGCCGTTCTGGGCAGCGGCCTTCACCATCGCGTACTCGCCCGAGACGTTGTAGGCGGCGACCGGCACGTCGAAGCGCTCCTTCACCCGGTGGATGATGTCCAGGTACGAGAGCGCCGGCTTCACCATCACCATGTCGGCGCCCTCCTCCAGGTCCAGCGCCGTCTCCTTCAGGGCCTCGCGCGCGTTGCCCGGGTCCATCTGGTAGCCGCGCCGATCACCGAACTGCGGCGCGCTCTGGGCCGCCTCGCGGAAGGGCCCGTAGAAGCCCGAGGCGTACTTGGCGGAGTAGGCCATGATGGGCGTGTCGGTGAGCCTCACCTCGTCCAGCGCGCGGCGGATGGCCCCCACGCGGCCGTCCATCATGTCCGAGGGCGCGATGATGTCCGCGCCGGCCTGGGCGCACGTGACGGCCATCTGCGCGAGCAGCGGCAGGGAGGCGTCGTTGGCCACGTGGCCGCCCTCGATCACGCCGCAGTGCCCGTGGTCCGTGTACTCGCAGAGGCACACGTCCGCGATGAGCTGCAGCTCGGGCACGGCGCTCTTGATCTCGGAGAGGGCGCGCTGGACGATCCCCTCGCGCGCGTAGGCGCCGCTGCCGCGCGCGTCCTTCGCGTCCGGGATGCCGAAGAGGATGACGGAGCGCACGCCCAGCGCGTGGGCCTGCTTCGCCTCGGCCACGGCGTGCTCCACCGAGAGGTTGAACACGCCCGGCATCGAGGTGACGGGGCGGCGCACGTCGCGCCCCTCGACGACGAAGAGCGGGAGGATGAAGTCGGAGGGCGCGAGCGAGGTCTCGCGCACCATCTCGCGCAGGGCCGCGGAGCGGCGCAGGCGGCGGGGGCGGTGGACGGGGAAGGTCATGGCAGCGCCGGTATAAACCGCGGCCGCGGCCCCTGCCTCCCTCTTTCGCCCTACCCCGCCTGCTGGGCGAGCCGCCAGCCGTCGCCGCGCCAGTTCGGGTCGCGCTCCGCCTGGATGGCCTGGCGCTCGGCGAGGTCGGCCTCGTGCAGGGCGCGGGCGTAGCGGGCGCGGGCGGCCGGGGTCGCAGCCGCGAGCCCCTCCTCCGCCGCCACGAGCTCCGCGCGCGCCTGCTGCAGCCGATCCATCGTCACCTGGGTCCACGTCATCGGGTGTGTCTCCTGCCGGATGTTGGGTGGGGAGGCCGGATGCACGCGGCAGACCAGCGGACCGGCCCTCCGGCCGCCCCGTGGAAGTGCGCGAAACCCGCCACTTTGACGCAATGACGCACGGAGACGGCCTACAGCCGCGCTGCGAACGCGCGTTCCCAGGGGTGCGAACCGCGCGACGCGCCGCAATCGTGCGCGGGCCCGTCCGTGAAGAGGAGCGAGCCGGCCCACCCTTCCCCTAGACTCCCCGACCGTGACCCATCTCGAAGCCGCCGTGAGCGTCGTGGGCCTGCGAAAGACCTACACGCGGCCGTTCCGCAAGCAGGGCAGCGAGGCGTTGCGCGGGGTGGACCTGCGCGTGCCGCGCGGCAGCGCCTTCGGCCTCATCGGCCCGAACGGCGCGGGCAAGACCACCTTCATCAAGAGCATCCTGGGCATCGTGCGGCCCAGCGCGGGCGAGGTGCAGCTGCTGGGCGGCTCTCCGGACGACCCGCGCATCCGCGCCCGCGTGGGCTACCTGCCCGAGCGGCTGCACCTGCCGGGCAGCTGGAGCGCCACCGCCTTCCTCCAGACGGTGCGAAGGCTCAAGGGGCTCGCGCCCGACGCCCCGGGCAACGCGCGCCTGCTCGAGCGCGTGGGGCTCGCGGAGGCCTCGGGCAAGCGCATCGGCGGCTACTCCAAGGGCATGCGCCAGCGCCTGGGGCTCGCGGCCGCGCTGCTCGGGGAGCCCGAGCTGCTGGTGCTCGACGAGCCGACGGACGGCATCGATCCCATGGGCCGCGTGGAGGTGCGCCGCATCCTGCAGGAGGAGGTGCGCCGCGGCGCCACCCTCTTCCTCAACTCGCACCTGCTCGCGGAGACCGAGCGCATCTGCGACCGGGTCGCCATCCTCGCGGACGGGCGCGTGGTGCGCGAGGGGCGCCTGGACGAGCTCGCGCGCGCCTCCAGCGCCTGGAGCGTGCGCTTCGCGCCCGGCGCCGACGCGGCCGCCCTCTCCGCGCTGGGCCTGCGCCCCGGCCCCCATCCCCACACCTTCCTCCTCGAGGCGCCGGACGCGGCGGCGCTCAACGCGGTGCTCGACCGCGCGCGCGCCGCCGGGGCGCTGCTGGTGGAGCTGCGGCGCGAGGGGGCGGACCTGGAGGCGGTGCTCACCACCGCGGTGGGCGAGACGCTCGGGGAGGCGGCATGAACGGGGCGCTCGGAATCGCCGGGTACGTGCTGCGCGAGGCGCGCAGCCGCAAGTTCATCCTCGCCTTCGTGCTGGGCATCACGCTGCTGCTCGTCACGCTCGCGCTCTCGCTCAAGCTCGAGGTGCTCGACGGTGCGCTCGCCGCCACGCGGCTGTTCGGCACGCTCGCGCACCACGACATCGTGGCGGTGGACGTGGCGCTGCGTCCCATCTACCGCGCCGCGGCCTACCTGGTCTTCTACGGCGGCCTGCTCTTCGGCATCCTCGCCTACTCGGACTTCGCCCCCAGCCTGCTGTCGCCCGGGCGCATCGAGCACCTGCTCGCGCTGCCCCTGCGCCGCTGGGAGCTGCTGCTGGGCACCTTCCTCGGGGTGGTGGCGCTCGCGCTCGCCGGCGCGCTCTACGGCTCGGTGGGGCTGGTGCTCATCCTGGGCGTGAAGACGGGCTACTGGACCGCGGGGCCGCTCTACGCCGCGCTGCTCGCGAGCGTGGGCTTCGCGGCGGTGTACGCGGTGATGCTCGCCACCGCCACGCTGGTGCGCAGCGCCGCCCTGTGCGCGGCGGCCGGGGGGCTGTGCCTCGTGGGCGGCATCCTCGCGAGCTACCGCGCCTCCATCGCGCCGCTGCTCGAGGAGGGCCCGAGCCGCGGCGCCTTTCGCGCAGTGACGCTGCTGCTGCCGCGCATCGCCTCGCTCGCGGACGCGGGCGCGAGCCTCGCGGCGTCCGCGCCGCTGGGGGTTCGCTCGCTCGCGGGGCTGCTCGCGGGGGTGGCGGTGTTCGGCCTGGGCACGCTCGCCGTGGGCCTGTGGCGCTTCGAGGGGAAGGACTACTGATGCGCAGGCAGAGGAAGTGGTTGGTCGCGGCTGCGGTGCTCTTCGCGCTGGGCGCCCTGCTGATGCTCTGGGGCCAGGGAGACCGGGACGCGCCGCCCCCGCCGCAGGTGGAGTTCCCGCGCGCGCTGCGCGACGCCGAGCAGGAGCGCGCCGTGGCGCGGCGCACCCAGCGCGTGCCGGTGGCCACGCCGGAGCCGGGCACCCCGCCGGAGCCCGCGGCCCCGCGCGACCCCGTGCTCGCCGCGCTGCCGCGTGGCAAGGGGCACACCGCCGTGGTGTTCGAGGCAAATGCGCTGCGCCACTCGCCGGTGGGAGAGCTGCTGCTCGCCTGCCTCATGCGCGACGGCGGCAAGCAGCTGCGCGAAGTGCGCGAGCGCACCGGCGTCGATCCGCTGGAGGACCTGGACCGGCTCGTGGTCACCGACGAGGGCGTCATCCTCTCGGGCAACTTCGCCAAGGCGCGCACCTCCGAGCTCTTCGCGCGGGCCACGGCGCGCAGCTACGGCGACAGCGCCCGGCTCTACGAGCCCCCTGCGCCCGAGGGCGGCGAGGAGCCCCGGGTGGGCCCAGACGCGCCCGCGCCGCGCGGCTCGCTCGCGAGCTGGAACGATCAGCTCTTCGTCGTGAGCAAGACGCCGCAGGGCGCCCAGCAGGTCATCGACCGGGTGGAGGGGCGCGCAGGCGACGGCGAGCAGCCGCTGCTGGGCGAGGACAGCACCTACGGCGAGATGTACGGCGTGGTGTCGGTGGACCAGCTGTCTCAGATGCTGGGCAACGATCAGCCCGAGCTGCTGCAGCGGCTGCGCGAGGTGGCGGACCACGTGGAGCTGCACATCGACGCGCGCTCGGACGTGGCGGTGGTGGCCGAGGTGAAGGGCGCGGACGCGGCGAAGGTGGAGGACCTGGGCAAGTCGCTGGGCGCGGCGCTGAGCGTGGCGCGGCTCAAGGCGCAGGCCGAGGGCTCGCAGGAGCTCTCGCAGCTGCTGGACTTCGCCCGGGTGCGCCCCGAGGGCGACACCTTCCAGCTCGAGGTGGCGCTGCCGCTCGACTACCTCAAGCAGAAGCTCGCGTTCTGCTCCGCGCCTCCCGATGCGGGCGCGCCCTAGCCCACCATCGCGCTCACCTCGGGGCTGAACGCGGGCCCCGGGGCGCTGTGCACCACCAGGGGCGGGAGCACCACCAGCGGCGCGCGACTGCTGCGCACCGCGTGCAGGAGCAGCAGCTTCGCGGGGCGGTCGGGCCGCGGGTGCACGAGGCGCAGGTGGCGCATGCTCAGCCGCTCGGCCTTGAGCGTGGTCGCGAGCTCGGAGAAGCGGCTCACCGGGTACACCAGCGAGAGCCCGCCGCGCGCTTCCAGCAGGTAGCGCGCGGCGCGCACCACGTCCACCAGCGCGCAGGTCAGCTCGTGCCGCGCGAGCGCCCGCTCCCGCTCGGTGTTCACCCTTCCCGAGGCCGGCGCGCGGTACGGCGGATTGCACAGCACGTGCGCGAAGCTGCCGCGGCCGAACTTCTGGTCCACCTGGCAGAGGTCTCCGAGCACGAGCGACACCGAGTGCTCGCAGCGGTTGAGGTGCACGTTGCGCTGGGCGAGCGAGAAGAGGCCGGGCTGCAGCTCCAGGCCGGTGACGTCCGTGCAGCCGAGGCGCCGCGAGAGCAACAGCGGCACGATGCCGCAGCCCGTGCCCAGGTCGATGATGCGCCCCCTGCCCGCTCCGCCCGTCTGCACGGCGAAGTGCGCGAGCAGCAGCGAGTCGAGGTTGAAGCGGTAGCCGGTGCGCCGCTGCAGCACCTGCACCTCGCCCCCGCAGATGGCGTCGAGCGTCTCGCCGGGCCCCGGGGCCTCGGGAGCGGCCCGTGCGGGCACCTCGGGCTCGGGCCAGGCAGGGGACGATGGAGCGAGCACCCTCACGGTGACTCACGCCTCCCGGTCGAGGAACAGGAGGCCCGCGGGGGGCAGTGGGTCCACGCGCAGCGTGCGCGGCGGCAGCGTGGCGGCGGCCTCCATCACCGCGCGCACCTCCCAGACGGGCGGCGGGTTCAGGCCGAAGCCCACCTGGTACGTCCCGCGCTGCACCTCCTCCACCAGCTGCTCGAGGCTGTGCACGGCGAACACGTTGGGGTGGCCCGGGGCCTCCGGGTCCTGGATGCCCATCACGGTGCGCAGCACGAGCGCGTTGAGCAGCGCGAGGTCCAGGCTGCGCAGCGTGGGGTTTCGCGGAGCAGCCTTGATGTGCGCGAGGTCCAGGCCCTGGCGAAAGCGCAGGATGCGGCCGCGTCCCTGCGGCAGCACGAGGAGCACGGCGTGGTGGCCGGTGATCAGCGTGGCGAGCCGCTCCTGCGCCGCTTCCAGCCCGCGTGCCGTGTCCAGGGGCTCGTCGAGATCGTAGGAGCGCGCGTAGCCCGCCACGAGCTGCAGGAAGGTGTCCTCGTTGAAGGTGTCCAGGTTGCGCACGCCGCGGTGCACCGGGGCGAAGTGCAGCCCGGGGTCCGAGAGCGCGACGATGGCGGCGAGGCTGGGACCGCGCTCGTCCAGCGCGCTGAGCGGCCGCAGCGGCGCCTCGTCCAGCGCGGCCTGCAGCCGCTTCGAGATGGCGGAGGGCTCGATGCGCTTGAGCGCGAGCTGCTGGCCGTCGAAGCCGCCCCGCCACACCAGCACGCTGCGCTCGGCCGCCTCCGCGAGCAGGTCCCGCAGCACCCCGTGGTCGTCCGCCGCGAGCGTGATCGCGGGCTCCACCTGCGCGGAGCGCGGGATGTACGGCTCGTGCTCGAGTGGCTCGGCCGAGTCCTTCATCAGACCGCACAGCAGGTAGCGCACGGGCGTGGCGCGCGCCGGCGCCCCCTCTGGCAGCAGCTCGAGGAGGTAGAGCGCGGGGCGCGCGTCGCGCAGCACCGCGCCCGAGTCGCGCCAGCGCCCCAGCTCGGCCGAGGGGTCCACCGCCTCGAGCAGCGGGCGCACGTGGGCGGGCTGGAGGCCGCGAGCCCCGAGCACGCTCGCCGTCTGCGGCGGGAGCTGAGCGTCGAGCGAGGACAGGAGGGCGGGGAATGGGAGGACACGCGCCATACGCGTGAAGGTGGGGCCGCCGCCCGGCCCCTGCCACTCCGCCCGCTCGGCTGCCCGCCTGCCGGGCTATGCGGGCCGGGCTACCACCACACGGTGCGGTAGGGCCGGTGCTTTTCCGGATCCCGGTAGTAGGGGTTGCCCCGCTGGTACGCGCTGCCCTTCTCCGCGCTCTCCTCCCACAGCAGGCTCACGGTGGTGATGGCGCCGGCGGAGCCGAGCAGCGCGAGCACGTAGGGGGTGGAGTTGTCGAAGCCGCCCAGCGCGAGCGAGGAGACCACCAGCAGTACCGCGCCCACGCCCGCGCCGAAGGCATCCGCACGCAAGATCTGGTTCGTCGTGGGGTTGAAGCGCATGGAGGCGAGCGCAGCCGCCCCCGCGCCGAGTCCCGGCGCGATGAGCAGCGCGTCCGCCCAGTTCTTCCCCGAGACCTCGGTGCCGGAGAAGTGCACGATCGCGAGCAGCAGCGCGCTGTATGCGAGGCCCCACGCGCCGCCGGACGCGATGAGCAGACCGTCGTCCACGCGCATCTGCCCGCCGCCCACCGTGGCGGTGAGCCACGCGCCCAGCTCGCTGCCCACGAAGGCGGACCACGTGAGCAGGCTCTTGTCCGTGGACAGCAGGTCCATGAAGCCGCCGAGGAACATGCCGCCGATGGCCGAGTTCACGATGCCGAAGTTGGCCATGGGCGTGTCGATGTAGTGGTTGAACTGCCACCACGCCGCCACGCCGAAGCCGAGGCCCGCTCCGATGAAGGTGCCCGCGAGCATGCGCTCGCGCGAGGCCTGGTCGAAGCTCAGGTCCTGCGCGAAGGCCTGGGTGAAGAAGCCGCCCGCGGCGCCCATGATCGAGTGGTGCAGCAGGAAGGTGAGGCTGCCGGGGCCCGCGAGGAAGGCGCCCTGGCGGGGCTTGCCGTCCAGCATCGCGCGCGAGTCGGTGGCCGCGGCCTGCGCCCCGTCCTGCTGCGCAGAGGGCGGCAGGTCCGTCGGGTCCTGGCTCACGAGCGGCGCCTGCGGATCCGAGCGGATGCGCGCGCCGGGAGGCGGCGTGGGCGCGGGCTCGCTCCCCTCCTGCTGCGCCGGCGCCTGCTCCTGCGGGTCCTCTACCGGAGGCGGCGCGCTCTCGTCCGTGGGCGGCGGGGTCTGCTCCTGCTGCGCAGCAGGGGGCTCCGCCGGCGCCTGCGCGTGGGCGGTGCCCGGGCGCAGCGCTGCGAGGACGAGGACGGCGAGGACGAGGCACTTCCGCACTGGCGACACGACGGCGCTCCTTCTTCGGCCCGGCTGCAGGCCACAGACGTTCGCAGCCACGCTACCCCAGCGACGCGGCGCGTGAAGGACCTTCCCGCAGCTCCGGCGCGCGGAAGGCGCGCACCCGGTGCGCACCTTGACCACCCGGGTGCAACGCGCGCAGAAACCTGCAGCGCGCGCAGCACGGATGCGCCCGTAAGGCGGCCGCGCCGCCGTGGCCGACGGAAGACCGTATGAGCTCCGAGGGTGTTGACTTCCCCGCCCGGCCGGGCAGAACGGACCTACCCTGCAGCTCACCGCTCCACCCGGCACTCCCGCCGGGACGGGGCCAGCGCAGGCGCGGACACAGGAGCGGCACCATGGCGATGATGAAGTTCGAGGTCCCCCACTCCCTGCCCCAGGCCGAGGCGAAGAAGCGCGTGGAGCAGCTGCTGCAGTACTGGGGCGGCAAGTACGGGGTGAAGGCGGCCTGGGTGGGCGAGGCGGCGAAGGTCACCGGCAAGGTGATGGGCATCAACCTGGACGCGAGCTTCCAGGTGACCGACCGCGCCATCCAGGGCGAGGGCACGGACCCCGGCATGCTGCTGCGCGGCCAGGCCAAGAGCTACCTGCAGAAGAAGTTCAGCGCGGTGCTGGACCCCAGCAAGAGCGCCGCGGACGCGGTGAGCCAGGACTAGCGCCCCGGGCCGCGGGGTGCAGCGCCCGTCAGTGCTGCACCTCTTCCAGCGCGGAGAGCGCGTAGCGCGCCGCGCGGGAGATGGCATCCGAGGACTCGGGCATCTCGGGGTAGTGCCCGGCGAGCGTGCGCTGCGGGAAGCGCAGCTGCGCGATCGCGTTGCGGTACGAGCGGCGCGCGCCCTCGAAGTCGCGGCTGCGCTCGTTCACCTGC
This sequence comes from Aggregicoccus sp. 17bor-14, assembly GCF_009659535.1. Classification (NCBI taxonomy): domain Bacteria; kingdom Pseudomonadati; phylum Myxococcota; class Myxococcia; order Myxococcales; family Myxococcaceae; genus Aggregicoccus; species Aggregicoccus sp. 17bor-14. The sequence continues at coordinate 205,905 of NZ_VJZZ01000008.1, forward strand.
GCGAGCAGGTAGTGCCCGATGGCGAGCGTGGGCTCGAGGAACAGCGCCTTGGCGAGCTCCGAGCGTGCCTCGACCAGCTCCCCGCCCTGCAGCGCCGCCACGCCACCGAACACGCGCGCCTCCACGCACAAGGGCTCGCGCTGCAGCGCCTGGGAGAAGGCCTCGCGCGCGTGCGCGAGGTTGCCGAGCAGCGACTGCAGGTTGCCCAGGGTGAGCAGCGCGTCCAAGTCGTTGGGCTCGTCCGCGAGCAGGCGCTTCACGCCCGCCAGCGCCGCCGGGAAGTCGCCGCGCTCCATGTGGCGCACGGCCGTCTCGAGCCGCGCCGCGGGTGAGCGGCCCTTGTCCGCGGCGGCGAGGGCGCTCGCACTGGCCGCGGGGCTGGCCGGCTCGGCGGGACGGGCGGGCGGGGGCGCCGCGCGGGGCGCAGGGGTGGGCGCCGTGGGGGTGCGCGGCGGGGGCGCGGGGGCCTCGCGCGCGGCGAGCGGCCCGATGGGCGGCGAGCCCCGGCCCGGCGTGGGGTAGCGCGGCGCGAGCGAGGGCATGGCCACGGCCGAGGGGCGCGGGGGCAGCATCGCCGGGGTGCGCACGGGCGCGGGCGCGGGCGGCGCCACGAACTCGGCGGGGGGCGGCGGCCGGGCCTCGAGGGGCCGGCGGTACACGAAGGAGCCCTCCACCTCGATCATCTCGAAGCGGTCGTAGACCTTGAACAGGCTCTCCGAGTAGCCCAGCAGCAGGATGCCGCCGGGGCGCAGCACGGAGAGGAAGCGGTCCATCAGCGCCCGGATGGTGGGCAGGTCGAAGTAGATGATGACGTTGCGGCACAGCAGCACGTCGAGCGAGTCCGGCTTGACGTGGGAGAACACCGGCGCCGCCAGGTTCTGCCCGCCGAAGCGCACGTACTGCTTGAGGCCGGCCTGCACCTGGTGCTGCCCCTCGTTGCCGTCGTCCACGGGCTGGAAGAAGCGCTGCAGCCGCTCCTGGGACATGCCCGCCATGCGCCGCGCCGAGTAGCGCCCGAGCTGAGCGTTCTCCACCGCGGCGGGGTTGAGGTCCGTGGCGTAGAGGTCCACGTCCAGGTGCGTGGCGCCCAGCTCTGCGAGCACCATGGCCACGCTGTAGGGCTCCTCGCCCGTGGCGCAGCCCGCGCTCCACACGCTCACGCGCCGCCCGTCGCGCCGCGCGCGGCTGAGCGCCTCGGGCAGGATGCGGCGCTCCAGCGCGCGGAACTGCTTCGCGTCGCGGAAGAACTCGGTGTGGCCCACCGTCACCAGCGGCAGCAGCGAGCGCAGCTCGTGCTCGCCCGCGAGCTCGCGCAGGCGGCGCACGTACTCCTCGGCATCCGAGATGCCCAGGGCGGGCATGCGCGCACTGAGGGCGAGCCGGAGGCTGTGGTAGCCGTCCGGGTTGATCTTCAGCCCGGCGCGCTCCAGCAGGAGCGCCGCCAGCTGCTGCAGGGCGCGCACGGTGACACCGGACATGGAATCAGGTGAGCCGATCGATGGCCTGGGCGAGCACCTCGACCCCGAGCTCCCCCTTCACGAGGTAGGCGTCCGCGCCGGCGTCCAGGCCGCGCCGCTTGTCCTCGGGAGAGGCGAGCGAGGAGAGGATGATCACCGGGATGCGCGCGAGCGAGGCGGTGCTCTTGAGCCGGCGCGTGAGGCTGAAGCCGTCCAGCTTGGGCATCTGCACGTCGGAGAGGATGAGATCGTAGCTCGCAGCCTGGGCCTTGGCGTACGCCTCCTCGCCGTCCTGCGCCTCCTCCACGTTGTGGCCGAGCGCCTTCACCAGCGCGCTCTCGGTGGCGCGCGCGATGGGCGAGTCGTCCACCAGCAGCACGCGCAGCCGCTTCGTCGCGGGCGCCTGGGTGACGGGGCGTGCCATGCGGCGCACCTCGGTCATGATGTCCGGCACGTGCAGCAGCACCGCGATGCGCCCGTCCTCGAGCGCCGCAGTGCCTGCGATAAAGGGCGCGCCCTTGAGGAACTCGCCGCCGCAGGGCTTCACGGCCACCTCGCGCTCGTCCACGAAGCCGTCCACCACCAGGGCGGCCTCGTCGGCGCCGTGGCGCACCACCACCGCCGGGGGGCGGTCGAAGCGGTTGCCGCCGTTGAGGCCCAGCAGGGGCCCCAGCGCGACGAGCGCGGTGGGCTTGCCGCGGTGCTTCACCGCGAGCGTGCCGAACACCTCGAGCCGGTCCTCGGGCTTGAGGCGGATGACCGCCTCCACGTCCGCCGCGGGGATGCCGTAGACGTCGTCGCCCAGGCGCACCAGCAGCACCTTCATGAGCGCGAGCGACTGGGGCAGGCGCAGCGACACGGTGAGGCCGCGGCCCAGCCGGCTCTTGAGCGACACGGAGCCACCCAGGGACTCCACCTTGCGCTTCACCACGTCCATGCCCACGCCGCGCCCGGAGATCTCGCTGACCTCCTCGCGGGTGGAGAAGCCGGGGCGGAACACGAGCTCGATCGCCTCGCGCTCGCTGAGCGCGTCCGCCTGCGCCTGGGTGAGCAGGCGCTTGGACACGGCGCTCGCCCTCACGCGGTCGGGGTCGATGCCGCGCCCGTCGTCGTCCACCTCGAGGTGCAGCATCTCGCCGTCCACGCGGGCGCGGATGCGCACCCGGCCGGTGGCGGGCTTGCCCAGCTGGGTGCGCAGGTCCGCGCTCTCCAGGCCGTGGTCCACCGCGTTGCGCAGCAGGTGCACCATCGCATCGCGCACGTCGGCGAGCATGGAGCGGTCCACGCCGGCGTCGCTGTTCTCGATGACGAGGTCCACCTCCTTGCCCTGCTGGCGGCTCAGGTCGCGCACGGCGCGCGGGAAGGCGTCGAACACGCTGGCGAGCGGCACCAGGCGCGCGTCGGCCACGTGGTCCGCGAGGATGGCGAGGCTGCCGTGCAGGGTGTTCACCCCGTCCTCGTTGCGGCGCACGAAGCGGAACGCGTCGTCGCGCAGCATGTGCAGGTCGCTCTCGAGCCGGTCCAGCTGCGCGCGCTCCTCGGCCTGCAGCTGCAGCTGCTCACCGAAGTGCAGGAAGCGGTCGGAGATGCGGCTGAAGCGCTCGAGGATCTGCGCCATGTCCTCGCCGCGCAGCTGGTTGCGCGCGCTCTCCACGAGCAGGTCGCCCGCGAGCAGGCCCAGCGCGTCCAGCGTCTCCACGTTCACGCGGATGGTGCGATCCGCGACCGGGTTCGCCTTGGCCGCGGCCGCGTCCTCCGCGGCGGCCGGTGCCTGTACCGGAGCCGCAGGAGCCGCGACGGGCGCGGGCGCCGCCTGGACCGGCGGAGGCGCGGGCGCCGCGGGCTTCGGCGCCGGAGCGGGCGCTGCGGCCTTGGCGGCCGCGGGCTTGGGGCCCAGGTGCGGGATGGGGCTGCCCGAGGCCGCCGCGAGCGCGGCGCACATCTCCTCGGTGGCCGAGGTGCCCGTGTGGGCGCTGGGCATGTCCTCGACGAGGTCCGAGAGCACGTCGCAGGCGCGCAGGAGCAGGTCGGTGGCCACGGCGGTGGCCGTCTTGCCCTCGCGCTCGCTGCGCAGCACGTCCTCGGCCGCGTGGGCGAGCTGCCCGATGGCGCCGAGGCCCAGCATGCGGGCCTCGCCCTTCATCGTGTGCAGCTCGCGCGCGACGTCGTCCGCGGCCTGCGCGGCCGTGGGCTTCTCGAGGTCGATCACGCCGAGCTGGATCTTCTGCAGCCGGTCGGCGGTGATCTCCTGGAACTTCTTCAGCAGTGACTTCTTGAGGGCCTCGGTGTCCATGGCAGAAGGGGCGACGGGTGCCGCTCGCCCCTCCCCTCTCCCTAGTCGGCCTTGAAGCGCTTGATGAGCTCCGCGAGGCGGCCCGCGAGCCCGGTGAGCTCGGAGGCGGCGCCCGTGGCCTGCTTGGAGGCCTGCGTCGTCTGGCGGGTCACGTCCTCGATCTCGGCCATGCTCGCCACCACCTGCTCGGTGGCGGTGCGCTGCTGCTGGGTCGCGAGGTTGATGACGCGCGCCGCGTCACTGGTCTCCTGCACGCCGGAGAGGATGCCCTCCACGGCCTGCGCGGCCACCGCGCCCAGGCGCTCGCCGCTCTCGGTGGCGCTCTTGGAGGCGTCCGCCGCACCGGCCGCGGCGGCCGTGGCCTCGCGGATCTCGGTGATCAGGTTCTTGATCTCCTTGGTGGAGTCCAGGACGTTCTCCGCGAGGCGGCGCATCTCGGCCGCCACGATGGAGAAGCCCTTGCCGGCCTCACCCGCCCGGCTGCCCTCGAGCGCCGCGTTGAGCGCGAGCAGGTCCGAGCGGTCGGCGATCTCGTCGATCACCTCGACCACCGTGCCGATGCGCTCCACGCGCTTGCTGAGCTTGGTGATGGAGTCCGCCACCGCGACGCCGTCGCTGCGGATCTGCTGCATCGCCTGGATGAACTCACCGATGGCGCCGCGGCCCGCGCGCGCCGCGCCCAGGGTCTCCTCCGCCACGCGGGCGACCGCGCCGGCGTTCTCGGCGATCTGCGCGCTCGCGTGCTTGAGCTCCTCCATGGTGGCGGTGGTCTCGTGGATCGCCGCCGCCTGCTCCGTGGACGAGGTCTCGTGCTGGGTGCTGGCCGCGAGCACCTGGTTCGCGGACGAGGAGAGCCGCAGGGCGGCCTCGTTGATCTCGCGCACGAAGGTGCGCAGCGTCTCGATCACCTTGCCGAAGCCCTCGAGCAGGGGCCCGAGCTGCGCGTCCTCGGTGCTGGTGTTCCAGCGCGAGAGGTCACCCTCGCGCACCAGCATGATCAGCGCGTCGATGGCGCGGTCGATCTCCTGCGAGGCCACCTGCTTGCGGTGCTCCGCGATCGACATCTGGTCGACGAAGCGGTTGAAGAGCTGCGCGATCTGCGCGGCCTGGCCATCCAGGCCCTCCGCGGGGGCGCGCGCCGTCCAGTCGCCGGAGAGCGTACGGGTGAGCGCGTCCGCGATGGCGGCGAGGCCGGGGTCGGCCGCGGAGACCACGTTCGTGGTCTTGGGAGCAGCCGCCTTGGCGGCGGAGCTCGCCTTCTTGGGGGCGCGGCCCTTGGCCGCAGGCTTCGCGTTGGGGGTGTCGAGGGACATGTGAGTCGGTGCCTTCCTTCAGACTGCAGAATTCACGGTTTCAGCGAGATCGATGAGCAGCACGGGGGCGGAGTCCTGCGCGGGGTCCTCCGCCGCATCCAGGCACAGCCCCACCGCGTAGGGCGGTGCGCCGGCCGGGGGCGGCATGCGCCGCAGGGCGTTGAGCGGCACGGGGCGCACGCCGCGCACCGCGTCCACGCGCAGGTGGCCCTCGCCCTCGGGGAGCTGGAACACCAGCGCGCGCGCGCCCTGGCGCAGCACTCCCAGCTCGGGCACGGAGAAGTCGTCGGGCAGCGCGCGGTCGATGCGCAGCACCTGGGAGGCGTCCGCGCCGTACACGGCGTTGCCCACCTCGAAGAAGAGCAGGTCCACCTGTTCGGCCGCGACCTCCGCGTCCGCGCGCACGTCGCTCACCGGGCCACCGCCCGCTGACGCGCCGTCTGCAGCAGCTTGGGGAAGTTGAGCAGGCTGAAGCCCTCGCTGGCGCTCGCGCCCTGCACCACGCCGAGCAGGTGCTCGGCGGCGGAGTCCCCGCCCAGCGGCGGCGGCAGGATGTCCGAGACGTAGAAGCGCTTGAGGCCGAGCACCGCGTCCGCGACGACGCCGGCGACGAAGGCGCCGCTCGCGCCGACGAAGAGCCGCGTGCGCGGACCGATGCGCGCCTCGCCCTTGCCGAGGAAGCGCAGGATGTCCACCACGGGGAGGACCTCGCCGCGGTGACCGGTGACGCCCATGACGTAGGCGGGGGTGCGCGGCAGGGGCGTGAGCAGGCCTGCGCGCAGCACCTCGAGCACGTTCTCGCTCGGCACGGCGAGCCGCAGCTCACCGAGACGGAAGCAGAAGAACTCCTGGTCCGGACGCGCCTGGGCCACGGTGGCACGATCAGGGGCGTTGCGGAGCGCGCGCTGAAGGGGTGTGGTGATCAAGGCAGCGAAGTATCCGGAACTCAGTTGCGGCCGGTCAAGCAAGGGGCCGAGTTTCGCGTGGTGGGCCCCACCCCAACGGTGTAGGGTTGGTAGGCTATTCCAGAGGAGAGCGATGTCCCGCGTACTCGTCATCGATGACAGCCCCATGCTGGTGGAGCTCACGGTGGGCGCCCTGAACTCGGCCGGATACCAGGCGAGTGGTGCGCTCGACCTGGCGAGCCTCGAGCAGCGCCTCGTGGAGGGGCCCTACGTCCTCATCCTGATGGACGTGAACATGCCGGAGATGTTCGGCGACGACGTCGTGGAGTACCTCCGCACACAGAAGAAGGTTCAGTCCAAGCTGGTGCTCTACTCCGACATCCCGGAGGCGGAGCTCGCCGCGAAGGCCCGCGCCTCGGGGGCGGACGGCTACATCCTCAAGGGCGGCGGCCTCGAGGCCGTGCTCGCCGGGGTGACCCAGCTCGCGGGTCCTCCGAAGGGCGCTCCCGCCGCCGCGGCCGCTCCGGCCGCCGCCGCGCCTGCGGCCGCCGCCGCCGCGCCGGCCGCGCCCAAGCCCGGCGCGCGCAAGCCGCGCATCCTCATCGTGGACGACAGCGAGATGACCGCCCGCATCATCGAGGCGGACCTCGTCACCAAGGGCTTCGAGGTGCACGTCGCCGACACGGCGGACAAGGCCACGAAGATCATCCTCAAGAAGCAGACCCGTCCGGACCTGGTGCTCCTGGACGTGCGCATGCCCAACGTGGACGGCGAGCAGTTCTGCCGCTTCATCAAGAGCAACAGCCTCTTCAAGGGCATCAAGGTGCTGCTGTGCTCGGGCGAGGAGCCCGCGGAGCTGCAGCGCATCTGCCGCGAGGCGGGCGCGGACGGCTACGTGCCCAAGGACGCGGTGCTCAGCAAGGTGGTCGCGAGCGAGCTGCCACCCTCGAGCAGCGAGGGCTGAGGCCCCCGCTGCACTCCGCACAGCGGCCGCGCTTCAGGCGCTGCGCTGTGCGCCCGCGGCGTTGTGGCGCTCCTGCAGGCCGCGCGAGAAGTTGCCGATGATGAGCCCCGGGCGCGCCTCCTTCAGGCGGCGCAGCAGCTCGCGGATGCCCACCGGCTCGCCGCCCGCCCCCACCCCGCGCGCCACCTCGATGTACTGCAGCGGATCGATGGCGAGCGGCCGGGTCTGCACCTGGTCCACGCGGTAGCGGCACACGAGGTTCTCCAGCGCCTGCACCTCGCCCTCGCGGTCGGTCACGCCGGGGAAGAGCAGCAGGTTGAGCGAGAGGTAGGCGCCGCGCTCGCGGGCGAGCGCGATGGAGCGCTCCACGTCCTCCCAGGTGTACTTCACCGGCTTGTAGTAGGCCTCGTAGAGCCCCTTGGTCGCCGCGTTGAGCGAGACGCGCACCGCGTCCAGGCCCGCGTCGAGCAGGGCCTCGAGCCCGTGGGTGAGGCTCGCGTTGGTGTTGATGTTGATGGAGCCCACGGGGGTGTGGGCGCGCATGTAGCGGATGGCCTCGGCGATCTGCTTGTAGCGCGTGAGCGGCTCGCCCTCGCAGCCCTGCCCGAAGCTGACCATGGTGCGGCCCGGCGCGTGCTGCAGGTGGTAGAGCCCGATTTTGCCCATCTCCTCGCCGCTGGGCCCGTCGTCCATGCGCTCGTGGCTCGCGGGCGGCCCGTCCGCGGGCTGGTCCGAGATGCAGCCCACGCAGCGCGCGTTGCACATGACGGAGGCCGGGATGGCGCCCTCGTCGCGCGCGTAGAAGATGTTCTGGCTGGTGAAGCAGCGGTACAGCAGCGCGCAGGTCTTGAGCTGCTTGAGCACGCGGTTGTCCGGATAGCGCGCGAGGTGCGCGTCCACCGCCTTCTTCAGGTCCGGCGTGGAGTAGAGCTGGGGATCCCAGTGGCCGCGGCGGTCGGTATGGATGGCCCAGGCGACCGCGCCCTCCTCGCCCCAGGCGGCGGCGGTGTAGGCCCACTGCGGGAGCACGGGGCCGCCCTCCCCCTTCACCTCGCCGGGGAGGAAGGTGCGGGTGTAGCCGGGGGGCAGCAGCGCGCCCACGGCGTTGGGGACGAAGCGCTTGCCGTCCACGGTGAACTCGCGCACGAGCTCGAGCTCGCCGGTCTCCGGGTGCATGCCGACCGGCAGGCGGCCCGGCAGGTGGACGAGCCGGCCCGCCTCGGGCAGCGGGATGGGGCGATCCTGCGGCGGGACGAGGTCCTCGCCGCTGCGCAGGGTGGCCACGAGGTAGGGGTGCTCGAGCACGCGGCCCTTGGGGTCCGCGACGAGCAGCTTGGGAAGAGACGCCATGCGCGTCTAACTACCACCGGGGCCGCGCTACTTCGACCCGCGTGTGCGCCCGCCCGGGCGCCCCCCTTGGCGGAGGAGGCAGAGGGGTCACCGCTGCCCCGTCGCACATGACGCGGCGCGTGGCCCCGGCTTGCCTTGACTCTCCCCTTCGGGGGGATACGGTGCGCCACCATTTTTTGCCCCGGAGGGCTGCTGTGATCGTCGGAGTTCCCAAAGAGATCAAGACCCGTGAGAACCGCGTCGGAATGATTCCGGCGGGTGTGGCCGCGCTCAAGCGTGGGGGCCACACGGTGCTGGTCGAGAAGGGCGCGGGCATCGGCTCGGGCATCTCGGACCAGGACTACGTGCGCGTGGGCGCTGAGATCGTGAAGAGCGTGGACGAGGTCTGGAGCCGCGCCGAGATGATCGTGAAGGTGAAGGAGCCGATCGCGCCCGAGTACGAGCGCATGCAGAACGGCCAGATCGTCTACACCTACTTCCACCTGTCCGGCGTGGACCCCGAGCTCACCAAGGTGCTGCTCAAGAAGAAGGTGAGCGCGGTCGCGTACGAGACCATCCAGCTCGACGACGGCAGCCTCCCCCTGCTCAAGCCGATGAGCGAGGTGGCCGGCAAGATGGCCATCCAGGTGGGCGCCGCGAGCCTCGAGAAGCACGCGGGCGGCAAGGGCATCCTGCTGGGCGGCGTGCCCGGCGTGCGCCGCGCGAAGGTGACCATCATCGGCGGCGGCGTGGTGGGCATCAACGCCGCGAAGGTGGCCGTGGGCATGGGCGCCGAGGTCACCATCCTCGACGTGAACCTGGAGCGCCTCACCTACCTCGACGACATCTTCATGGGCCGCGCGGCCGTGATGGCATCCGACAGCGAGAACATCGCGAAGTCGGTGCGCGAGAGCGACCTGGTGGTGGGCGGCGTGCTCATCCCCGGCGCCGCGGCGCCGAAGCTGGTCACCGAGGCGCTCATCAAGGAGATGAGCGCGGGCTCGGTGGTGGTGGACGTGGCGGTGGACCAGGGCGGCTGCATCGAGACCTGCAAGCCCACCACGCACGACAAGCCCACCTTCATCCTGCACGACGTGGTGCACTACTGCGTGGCGAACATGCCGGGCGCGGTGCCCCAGACCTCCACCTTCGCGCTCAACAACGCGACGCGGCCCTACGCGACCCGCATCGCGAACCTCGGCCTGCACGAGGCGCTGCGCCAGGACCGCGCGCTGCTCAAGGGCCTCAACACCCACGGCGGCCAGGTGACGTACGAGGCCGTGGCGCGCGACCTCGGCTACGACTACGTGCCGGCCGAGCAGGCGCTCGCCTCCGGCGGCAAGAAGGCGCAGAAGGCCGCGAAGCCCGCCGCCAAGCGCGCTTCCCGCTAGAATCACCTGCTGAAACCCGCCCGGGAATAAAGAAGCCCGGGCGGGGTCTGTAGGGCATGCGAGGGGCCGGGCGCTCGGCCCCCCGCGGCGAACAGGGTTGTTGCCCAGGATGTTCCCGTGCATACATTGACGGTTAAGACACAACCTAATCGCCAGTAGTTACGGGCCCTTGGAAGGCGGGAGCATGCTGGACTTCAGGCAACCCAACCGGACGAAGCAGGAATTCGAGGAGCTGGCGCTCGCGCACCTGGACCCGCTCTACTCTGCGGCGCTCCGGCTGACGAAGAACGAGCGCGACGCCGAGGACCTCGTGCAGGACACCTGCATGCGCGCCTACCGCTTCTTCGACAAGTTCGAGCGCGGGACCAACATCAAGGCGTGGCTCTTCAAGATCCTCACCAACACCTTCATCAACCGCTACCGGCGCAAGGTGAAGGAGCGCAGCGTGGTGGAGGGCGTGGAGCGCGAGGCGGTGCACGAGCGCTTCGTGTCCCGCGACGCGACCGACTTCGCCGCGAACCCGGAGCAGTACTTCTTCGACCGGCTCCTCTCGGATGACGTGCTGCGCGCGATCGACTCGCTGCCCATCGACTTCCGGCTGGTGGTGATCCTCGCGGACCTGCAGGAGTTCTCCTACAAGGAGATCGCCGAGATCCTCGAGTGCCCGGTGGGCACCGTGATGAGCCGGCTGTTCCGCGGCCGCAAGCTGCTGCAGAAGACGCTCAAGGAATACGCAGAGGGCCAGGGTGTCTTCCGGGAGAACGGCCACCCGGTGCCCGCGCCGGCGGATCTGGACGAGTACCGGCGCAGGAAGAAGACCGGGTAGTCGCCGGTTGGTGGTGCCCGACGCAGCCCATCCCCGAGCGCGAATGACCTGCCAGGAACTCGACTCCTTCCTCTACCCCTACCTCGACGGCGAGTTCCAGCCGGACGAGCGCCTCGAGGTCGAGGCGCACCTGAGCACCTGCGCGGCCTGTGCGCAGCGGGTGCACACCGAGGCGCAGGTGCAGCAGGCGCTGCGCCGCGCGGCGCGCCACGCGGTGAGCAGCACCCGGGCGCCGGATGCGCTGCGCGCCTCGCTGCAGGGGGGACTGAGGCAGGAGGTGCGGCGCGCGCAGCAGGCGGTGTGGCTGCGGGCGAGCTGCGTGATGCTCGCGGTGGCCACGGCGGGCGGCGCCTGGATGGCGCTGCGCCCCGAGGCGCAGCAGCGCTTCGTGGATGACGCGGCGAAGCGGCACGCGAAGCGGCTGCCGGTGGAGATCGCGGACACCACCCCGGAGAGCGTGGAGGCCTGGTTCGGCGGCAAGCTGGATCACCGCGTCTCCGTTCCGCGGCTGCCCAACACCACCCTCTCCGGCGCGCGCATCTCCAACGTGACGGACCGGCCCGCGGCGTACATCAGCTACGAGGCGCAGCCTGCGCGCGCGGACGCGCCGCCCCGGCGCATCGGGCTCTTCGTGTTCGACGACGCGCAGCGCGAGATCAAGGCGAACGATCTCGCGGCCGCCGAGGTCGACTCGAGCCACGGCTACAACGTGGCCGTGTGGCGCGACCGGGAGATCGTCTACGAGCTCGTCACGGACCTGGACGAGTCGGACATCCGCAAGATGCTCGCGGACAAGGCGGCGGCAGCAGCGGACGCGAGCAGCGCGCCGCGCGTGGCCGATGCCCCCAAGCCGCAGATGGCTCCCGGCGTCGCGGTGAGCCCCGTGGTGCACACCACGGCGCAGTAGCTCCCCGAGGCCTTCTGCGCTGAGCCTGGCCGCCTGCACGGCAGCCGTCGGTGCGGGAGCGTCCAGGCAGGCGCAACATTGACGGTCCCAGAGGCTGCCGATAGCCTCGCGGCGCTGCTTCCCCGTCGCACGCGGAGCGCTTTTTCGCGCCCTACACCCCGAGCGGGGCTGCCCTCATGTCCAAGAAAATCCTGATCGTCGAAAGTGATACCGCCCTCTCCGCAACCCTGCGCCGAGCGCTGGAGGCGCGGGGCTTCTCGGTGGACGAGACCACCGACGGCAAGGGCAGCGTCGAGCAGGTGCGGCGGGATCGCCCGGAGCTGGTGGTGCTCGCGGTGGAGCTGGGCGCGGGCCAGAACGGCTACCTCATCTGCGGCAAGCTGAAGAAGGACGACGATCTCAAGGGCGTGCCGATCATCATCACCGGCAACCCGGACGGCTTCGCGCAGCACCGCAAGCTCAAGGCGCACGCGGACGACTACGTCTCGCGCCCGGTGGACGCGGACCTGCTGGTGGAGCGCGTGGGCGCGCTGATCGGCTTCCCGCCGGCCCCCGAGGGCGAGGCGGAGCTGGTGGAGGACGGGCTGGACCTGCCCGGCCTCGACGAGCCCCTTTCGGCCGACGGGCTGGGCGACTTCGGCGGTGAGGAGATCTCCGTGGAGTCCGGCGACGCCGCGGCCCCGGCCGCCGCGGGCGACACCGAGCTGGACATGCTCGACGCCGCCTTCGACGACATCTCCACCACGGTGGACACCACCGAGCTGGAGAACCACCTGGACGGCGGGCTCGCCGGCAGCGCGCTGGAGATCGACGCGGGCGAGGAGCCCGTGGTCGCGCCTCCCGAGGGCGCGATGGAGGAGGTGGACAGCCTGCCTCCGCTCGAGTCGGTGGCCGGCACGGATGACGACGGCGCGCTGGACGTGTTCGAGGAGGAGCTCCACGCCGAGCCGCCCGCGGCGCCCCCTCCGGCGCCGGTCGCCGAGCGGCCCGCGCCCGCCCCGCTGCGCGCCGTTGCGGCGCCCCTGGCCGCGGCCTCCCTCGGCGCTTCCCTGCCCCGCACGGGCGCGCCTGCGGCCGGCCTGAGCGCCGCGGACGCGGCCGAGCTGCGCTCGCTGCGCGCGCGCGTGGTGGAGCTGCAGGGCGCGCTCGAGGACGCGCAGGCCCAGGCGGGCAGCGCCGAGGAGCGCTCGCGCGCGCTCGAGGCGGACCTGGAGGCGCGCTCCGCGGAGCTCGAGACCGCGCGCGCCAGCAGCGGCCGCTCGGACAAGGACACCTTCGCGCTGCGCGAGGCGGCCAATCGCAAGGACAAGGAGATCCTGCGCCTCAAGGCCGAGCTGAACGAGAAGGAGCACGAGCTGGTGGAGCTGCGCGACCGGCAGCTGCAGCTCGAGCAGCAGGGCAACGACGCCACCGCGGAGGTGGCCAAGCGCGACGCGCAGATCAAGACGCTCACCGGCAAGGCGGACCTGCTCACGGCGGAGCGCCGCCGCGTGGACCAGCAGCTCGTGGCCGCCCGCGAGGAGGCGCGCGCCGCCACCGGCAAGCTCGCCGCGCTGCAGGCGGAGCTGGACGGCTTCCACGCCCAGCACGAGTCCAGCCAGGCCGAGCTCGAGGGGCTGCGCAGCCGCGGCGCCGAGCTGGAGGCCGCCGTGGCGAGCGCGCAGTCCGAGCGCGACAGCCTGCGCGACGAGCTGGAGGTCGCGCGCGCCGAGGCCTCGGACGTCCAGGCCCAGCTCGCGGACGCCCAGGCACAGCTGGCCGAGGCCCGCGGCGAGGTGAACGCGCTCGCGGCGAGCGCCGCCGAGGAGGCGGACGGCCTCCGCCTGCGCATCGCGGAGCTCGAGGAGTCCCACGTGCGCCACGAGGACCGCGTGGCCAAGCTCTACGCCCGCATCAAGGCGGACGAGGCCACGCGCGAGCGCGCGAAGAAGGCGCTGGGCATCGCGCAGCAGCTGCTCGAGGAGCAGCCTGCCGGCATCGACGCCGACGAGGAGGCCGCGGCCTAGACAGCCCCGCGGCACCCTCCCCCACACCCCCGGGAACGGACGGCTACTTCTCGTCCTTCTTGGGGGTGTTCTTCTTCTCCAGCTGCTTCTTGGCGAGCTGCTGCACGCCGCTGGGCACCATCTTGTCGCGCGAGAGGTCCTTCACCTCGCTGTCGCGCAGGGTGGAGAGGAACTTCATGGAGACGGCGAGCGGCGTCTTCGGGTTCTTCACCAGCGCGAGCTTCACCGGGTACTTCTTCGTCCACTCGCGGTTTCCGATGATGACGCGCAGCACCTCCTCGTTGATCGCGCGGTTCGCCGCGGCGCCGAGCACCTCGCCGTCCGTGATGCGGGGGCTGCGGATGACGGCCACGGCGACGAGCTTGTTGCTGTCGCGCATGAGCTGACTGCGCGCCTCCTTGTTGCCGAGCGTGGCGAGCTTGATCTTCTCCGAGATGCTCATCTTCATGATGCGCTGGGTGAGGGTGAGCTTCTTGCCCTCCTCCATCGGCGGCGCTTCCTCGTCCGCCACCTCCAGGTCGCGCATCACCTCCTCGGCGGTGGGGCCGGGGTCCGGCGGCCGCGCGGCCACCTCGGGGCCGAACACGCGCACGCGCGCGGCCTGCATCTGGGGCACGTCCGGCAGGTTCACGCCGCTGCGCACCGCGAAGTCGCAGACGGAGTCCAGCAGCGCGGCGCTCGCGTTGAGGTTCGCGCACAGGCCGCGCACGATGTCCTCGTGGCGCAGCAGGCGCAGCTGGTTCTGCCCGATGATCTCCGCGAGCCGCTGCGAGCACTCGCGCGCCACCTGCGCCACCGCCTCGTCCGGAGTCGAGGCGTTGAGCACCAGCATCTCGGCGTAGGCCTCCTTCCCCTTGAGCAGGGAGAGGAACCACGCGAGCACCGGCGGGGCCACGCCCTCGTCGCGCAGCGCGCCGCCCAGGATGCGGTCCGGCAGGTTCGCGGCCGTCTTGGCCGCCGTCTCGCGCACTCCGGCGTCCGCGTCGTAGGTGAGGATGTAGAGCGCCCCCAGCATGTCCGAGGGGGACAGGGGCACGAGGCTCTTGGCCCCCATCATGCGCAGGGGCACGGGGGCCGCGGGGTCCACGTGCTTGCGCAGGTTGACCGGGATGAACTCGGCGCTGATGGGGCAGCCGGGCGGCACGCCCACGTGCGCGCCGGGGGCGCTGGAGGGGGGCGTGGCCGGTGCGGTGTCCGGTGCGTCGGCAGGGCTGCTCATGAGCCGTGGTTCCTCCCGTAGATGATGCGCAAGCCCTCGAGCGTGAGGAACTCGTCCACCTCGCTGATGGCCTTGGACTCGCTCGCCACGAGCGGGGCGAGGCCGCCGGTGGCCACCACCTTGAGCGGGAAGCCCAGCTCCGCCTGCATCCGGGCGCAGATGCCGTCCACCAGCCCCACGTACCCGTAGACGAGGCCGGACTGCATCGAGTGCACGGTGTTGCGCCCGACCACGTGCGGGGGCCGCGCGAACTCCACGCGCGGCAGCTTGGAGGCGTTCTGGAACAGCGCCTCCATGGCGATGTTGATGCCGGGGCAGATGGCGCCGCCCAGGTACTCGCCGCGCGGCGTGACGGCGTCGAAGGTGGTGGCCGTGCCGAAGTCCACCACGATGAGTCCGCCGTGGTGCTTCTCGTAGGCCGCCACCGCGTTGACGATGCGGTCCGCGCCCACCTCGCGCGGGTTGTCGTAGAGGATGGGCATCCCCGTCTTCACGCCGGGGCCCACGAACATGGGCCGGCAGTGGAAGTAGCGCTCGCTCATGCGCTCGAGGTTGAACTGCAGCGGCGGCACCACGCTGGAGACGGCCACCGCGTCGATGCTCTTCGGCGCGATGCCCGCGAGCTGGAAGAGCTGGTTGAGGAGGATGCCGTACTCGTCGTACGTGCGGCGCGCGCTCGTCTCCACCCGCCAGTTGTCCAGCAGCTTCTTGCCCTCGTACACGCCGAGGACGGTGTTGGTGTTGCCGACGTCGATGACCAGGAGCATGGAGCCACGCAGTCTAGCGCGACCCCACCCCGGCGGTACCGACTAGCGTACGAGCCTGGGGCGCAGCTGCTCCACGTCCCCGGCGAGCACCCGCTCCAGGGCGCCCTCGGGGGTGCGCACCAGGAGCGCACCCACCTCGTCCACGTCCTCGGCCACCCCGCGCAGCTCCTTCTGCGCGGTGCGCACCAGCACCTCCTGGCCCAGCGTGGAGGACAGCTCCTTCCAGCGCCGGCGGACGATGCCGAAGCCCTCCTCGGCGTGCAGGTCCAGCCACTCCTCCAGCCGGGTCCAGAGGGCCGCGGCGAAGGCCGCGCGCGGCACCCGCTCCCCGCCCCGGGCCTCGGCCACGGAGGTGGCGAGCGACTGCACGTCCTCGGGGAAGTCGTCCGGGCGAGCGTTGAGGTTCACCCCCACCCCGAGCACCACGAAGTGCACCCGCTCGGGCTCCGCGGAGAGCTCGGTGAGGATGCCTGCCACCTTGCGCCCGTCGATCTGCACGTCGTTGGGCCACTTGATGCGCGCCGCCACGCCCGTCTGCTGCAGCGTCTCGGCGAGCGCGACCGCGGCGACGAGGGTGAGCTCCGGGGCGCGCTGCGGCGGGAGCTCCGGGCGCAGGATGGCGGAGAAGTAGAGGTTGAGGCCCGGGGGCGAGACCCACACCCGGCCGCGGCGGCCCTTGCCGGCCGTCTGCTGGTCCGCCACCACCACCTCGCCGTGCGCCGCCCCTTCGGTCGCGAGCCGGAAGGCCTCCACGTTCGTGGAGGGCAAGGTCTCGTGCGCGTGCAGCGTGCGCCCGAGGTCGTGGGTGTCCAGGAGCGGAGAGATCTCCAGCTCGGTGAGCCGGTCCGGGATGGCGAGCAGCCGGTAGCCGCGCGCGGGAAGGGCCTCGATGCGGTAGCCCTTCGTGCGCAGGCTCTCCACGTGCTTCCAGACGGCCGTGCGCGAGAGGCCGAGCTTGTTCGAGAGGGCCTCGCCCGACGTGAAGTCCTCTCCGCTCTCCGACAGGAAGCCGAGGATGAGCTCTTCCTGCGTCTGCTCGAGAATCTCAGGGGCCATGGGAGCTGCCTCTCGTCTGGGAGCCCGAAGGGTAAAGGCCGGCTGCAACGCTTTCAATCCCGCCGCTCCGCGGCCCAGCAGGCGCTCGCCTGCCTGCCTGGCGCCTACTTCGCGGAGGTGTCTCCCTGGAGTGCGTAGGAGGCGAGCTCCAGGCGCAGCTGGGGCAGCTTGCGCTGGCCCTCCTCGAGCACCGTCTCGATGCGCACCAGGCCCACGCGCGGCGCGAAGGTGTAGTGCACCGCGAGCACCCGGTCGCCCGCGCCGCGGGTGCGCCCCTCCACCTGCACGCAGTCCTGGAAGGCCCCGGCCGGGACCTCGCAGGGCACGCCAGTGGCGGTGATCTGGTAGCGCTCGGTGGAGGAGACGGAGACGATGCTCGTCCAGCTCTTGCCCACCTCGAGCGGACCGCGCAGCAGGTAGCGGGTGTCGCCGTCGCGCAGGCCGAATGCGTCGTGGGCGAGGCGCGCGCCGCGGCTGTCCACGAAGAAGGGTCCCTCCTGCCGCAGGATGGAGACCTCCACCGGCTTGTCCTTCGCTCCGTTGAGCGCGTAGGTCCAGCGGTTGCCCACGGCGAGCGGGTAGTAGGCCTCGACCGAGGCGGGGGCCTGCTGGGCGGACGTTCCCTCCCCGCGGTGGGCGCAGGCGGGCGCGAGCGCGACGAGGGCGAGGAGCAGGAGGGCGCAGCGGCGGCGGGAGGGGTGCAGGGGCATGGGGGTGGTCATCGAGGGGGGTTTCGCTGGGCGGCGCGGCCCTCGCCGCGCGCGCCGGAGTGGAGCTTCCGGGCGGTGTGCAGGCTGTCCAGGGCGTCGCGCGCGGCGGCCCGCACGGAGGCCTGATCGTGCCCCTGGGAGACGGTGTACAGGTAGGCCTCGGCCTCGTCGCCGCCGATCTCCCCGAGCGCGAAGAGGATCTCCTGCTGGAAGCCGAGGTCCTTGCCGCGCGACAGCTCGATGAGCGCGCTCACCGCCTCCGGGGTGCGCATCTCCACGAGCGCGCCGATGGCGCGGCGCACGGCGAGCGGATCCCCGTCCTGCAGGCGCTCGATGAGCAGCGGGGCCGCCTGCGGCTGGCGGCGATCCGCGAGCACGCGCAGCGCGAACTCGCGCACCCGGGGATCTCCGGCCTGCAGGTCCTTCACCAGCGCATCGTTGGGACGCTCCACCGCGCTGAGCTGCAGCACCGCGGCCTCGGCCACCTGCACCAGGGCGCTGGCGAGCGCCGCGCGCAGCGCCTCGCGGCGCGCATCCGGGCCGGCCTGGCTCGAGACGGGCATCTCGCCCAGCCCCACCACCTCGTAGCGGGGGGCGCCGTCCGAGCCGCTCTGCTCGAGCACCAGCGAGGCGCCCACCTCGGCGTAGGTGCCCGGGCTGCTCTCGCGCTGTGCCTCGCGCGTGAAGGGCACCTCCAGCGTGAGCTTCCACGGCGGGGAGGTGTGCAGGGCGCGCTTCGCATCCGGCAGCTCGAAGCGCTCGGTGCGCTCGAGCACCTCCAGCAGCTGGTGCTGCACCTGCTCGCGCCCCAGGCCGAGCAGGGAGTTGTCCACCAGCGTGGCCCCGGTCAGCTGCACCTGGGCCACCGGGAAGCGGGCGGGCCGCTCCCGGCAGGCGCCGAGACAGAGCGCGAGCAGGACGGGGACGAGCAGGTGGAGCGGCTTCATGGACACATCCGAAGCCTAACCCACTCGCCCCGCCGCCTCACGCACCTCAGCGGTCCTCGCCCCCTCCCTCCGGAGCAGCCGGGGGCGGGACGCCGGGAACCGGGCGCGCCTCCTCGCCCTCGCCCGGTGCGGCCGCCTGCGCGGGAGCGAGCTCGTCACCCGCGGCGGCCGGCGGAGCGGGCACCTCGGTGACGCTCGCGGCAGCGTCCTGGGGCGGCGCGCCGCCCTCGGCCGGAGCCGGTGCCTCGGGAGCGGCGGGCTCCGTCGGCGCGGCCGCAGCGGCCTCGGGAGCAGGCGCGGCGCCCGCCTCGCCCGGAGGCGTCGCGGCGGCTGCGTCGGAAGCCGGCGCGGCGCCGGCCTCGGCAGTCCCCTCGGGACGGTTGCCCCGCCCGCGGCGCCCGCGGCGGCGGCGGCGGCGGCGCTTGCGCTCACCCGGAGCGCCCTCCGCACCCTCGGCGCGTGCGCCTCCGGCGCCCTCCTGCTCGTCGTCGCCCTCCTCGTCGCCCTCCTCACCCTCCTCTTCGTCCGAGCCGGAGCCTGCAGCGGCAGGCGCCGCGGCCTCGGCAGCCGGGGCCGGCGCCGGACGCGGGGCGCGCTCGGGACGCGCCGAAGGGGCCGCGGCCGAGACCTCCTCGTCCTCCTCGCGCTCGGCGGCCTCGCGGCGCGGCGGCGCCTCGGCGCCCCCGTCCTCGCGCGCCTGGCGCTCCTTCTGCCGCTCCTCGCGCCGCTTCTGGGCCTCCTCGGCCTCCACCTTGGCGGCGTCGAAGAAACGCTCGTCGATGTCGAAGAGCTCCACGCGCGTGACCGTGACGGCCGTCTCCGCCTCGAGGAACTTCTCCCCCAGTGCGTCGCCGCACCAGAGCATCACCAGCGCGCCGGAGGCCTGGGCCTCGCTCTTCGCGTCGCCGCGCACGTCGCCCGCGCACGCGAGCAGACCCACCTGGGCGGAGTAGTGGCTCAGGTCGCGCCGCAGCTCCTGCACCGCCTTGCGGTCGATGGCGGGCGCGCCCTTCACCATGCGCACGGCGTAGCGCAGCTCCACGCTGCCCTCGCGCTTGCGCGCGGTGAGCAGCGGCCCCTCCTTGGAGCGCTTGGCCACCTTGAGCTCGCGGAAGCCCAGGGCGTGCATCATCTTCACCACGGACTTCTCGAAGGTGCCCACCTCGAGCTCTGCGAGGCGGCGGCGCAGCGCGCGTGCGACGGCGCGGCGCGCGTCCTTGAGCGCGGTGCGCGCGGCGAGCGCGAGCGCGG
Organism: Aggregicoccus sp. 17bor-14; assembly: GCF_009659535.1. Lineage (NCBI taxonomy): Bacteria > Pseudomonadati > Myxococcota > Myxococcia > Myxococcales > Myxococcaceae > Aggregicoccus > Aggregicoccus sp. 17bor-14. The sequence goes on from NZ_VJZZ01000008.1 coordinate 225,246, forward strand.
GATCCGTCGCGGCCTCCGCTGCGGCGGCCGCGGGCGCGGGCTTGCCCAGCACCGGGCGGCCCGCCTCCAGCGGGATGCCCAGCGCGGCGGCGAAGGCGGCCTGCAGCTCCTGCGCGTTGGCGCCCTCGGCCCCCCCGCCCCGCTCGAGCGCCAGCTGGCGCGTCTCGCCGGAGAAGGAGAACTGCGGGCGGCGACCGGCGTCGATGCGGCGCTGGTTGTCCTCGAGCAGCGCGGTGAGCAGCGCCTCGACCGCCAGGTCCTCGGCGGCGAGCTCGCGGCTGCGGGCGCGCTCGAGCAGCTCCTCGGCGCGCAGCGGCTCGTCGGCCTCGCTGAGCACCTCGAACGCCACCTCGGGAAGCGGCGGGAAGCGCCGGCGCTTGCCGCCCCGACCCTCCTCCTCCTCGTCACGGCGCCGCTTGCGCTCCGAGCCGCGGCCCGCGCTGCGCGCGTTCTCGTTGCGCGGCTCGGGGTGACGCTCCTCGGGCCGCATCGGCGGCATGGACTCTTCCGGATTGGGCTCCACCACCCCCGTCTGCGCGAGCGCCTCCGCATCCTCCGGAAGCGACCACTCCACCAGCGCGAACGTGTCCTTTGCGGTCACCACCACCTTGCGCTCGCGGGTCCGCCGGGCCATCGCGGCGAGCCGGGAGAGCATGGTCTGCTCGGGCGTCTTGCCCACGTGGCTCAGCAGGTTCTGCGCGATGGACTTCTCGGTGATTTCCAGAAAGTGCAGGGGACGACCCTCGCTCTCCAGGATCCGGAGCGCGGCCTCGTAAAATGTCATCAGCTATTCCCCAAGAATAACGAACGGTTACAAAAATGTAGGGCCGTATAAGTGGCGGATGCTAGGCATCCGGGTTCTGGCTTGTCAAAAGGGAAAAACCAAGGGACGGATGATCCGCATTCGCATCGGACAGCACTGGCGCCGCGAGCCCGGCGAGCCCCCCATGGACTCGGTGGGTCTCGAGCTGGACGGCGTGAACCTGCTGCCGGGCGCGGTGGAGGAGCCGCTCGCGGAGGTCGTGCCCGCGCTGAGCGCGGCGGTGGCCGCACTGCACGGGGGCCGCGCGCCGCTCGCCCAGGTGTCCCTGCCCGAGGCGCACCTGGAGCTGGTGCTGCAGCGCGACGGGGGCGAGGTGCTCCTGCAGGTGGCGGCGCTGGACCGGCCCGCCCGGAGGCTGCGCCCCCCCGTCCGGGTGGACCTGGAGGAGCTGGCCGCCGCAGTGCGCGCGGGCGGCGAGGCGCTGCCCCCCGAGGCGCTGCCGGCCGCCCGCCGGCGCCTCCTGGAGGGAAGCCTCGCCCTGCTGCGGCGCGCGCCCGACCCCGCGCCCGCGGAGCCCCCGGCGCCCTACACCCGCCGCGTGGCGCCCCCCGCCACGCCCGGCTTCGGGCTGCTCCTGGAGGACGGTGCGGACGTGCTGCGCCGCTTCGGACGGCAGGGGGGCCCGGCGCTGGGGTCGCTGCTGTGTGAGGGCGAGGTGTGGCTGGAGCTCGCGGGGCGGCCGCAGGCCTGGAGGAGCCGCGGCGCGCCCTTCCTCGCGGTGCTGGAGCTCTCGCGCCAGGGCAGCGAGCTGGTGCGGGCGCTGGAGCTGGGCGAGGCCGAGCACGCGCTCGAGCCGGCCGGCACCCGCCCTGCCCTCCTGCTGGAGCTCGCCGAGGGCCGCGCGCAGCTGGGGCGTGGAGGGCCCCGCGTCGCGCTCGAGGGGCGCGCGCTGGCGGCGGCGATGCTCGACCTGGGACTCGCCTTCGTGCTCGCGGTGACCGAGCGCCACCCCGCCCAGGCGAAGAACCCCTACCTCGTCGAGCTCTCGGAGCGCTGCCGCGACGGGCTCTCCCACCTGCGCGGCGCCGTACGCCCGCCCGAGGCCGAGGGCGAGGCGCGCGAGCGCGTGGTGCTGCCGCGCGCGGCGAGCCGCCCACTGCGCACCCCCGGGCGCCTCAAGCGCCTGCGCTTCGAGAAGCTATGGGAGCAGCGGGGCCTCGCCGGCGCCGAGCGCGGGCAGCTGCTCCTGCATCCCAAGGGGCCCGTCTACTCCGCGCCCGAGCTCGCCTGCGCCTTCGCCGCGCGCGACGGGGCACTGCTCTGGCGCCGCGAGGCGAGCCACGGCGTGGCGGCGGCGGCGGACGGCCACGCGGTGGTGGCGGAGGGCTCCCGCGTGTACGGCTTCAAGGGGCGCGGGGCGGGCGCGCGCTGGCTGCACGCCCACGACGGGACGCCCCTGGGCCCCTCTCTCGTCCGCAAGGACGGCGTGCTCGTGGCGAGCAGCGAGGGCCGCGCGGTGCTGGGCTTCGCGGAGCTGAGCGGCCGCGAGCTGTGGCGCCTCGCGCCGCCGCGCACCCAGCGCGTGCACCTGTCCGTGCAGGCGCACCGGGCGCTGCTCGCCACGGACCTGGGCTACCTCTACGGGCTGGACCTCGCCGACGGGCAGGTGCGCTTCCGGGTGCGCGCGGAGCTGCCCTTCGTGGCGCCGCCCGTGCCCTGGGGCCGCCGCTTCGCCGCCACCCTGGGACAGGGGCTGCAGGGAGCGGTGCTGGTCGCAGACGCGCACGCAGGAGAGGTCGCGTGGACGGCGCTGCTGCCCTTCGGCCAGCCCACGCTCCCCCTGCCGCGCGGGGCGCACCTGTACGTCGCGGGGCAGGCGGAGGGCGAGGGCGCGCTCGCGTGCCTCGGCACCCGCGGGCAGCTCTTGTGGGAGCGCGGGCTGCACCTGGGGCCGGGGCCCTACGCTCTCACCGGGCTCACGCGCTCGGTGGTGGTGGCGGCGCCGCACGGGGGCGCGGCGCGCTTCGGTGAGGACGGGCGGATGGCCTGGCGCGTGGGCGCCTCAGGCGAGCCGCTCTCGCGCGCGCTGCGGCCGGTGCCGGCGCGCGGCGTGGTGTTCCTTCCCGGAGAGCAGGTGCGCGCGGTGGAGCCGCGCGGCGGCCACGTGCTCGCCGAGGTGGAGGCGGGGGCGGGCCTCGTCGCGCTCGAGGCCGACGCCCAGCTCAACCTCTACCTGCTCGACGACGCGGGCACCCTGTCCGCCTACCGGCTCGCGACCCACCTCGCGGTGGTGGCCGGCGGCGACGGGGGCTGACTACTCGCCGCGGGCGCTCTGCGCCTTGGCGGGATCGATCTCCTCCTCGGAGCGCTCGGACTCCACCGCGCCCTCCCACTTCTCGCCGTCCTTGAGCTTCCACTCGCTGGGCACGTCCAGCTTCCAGGTGTAGCTCGCGTTCGCGGTGCCGCCGGACGGGGCGTGCGAGGTGACGGCGAAGGCCATCTCCATCTTCGTCACCGCCGCGGGGACGAGGTCCAGATCGTAGTGGCCGAGCACCATCTGCGGCGGGAACTCGGCGATGAAGCGCTCGGGGAAGTCGATCTTCATCGACGGGTCACCCGCGTTCATCTCGCCCAGCAGCTTGCCCTTGTCGTCGGTGAGGCGCCACGAGGTGTTGAAGGAGGCGCTGGTCACCATCTTCTTGAGCTTGCCGTCCTCCTTCATCTCGCGCTGCGCGCCCCAGAGCGCGAGCATCAGGCGCACCTGCGGGCGGCCCGCCACCATGACGACGTCCGAGGACACCACGTCCAGGCGCATGCCCTTGTCGGTGGCGCTCCAGAGCGGGGCGTACTTGCCGCTGCGCATCTGGTCGAAGCGCTTGCGCGTGTACTCGTAGAAGGCCTTGCGGTCCGCCGCGCGGTCCTCCTTCGGGCGCTTCTGCAGCTCCTCGAGGTAGTCGTCGAAGTCCGGGTTGCCGCCGAACTCCTTCACGTGCGTGTCCACGCGCGCGAAGTAGCCCTTGAGGAAGGCGCCCACCTCGTCGCGGTAGGCCTTCTCGTCCGGGTTCGCGCGCAGCCAGGAGACGCGCTCGAGGTAGTCGCGCTGCAGGCGGTAGGTGTCCGCCTCGCGCTCGGCTGCGGCGGTGCGCGCCTTCACGCTGCGGAGGCCGATCACCCCGAGGAGGATGAGGCCGACGACGACGACGATGGGTCCGAGGGTGCGCTTCACGCGGGCGGGGCTCCTGATGGGTCCAGTACGGTGGGGCGAAGAGATACGGGAATTCCCACGCCCGTTCTAGACCACCCCACCCCTCGCGGCGCACGGCTCTCTGCTCGGCCTGCGGGCGCGGGACGCTTCTCGGGCGGAAGTTTTGCGCACGGGTGCGCGAAGCATGGGTGAGGTGGGACAGGTTCCTCCACTTCCCTCACCCCGACCCTCTCCCAGAGGGAGAGGGAGGACGCGGTCCTACCTCGCGCCGAGGCGGCTGCGGATGGCGCCCACCAGCATCTCGATGGCGATGGTGTTGTCGCCGCCGTGCGGGACGATGATGTCCGCGTAGTGCTTGCTCGGCTCGACGAAGCCCATGTGCATGGGGCGCACGTGGCGCAGGTACTGGGCGACCACGTGGTCGAAGTCGCGGCCGCGCTCGTTGATGTCGCGGCTGAGGCGGCGGATGATCCGCACGTCGTCCTCGGCGTCCACGTAGATGCGCACCGCGAGCTCCTCGCGCACCGGCTGCATGTGCAGCACGAGGATGCCCTCGATGAGGATGACGTCCCCCGGCTCCACGCGCGTGGTGCGCTGCTCGCGGGTGCTCGTCTTGAAGTCGTAGACCGGCTTGTCCACGCCGCGGCCCGCCTTCAGCTCGCGCAGGTGCTGCACCAGCAGCTCCGTGTCGAAGGCGTCCGGGTGATCGAAGTTCACCTCGCGCCGCTCGGCGAGCGGCAGGCCGGTGAGGTCCCGGTAGTACGAGTCCTGGTCGATGAAGGCCACGCGGCAGCCCTGCAGCGCCTCGCGCACCTTGCGCGCCACGGTGGTCTTCCCCGAGGCGGTACCGCCGGCGATTCCAACGACGAGTGGTGACGACATGCGCGGCGCACCTAGCCCAGCGCCGGGCCCGGCGCAAGCGGCGCCCCCGCACGGGCCCCTTCTCCCACTCCCCGGCGCAGTAAGCCGCGCGCGAGCCCCTCCTCCACCTGCGCGGCGAGCGCCGGCTCCAGCGCCTCGGGTCGCTGCGGACCCGCCGCGAGCGCGCGCAGGAGCAGGCCGAGGCGCGAGGGCACGGTGAGCACCTCGAGGCCCCCTGCCCGCCTCCGGACGGCGAAGGTCCAGGGGCCGGGCGCGGGCCGGGCCGCCACCTGCGCGAGCGCCTCGAGCCCGCTGAGCTCGAGCGCCTCGCAGGCCCACGCGCGCCCGGTGAGGTGGCGGCGCAGCGAGCGCGCCGCGAAGACCAGCTCCGTGAGGTCCGCCGGGAAGTGTCCCACCCGCACGTCCGGGGCGAGCGAGAGCTCACCTGCGGCCGGAGGCACCACCGGGCGGGCGAAGGCCTGGGGCAGGAAGGTCTCGAAGGCCAGCGCCGCAGAGGCGCCCTCGTCCGGCCGGGCGCGCAGCGTCCGGCGCGCGTAGCTCGCGAAGGCGTGCCCCAGCGAGCGGCCCAGCCCCTCGAAGAGCTCGCGGAAGTCGCGCGAGCCGGTGAAGGCCGCGAGCCCCGCGCGATCTCCGGCGAGCAGCAGCCGCGTGAGCGGCCAGTCCCGGTCGAGCGCCTCCGCCACCACGGCGAGCCGGAAGTCCTGCTCGGCGCGCGCACCGGAGACGTCCTCGGCGGACGCGGGCGGGCGCGTGCTGTAGCCCTCCTCGAACAGCTCCCAGGGCCGCGTCTGGAAGGCGGCCCCGGGCTGCGGCGCACTCGCAACGGGCGTCTCCCAAGAGAGGTCGGCGCGCGCTCCTGCGGGCAGCAGCCCGCGCAGGCGGCGCAGCGTGAGCGCCGCCACCTCGGGCGGGTGGCCGTCCCCCTCGAAGGTCACGGCGCGCAAGGCGCTGCAGCGCGGCAGCAGCCGCTCGAGCAGCGCGAAGAGCTCCTCGCGCACCGGCTGGGTGTGATCGTCCACATAGAGGCCGTGGTGGGGCCCTGCGCTGCCCCGGCGGGTGACCACGCCACCCGCGAGGTGGAGCTCGATCACCCTGTCGAGGGGGAAGCCGTCCAGGCCCGCCTCGGCGGGAAGCCCCGCGGAGAGCTGGAAGCTGAGCAGGTGCCCCAGGTCCAGCAGCAGCGGCAGCCCCGTGCGCGCGTGCAGGCCGGCCATGAAGTCCAGCACGTGCAGCCCGCCGCGCCGCGCGAAGACGGCGGGGTTCTCCAGCGCGAGCGGCATGCTGAGCCCCGCCTGCACGTGCAGCGCGTGGGCGGCAGCGTCCGCGAGCCCGGCCGCGCTCAGGGGCGGCGTGAAGTAGAGATAGCCGGGGAAGGGCTGTCCGCCTGCGTGCCACCAGCCCACGTCGTTGCCCACCCAGGGGCTGCCCACGGCGCGCGCGTGCGCGTCCAGCGCGGCGAGTGCCGCGGCGCTCTCGAGCTCCGGGCCGTAGAGGTTGAGGTGCACCGGGTGGAAGAGCACCGGCACCTGGTCCCGCGAGCGCCACATCTCGGGGAAGAGCGAGGCCTCCCTGCGCGCCTCGTCGAGCGAGAGCGGCGCGCTGTACTCCACGTAGTCGAAGAGGCCGGGGCACTCCTCGAGCAGGCGGTAGGGGTGCGGTTGATCGCGCTCGCTCAGGTTGCTGCTGAGCCCGAGGCCGCGCCAGGGCAGAGAGGGCATACACGCACCCATAACAAAAGCGCGCGCCGGCTGCCGGGCCGCTAGTCGTGGCGCATGGCGTCCACGGGATCCAGCCGGGCCGCGCGCGCCGCCGGGTAGATGCCGAAGAGCAGGCCGACGCCCGAGCTCATCCCCAGCGAGAGCAGCACCGCCCACGTGGGCACCACCGTCTCGAAGCGCAGCAGCCAGCGGACGAGGAAGGCGCCGAGGAAGCCGATGGCCACCCCGATGACGCCGCCCACCAGCGCGAGGATGACGGCCTCGGTGGCGAACTGCCCGAGGATGCGGCCCTTGCGCGCCCCCAGCGCCTTGCGGATGCCGATCTCCCGGGTCCGCTCGGTCACGCTCACCAGCATGATGTTGAGGATGCCGATGCCGCCCACCACCAGCGCGAGCAGGCACACGCCGAAGCTCGCCGCGGTGACCACGCCGGACAGCTGGTTGAAGGTCTTGGTCATCGACTCGTTGGTGTTCACCTCGAAGTCGTTGGGCGCGAGCGGCGCGAGGTTGCGGCGCCGGCGCAGCAGCACGCCCACCTCGTCCTGCGCCTTGTCCAGCAGCTTCGGCTCGCGCGCCTGGACGTTGATGTCCAGCGAGTGGTTCTTCCCGTAGAGCATCTGGTACGGCGCGAGCGGCACGATGACCTGGTTGTCCAGGCTCACCATGCCCATGAAGCTGCCGCGCCGCTGCAGCACGCCGATGACCGTGAAGGCGCGGCCGCGGATGCGCACCTCGTAGCCGAGCGGGTTCATGTTGGGAAAGAGCGTGTCCGCCACGTCCACGCCCAGCACCGCCACGCTGCGCCCGTCCACGGACTCCGTCTCGCCGAAGAAGCGCCCGCTCTCCACCGTGATGCCGCTGGTCTCGAGGTACGCGGGCGTGGTGCCGGTGACGGTGACGGCGGGCCGCGTCTCGCGCGCCGCCGTGGTCACCTTCTGGCCCCCCTCCTCGTCCACCGCGGACACCATGCCCACGGACGGCGCCAGCGAGATGGCGCGCACGTCCTCGAGGGTGAGGTTGGGGCGCTTCGCGTACTTGGCCCAGTTGAAGCGGCCGAAGCCGCTGGGGAACTTGGTCACCTGGAAGGTGCTCGCCCCCAGCTGCGAGAGGTCGCGGTTCATCTTGAGCCGGAAGCCCTCGATGAGCCCCATCATCGCGATGACCGTGGCCACCCCGATGACGATGCCCAGCAGCGTGAGCAGCGAGCGCAGCGGGTTGCCCAGGAAGGTGCCCAGCGAGAGGCGCAGGTTGTCGAAGAAGGCGCGCATGGGGCGGGTCACTCGTAGCGAAGCGCCTCGACCGGGTCGAGGCTGGCGGCGCGCGCGGCGGGCCAGATGCCGAAGAGCAGGCCGACGAGGCCCGCGAAGCCCACCCCGGCGAGCACCGTGACCGGCTGGATGGTCGCGGCCAGGGGCGTGACGAGGCTGAGCACCTTCGCGGTGCCCAGGCCCACGGCCGTTCCCAGCGCGCCGCCCACCGCGGACACCGTGCTCGCCTCGAGCAGGAACTGCAGGATGATGGTGCGCTTCTTCGCGCCCAGGGCGCGCCGCACGCCGATCTCCCGGGTGCGCTCGCGCACGCTCACCAGCATGATGTTCATGATGCCGATGCCGCCCACCAGCAGCGTGATGAGGCCCACGCCCACCGCCACGCCGAACAGCGCGCCGGTGAGCTGCTCGTAGGTCTTGGCGAGCATCTCCGGGCGGTTGATGGAGAAGTCGTCCGGCTTCTCCACCGGCGTGCCGCGCGAGCGGCGCAGGATGCCGACGAGCTGATCCTCGGCCACCTTCATGTCCTCCGCGTTCTTGAGCGCGATGGAGATGGAGAAGGGGCGCTGGCGGCCGAAGTTCGCGTAGAAGGTCTTGAAGGGGATGATGACCGTGTTGTCCTGGCTGTCCCCCATGATCTTGCCGAGGCGCGAGAGCGTGCCCACCACCTGGTAGGCGCGCCCGTCGATGCGCACGCTCTGCCCCAGCGGGCTCACCCCGGGAAAGAGCGCATCCACCACGTCCGCGCCGAGCACCGCCACCGGCCGCGTCACGCTGTCGTCCACCTCCGTGAGGAAGCGGCCGCTCACCACCTTGAACGAGCCGATGTTCAGGTACTCGCTGGTGGTGCCGTTGATGCGCACGTCCGAGAGCTGCTGGCCGCCGTAGGACACGTCGAAGAGGCGGCCCACGCTGGGCGCGATGGCCGCCACGTACGGCGACTGCTGGCGGATGGCGTCGATGTCCGCCTGCACGAAGTTCTTGCGATTGCGGTACTCCCACCAGCCGCCGTTCATCACCCAGGGGAACTTGGAGACGTACAGCGTGTTGCTCCCGATGGTGGCGAGTTGCTCGCTGAAGCTCTTGTTCATCCCCTGGATGATGCCGACGATGGCCAGCAGCGTGGCCACGCCGATGCCGATGCCCACCGTGGTGAGCAGCGTGCGCATGCGGTTCGCCCGCAGGCTGAACAGCGCGATGCGTGCCCCCTCGAGCACGTCCACCCGGAAGCTCATGAAGCCGCCGCCACCGCGCCCGGCAGGCCCGCCATCGCGACCTCGCGCCCCGGCCCGTCCGCCACCACCACGCCGTCGCTCAGGCGCACCGCGCGCGGGCAGCGCGCCGCGAGCTTGGGCTCGTGCGTGACGAGGCACAGCGTGTGCCCGGCCCGGTGCAGCTCCTCGAAGAGCCGCACGATCTCCTCGCCCGTGGCCGAGTCCAGGTTACCGGTGGGCTCGTCCGCGAGCAGCAGGCTGGGCTCGCTCACCAGCGCGCGGGCGATGGCCACGCGCTGGCGCTGACCGCCCGACAGCTCGTTGGGCCGGTGGGTCATGCGGTGACTGAGCTGCACCTTCTCCAGCGCCGCCTTCGCGCGCTCGCGCCGCTCCTTCGCGCGCATGCCGCGGTACACGAGCGGCAGCTCCACGTTGGCGAGCGCCGTCTCGCGAGGCAGCAGCTGGAAGGTCTGGAAGATGAAGCCGATCTCCTGGTTGCGGATGGCCGCGAGCTCGTCGTCGTCCATGCGGCTCACGTCCTTGCCGTTGAGCAGGTAGCGGCCGCTGCTGGGCGTGTCCAGGCACCCGAGCACGTTCATCAGCGTGCTCTTGCCCGAGCCGGACTGGCCGATGATCGCCACCCACTCGCCCTTGGCGACGTTGAAGGACACGCCGCGCAGCGCGCGCACCTCCTCGCCGCCCACCTGGTAGACGCGGGTGATGTTCTCCACGCCGATGAGCCGGCCGTCAGCCGACCCGGCTGCGCTGCCATCCGTCGTGCTCACGAGCGGCGGCCTCCGCGCCCGCCGGGGCCCCCGGGCCCGCCCATCTCCGGCTCGCGCACCACGTCCCCGTCCTTCAGCTCCTTGGAGAGCGTGCGGTAGGGCCCCTCGACCACGCGGTCGCCGTCCTGCAGGCCCTCGAGGATCTCCAGCTCGGTGTCCGAGGCGATGCCGGTGCGCACGCGGCGCACCTGCGCCTTGTTGTCCGCGCTCACCACGAACACCACCTTGGAGAGGCTCTCGGTCTTCTTCGCCGTGATCGCCCCACCCTCCACCGGCGGCTTGTAGTCCGGCAGGCTCTTCTCGGCGCGCACGGTGACGGCCTGGATGGGCACGAGCACGGTGTCGCGGCGGGTCTCGGCGGCGATCTTCACCTCGCCGCTCATGCCGGGTAGCACGCCCGGAGGCCGGGTGCGCAGCGCCACCTTCACCGGGAAGCTGGTGACCTCGGCCTCGGTGCCGGGGTTCTTGATGGTGGCGTTCTGGGCGATCTCCACCACCGAGCCCTCGAAGCTCTGCCCCTCGAGCGCGTCCACGCTGACCTCGGCAGTCTGGCCTGCGCGCAGGTGCACCACCTCGTGCTCGCCCACCTCGATCTTCACCTCCATGGCGCTGAGCGCGGCGATGATCATCACCACGTCCTCGTTGAAGTCCGAGCCGCGCACGCGCTCACCGACCTGGCGGCTCACCTCGATGACGTTGCCGTCGATGGGCGAGAGCAGCGTGGTCTTGGAGAGGTTGTTCGAGGCCTCGTCGTAGGCGGCCTGCGCCTGGGCGAGCCGCTGGTGGGCGCTGCCCTCGCGCGCGGCGGCCGCGTCGCGGTCCGACTTGAGCTTCTCCATCTCCGCGGTGGAGGCCATGCCCTTCTTCACCAGGCCCTCGATGCGGCCGAGCTCCTGCTCCGCGCGCGCCACCTCCACCTGCGCGCCCTGGACGTCCGAGCGCGCGGCGGCAGCGGCGGCCGAGGCCTGCTTCGCCGAGGCCTCGAAGCGACGGCGGTCGATGCGGCCGAGCACCTGCCCCTTGGCCACCTTGTCCCCCACCTTCACCAGCAGCTCGGTGAGGTCGCCGGAGAGGTTCGAGGAGATCTTCACCGTGGTGGCCGACTGCACCTTGCCCGCGCCGGTGATGGTGCGGGTGATGGTGCCCTTGTGGGCCTTGGAGATCTGCACCTCGGTGGTGGGGGGCGGGCGCTCCTTGAGCCCTCCCGCCGTGATCCCCAACGCGCCGAGCACCAGCACTGCTGCGATGACTGCCTTCCACCACTTCATTATTTCGTCTCCCCCGAGCTCAGCATGCCCGTCGCCCTCTGCAGGGCATAGCGCGCGTTCTCTACGTCGATGCGGTTGGTCAGCAGGCTCAGCTCCGCCTGGGTCAGCTTGAGCTGCGCGTCGCGCACCTCGAGGGTGGAGCCGGCGCCCGCGCGGAAGCGCTCCTCCTCCACTGCGAGGCCCTGCACGGCGGCCGCGCGGTTCGCGGTGGCCAGCTCGGTGGCGGCGATCTGCGTGGTGAGCTGCTGCAGCGAGCGGCGCACCTCGGCCTGCAGGTCGCGCTCGGCCTGGGCGAAGTCCAGCTCGGCGCGGCTGCGCGCGTACTCCGCCTGGCGCACGGCGGCGCCGGTGGCGAAGCCGTTGAACAGGTCCCAGTTGAGCGCCACGCCCACGCTGAGGTTGTTCTGCAGCTTCGGGTCCGTGAACACCGGATCCACGGTGGAGCCACCGCGGCTGTAGCGCGCCTGGGCCGAGAGGCTGGGGAAGTAGCCCCACCACTGCGCCGAGACGCCCGCGTTCGCGGCGCGCACGCGGCTCTGCAGCGCGGTGAGCAGCGGGCGGTTGCTGCGCGCGAGCTCGAGCGCCTTCGTGTAGTCCGGCGGCGCCTCGGGCTTCACGCCCAGGATGCCCGGGTCCACTGCCTGGAACTCCTCGATCCCGGGGGCCGCGAGCCACGAGGCGAGGTCCGCCTGGGCGATGACCAGGTCGCGCTCGGCCTGCAGCAGGGTGATGCGGTCGTTGCCCAGGTTCACCTCGGCGCTGATCGCCTCGCTCTTGGCGGCGCGGCCTGCCTCGAAGAGGGCGCGCGCGCGCTCGAGCTGGTCCTCGCTGCGCTTCACCGTGGCGCGCAGCACCTCGATGCGCGCCTGCTGGCCGTACAGCGCGTAGAAGCGGCGGATGGCCTCCAGCTCGCTCGTGGCCTGCTGCTCGACGGCCTCACCCTTCGTCGCCTCGGCGATGGCGCCGCTCTGGCGCAGCTCCGCCCAGCGCCGCCCGTCGAACAGGAGCTGGGTGAGGGTCGCCGAGAGGTCGAAGGCGTTGCGGGTGTTGCCGGAGACCGGCTTCTCGGTCTGGATGAAGCCGCCGGGGTTGGCCGGGTCCACCTCGGTCACCAGGCCCAGCTGCTGGCCCTGGAAGTTGCGGCTCGCGCCCACGCTCGCGCCCAGCTGCGGCAGCAAGGCCGCGCGAGAGCCGGTCACGGCCGAGGCCGCGCTCTGCTGCGCGAGGACGGCCTGCAGCGCCTGCACGTTCTGGCGGCTCTGCTTGCGCACGTCCTCCAGCTTGATGGGGGTGGCCGAGAGGACAAGGGAGAGGACGAGGGCGGCGCTCATCGCGCACCTCCGCCCATGGCAGGAAGGCCCACGAGGAAGACTCCGACGTACATGAGGTAGAGGACGGCCGAGAGCCCCAGCGCGCGCGAGCGGCGCATGCCGGTGGCGTACGAGAAGCCGAGGCCGAGCAGCCCCGCGCTCCACAGGTTGAAGAAGTCCACGCCCGAGAGCACGCGCGCCAGGCGCGGGCTCAACCCCGGGAGCATGCCCAGGTTGGAGGGCACGAGCTTGAGCGCCTGGGTCTCTGTCAGGGTGTGCTGGAAGAGGGCGCAGCCCGCGTAGATGAAGTGGAAGAGCGCGATGGGCAGCATCGCCACCGCGGCCACCGTCATCAGCTTGGCGAAGTGCGCGCTCACGCCGAAGAGCCAGCCGCAGAACCACAGCAGCGCGGCGAGCCCGAGCACGGTCACGGGCATCACGAAGGCGCCCTTGGCGATGCCGCCCACCAGCGCCTTGCGGCTCGCGGTCTCGATCTCCTCGTCGATCTCCGCCTCGGACTTGCGGCCCATCTCGCCGCTCATCTGCAGCTGCTGGGTGACGGAGGGGGCGGGATCCCAGCGCAGGGAATAGGCCGTCCCATGAACGGACACACTGAGGCAGAGCAGCAGCAGGGGCCACACCCAGCGGCGGGACTCGACGGAGGCCCGCACGCCCTCGACGGGGTCGACCACGGTGCGTGCAGGTAGAGCAAGTGAGGTCATAGAAGGGTTCTCGGGGAGGGGTACGCGTAGCCCCGAAGGCAATTGCCCGGCCAGTGAAGAAAGGTGAACGGACGGCCCGGATTTTTCCGCGGCCTCCAACCCACATGCGGCGCGGAAATTCCTGGATTCCGCCCCGGCTACAACCCGCCCGTAGCAACCTGTAGCGAAATTTTGCCGCGTGGATCCGAACAGTGTATTTGCCTGCTCGCACGCTTGCCGGAGCTCGAATGGTCGACGGGACGGATCTCGCTCAGGTACTCCACGAGGCGGAAGACATTGCGCAGAGCGTGGCCCAGCGGCTCACCTCCGCCCACGTCCTGCTCGCGCTCTTCACCGTGGAGAACCGCGCCCAGCTGCTGCTGAAGGAGCGCGGCGTGGACGAGGATGGGCTCCTGCAGACCATGGGCGCCCCGCCGGACGAGGCCCCGGGCCTGGTGCGGGAGCTGCGGGAGAAGGCCCGCGAGATCGCGCGCAACTGCGGCTCGTCGGAGACCGACTGCCTGCACCTGCTCATCGCCTTCACCCGCGTGCGCTGCGCGGCGGCGGAGCTGCTCACCGAGTCGGGCCTGGACCTCTCCGGCCTGCGCAACACCGCGCTCTCCTACTTCCTGAGCGGGCGCATGCCGCGCAAGCTGCAGGTGGGCCGCACGGCGCCCCTGGCCCGCCCCGTTCCCACGCGGCCGCTGGGCGCGCCCCCCTCGCCCCTGCCGCAGCTGCCCGCGGCCCCCACCCCGGCCCCGCGCGCCGCCGTCGCGGTGAGCGTGGCGCGGCCGGCCATCTCCCCGCGCGATCTCATCGACGAGGTGGTGGAGGAGGTGGAGGAGGCCCACGCCGAGGCCGAGCTCGCGCGCGCCCCGGCACCCGCTCCCCTGCCCTCCCCCGCGGCCCGCCCCTCCTCTGCGGCCATTCCCGCCGTCGCGGCGCCCGTGCCGGCCGCGAGCTTCGAGCTGGACCCCAAGCTCTTCCCCACCCTCGCCTCGCTGGGCCGCAACCTCAGCGTGGCGGCGCGCGCAGGCGCGCTGGATCCGGTGGTGGGCCGCGCCAAGGAGATCGAGGAGGTCATCGACATCCTCGGCAAGCGCCGCACCAACAACCCCTGCCTCCTGGGCGAGCCCGGCGTGGGCAAGACGGCGGTGGTCGAGGGCGTCGCGCAGCGGCTCGCCGAGCTCAAGGGCGCGCTCGCGGAGAAGATCGTCCTCGAGCTGGACATGGCCACGCTGGTAGCGGGCACCCAGCTGCGCGGCTCCTTCAGCGAGAAGCTCAACGCGCTCAAGGACGAGGTGAAGCTCGCCGGCGGCCGCGTGGTGGTGTTCATCGACGAGCTGCACACCCTGGTGGGCGCGGGCTCCACCGGGGACGGGCCCCAGGACGCGGCGAACGAGCTCAAGAGCGCGATGGCGCGCGGCGAGTTCCCCTGCATCGGCGCCACGACGCACGACGAGTACCGCAAGTTCATCTCGAACGATCCCGCGCTCGAGCGCCGCTTCACCCCCGTGGTGGTGAACGAGCCCAGCGTGCCCGAGACGGTGCAGATCCTCTCCGGCGTCATCGGGCGCTACGAGGAGCACCACGGCCTGCGCTACAGCCCCGAGGCGCTCGAGGCCGCCGCGAGCCTCGCCAGCCGCTACGTGACCGACCGCTTCCTGCCGGACAAGGCGATCAGCGTGGCGGACCTCGCGGGCAGCCGCTGCCGCCGTGAGGGCAAGGACGTGGTCGAGCCCGCGGACGTCGCGCGCGTGGTCGCCAAGCTCGCGGGGCTCCCCGAGGAGCGCCTGCTGCTCAACGACTCGGCGCGCCTGCTGCGCCTCGAGTCCGACCTCGCCCAGCGCGTCATCGGGCACGAGGAGGCCGTGGCGCGCATCGCCAAGGTCATCCGCCGCAACTACGCGGGCTTCGCCTCGCGCCGGCCCATGGGGTCCTTCCTCTTCCTCGGCCCCACGGGCGTGGGCAAGACGGAGCTCGCGCGCGCGCTCGCCGAGGTGCTCTTCGGCAGCCGCGACGCGCTGGTGCGCGTGGACATGAGCGAGCTCTCCGAGCAGCACGGCGTGAGCCGCCTCATCGGCGCCCCCGCGGGCTACGTGGGCTACGGCGACGGCGGCCAGCTCACCGAGCCGGTGCGCCGCCGCCCCTCCAGCGTGGTGGTGCTGGACGAGATCGAGAAGGCCCACCGCGAGGTGCAGCTGCTCCTGCTGCAGGTGCTCGAGGAGGGCCGCCTCACCGACGGCAAGGGCCGGCACATCGACTTCTCCAACACCGTGGTGGTGATGACCACGAACCTCGGCGCAGAGGCCTTCAGCAAGGCGGGCCGCCCCGTGGGCTTCGGCGCCGCCGAGGCGCCCGTCACCAGCGACATGGACTCGGCGGCGGCCGTGGCGCGCAAGAGCCTGCCCCCCGAGCTGTGGAACCGCATCGACGAGCGGCTCCCCTTCCGCCCGCTCGCGGAGGTGGAGGTGGCGCGCATCGCGACCCTGCTGCTCGAGGAGAGCAGCCGCCGCCTCGCGACCGAGAAGGGCATCGCGTACGTGGCGGACCAGGACGTGGTCGGCCACCTGCTGCGCTCCGGCGGTTTCGATCCGCAGCTCGGCGCGCGTCCCATGCGCCAGGTGGTGCAGCGGCTCGTGGAGGGCCCGCTCGCCGAGCGCATCCTCGCCGGGGAGTTCGGCAGCGGCGACCGCGTGCGCGTGGCCGTGAGCGCAGGCCAGCTCGCCTTCACCCGCGAGCTCGCGTGAGCCCCCGTCGCCCGCGCCGCCGTGCTCCTGCGCGCCGGCGCGCGGCGGGCAGCGTGGTGGTCGTGGGCGTAGGGCGGCTCGGCGGGGCGCTCGCGCGCACGCTGCAGGCTGCGGGCTGGAGCGTGCACGTGGTGGCGCGCTCCGCCGAGGCGCGGGCACGGGCACGCAGGCTGCGGCTCCCTTCCGCGAGTGCGGAGGCGCTGCGCTCGGCCTCGGTGTGCCTGCTGTGTGTGCCGGATGGCAGCGTGACCGAGGTCGCGCAGGCCCTGGCTCCGCAGCTGGGGCCGCGCGCTGCGCTGGTGCACTGCGCAGGCGCCCTCACGCTGGACGCGCTGGGGCCCCAGGGCGCGCGCCCCGTGGGCTCCTTCCACCCGCTGTGCGCAGTGTCGGATGCGCGCGACAGCCTCGCGGGGCACGCGGTGGCGCTCGCGAGTCGCAGCCCCGCGGTGCTGCGCCTGTTGCGGCGGCTCGCCCGCGCGGCGGAGCTGCGGCCCATCGAGGTGCCGGAGAGAGGCCGCGCGGCGTACCACGCGGGCGCGGTGCTCAGTGCCGGTGGCGTGGTGTCGCTTGCTTCCGCGGCCGTGGAGGCGCTGGGGGCGGCGGGCCTCGAGCCCGGGGCGGCGCTCGCGGCGCTGCTGCCCTTGATGCGCTCCGCGCTGCGGGGCATGGAGGCGCGGGGGCTCGCGGGCGGGCTGACCGGGCCCGTGCGCCGCGGAGATGCGGGCGTGGTGGCGGCGCACCTGGCGGCGCTGCCTGCGTCCGTGGCCGAGGTGTATCGGCCGCTGTCGCGCCGGGCGTTGGTGCTCGCGGGGCCGCAGTTGTCTCCTGCGGCGCGGGCGGCGTTGAGCGCGGCGCTCGAGGGCTAGAGAGCTTCGCCCAGCTCCCTCACCCCGACCCTCTCCCAGAGGGAGAGGGAGGACTAGGTGAGGATGATGCGCGGGGCGCTCAGGGCCTTGCGCACCAACGCGAGGGCCTGCTCGCTCGCGGCCTCCGCCTCGGTGAGGCGGCGCAGGCAGAGGTCGCCGTTGGTGCTGACCACCGAGCGGCGCAGATCCGTCAGCAGCGTGAGCGCCGCGTTGAGCATCTCCTGACCCTGCGGGCTCGCCTGCGCGGGCTTACCGGCCTTCTGCTCCAGGTAGGCCGTGAAGCGCTTGAGCGCGTCGCGCGTCTTGTCCGCGTCGAACTTCTCGAGCAGCGGCTTCACCTTGGCGGTGTTGAGCTTGATGAGGCGCACCGCGGGCACCTTCGCGAACGCGGGGTGCGGCAGGCCGAGGTCACCCACGTCGAAGGCGCCGAGCAGGCCCTCCTCCGGCGCCGGCTGCGCGTAGGGCACCACGTCCACGAAGAGCGCGAGCGGGTCCGCGCCCTGGTTGAAGGCGCCCACCTCCTCGTCGTCCAGCGGCGGGAAGCTCGCGGGCGCGCCGATGAAGAGCAGCGGCAGCACCAGGTCCTGCCAGAACTCCTCGGGGGCGCTGCCCGTGCCGCCCACGGTGGCGAAGAGGTGGCCCATCAGCTCCACCACGCGCGGGGCGCGCTCGATCTGCTCGGAGAGCGGCTTGCCCGGCTCCAGGCGCTGCAGCGAGCCCACGATCTGTCCCTCGAACTGCTGGCGCGCCTCCGCGGGCAGCGGCGGCTGGGTGCGGCCCAGGGCCTCGCGGATGTCGCGCGCGAGCGCCTCCGGCTTCGCCTCGAAGGTGCTCTTGCCCTTGGCCGCGTCCAGCACGGTGAACTGCAGGAAGCCCGGGTCGAAGAGGCGCTGGTAGTCTTCGGGCGCGATCTTGCCCTGGGGCTGCGCGGCGGGGTTCGCGCTGAAGCGCACCGAGGCCAGCGAGCGGCGGATCTCCCCGGCCAGCTCCTCCAGCTTGGAGAGCTTGCCCTGGCCCAGCGCGTCCATCACCGCGCCGAAGGGCGAGAGCATGATCAGCGCGTCCGGGAAGCCCACGGAGGCGCCCTCGGGCGCGTCGCGGTTGGGGAACCAGAAGGCCTGGTGCTCGAGGTGCAGGCGCAGCGCGAACGCGCCCGCGAGCCCCAGCGCCAGCATCTGGTGCTCGGGCCGCTGCACCTGGAACGCGCCGCCCAGGACCTTGATCGCCGCCTGCTCGATGTCGCTCCAGGGCGCCTTCTCGAGGTCCACGGGTTTGCCCTCGGCCTGCTGGAGGGCGGCGGCGACTTGCTCCTGGGCTGCGTTGACGTGCGGCGGAACGGGGAAGGCCATGACGGTTCCTGGTGAGGTGAAATGTGCTGTCGAGGGACCTCCCTTACCGTGAAAGTCGGGAGTCGTGGCGACGATTCGTGGCCGAACCTAGGATGGCCGACATGCCTGCCCGCCCGTCCGCTGCCCCCCTGGCCGCGGCCCTGCTCTGCTCTCTCGTCCTCGGCTGCGCCACCGTCTCCCCGCGCTTCCCGCAGGAGGTCCAGACGTCCTTCGCGCAGGACGACATGCGCAAGCTCACCACGCGCTCGCTCGAGCTCTACTACCCGGCCGCCCAGCGCGCCGCGGCGCTGCGGGTGGCCGCGCGGCTCGAGGGCTGCGTGGACCAGCTGCGCGGCCACGCGCGCGACAAGCGCGAGCGCAAGCGGGTGCTCGCCTACCTCACGCGCGCGGACTTCAACAACGCGTACGTGCAGCCGGAGGTGGCGAGCCTGCCGCAGCAGATGGTGCTGCCCGAGCACGTGACCATCGAGCTGTTCCACTACTTCAACCTGGGCCTCGGCCAGGTGGGAGACATCAGCTGCCACGAGTCCGTGCACTACGTGCAGATGCAGCAGGTGAGCGGCCTGTGGAATGCGCTCAACACGGTGACCGGCGGCCTGCTGCAACCGAACATCTTCACCGAGTCCTGGTTCCTCGAGGGGCTCGCCACCCACTACGAGGGCCGGCTGGGCGCGCGCACGGGCCGGCCCCACAGCCCCTTCTGGAACGGTTGGTTCGAGGACAACGTGCAGACCTACGCGGGCTCGCTGCACGCGGGCGACCTCGCGGTGGAGCAGCGCCGCCTGAGTCCGCTGGGCAGCGCATACCTCACCGGGCAGCACTTCGTGGACTGGCTCGCGGACACCTACGGCGAGGAGAAGCTCTGGAAGCTCGTCGAGGTGCAGGGCGACTCCATCTTCTCGCCCTTCGGCGTCACCCTGCGCTTCAAGCAGGTGTACGGGCGCGACGTGGGCTCGCTCTTCGACCAGTACGCGCAGAGCCTTCGCAAGGGGCTGCACCCGCGCGAGCGGCCCGCCACGCAGCAGGTGCTCGCCGGGGACGTGGGCTACCAGGCACGGCTCGCGGGCTCTCCTGCGGACGGCGCGCTCGCGCTGCTGCACTCCGGGCGCGAGCAGCCGCTGCGCCTCACCGTGCGTGAGCCCGACGGGCGCGTGCGCTTCTCGCGCAGCCTCGTGGAGCTGCTGCCCGGCCGCCGCTGGGTGAGCGCCTCGGTGTCCGGCGCGAGCGGGATGTCCTTCAGCGCCGACGGAGCCTCGCTGTTCCTCGTGATGACCGACGTGGGCCGCGAGGGCAGCGACGTCTCGCGCCTGTGGCAGGTGGACGCGCACACGGGCGCTGTGAAGCGCATCTGGGACGGGCTGCAGGGGTTGGGCGGCAGCGTCACCCCGGACGGACGCGCCTACGTCTTCGCGCAGGTGCAGGGGGACACCACCAACCTGTTCCGCCTCGAGCTCGCGACGGGCGCGCGCGAGCAGCTCACGCACCTGGAGGCGCGCAGCTCGCTCGGCGCGCCCGCCGTCTCACCGGACGGCCGCCGCATCGTCGTCTCGCGCTGGGCGAGCAACGGCTTCGACCTCGCGCTCCTCGAGCCGGACGGCCGCCTGCGCGACCTCACCCACGACGGCCTCTTCAACTACTCGCCGCGCTGGGTGGACGACGCGCACGTGGCCTTCCTGCGCGAGCACGAGGGGCGCGCCCAGGTACACGTGCTGGACGTGGACGCGGGCACCCTCACCCGGGTGACGGATGCGCCGCACCTGGCGCTCGATGCGAGCCCCCTGCCCGGCGGCCAGCTCGCCTTCCTCAACCTCTCCGGAGGGACCTTCTCCGTCGACCGCGTGGCGCTCGCGGGCGGCGTGGCGGCCGCGCCGAGCGCCGGCGCACAGGCGGAGCCCGGCACTGTCACGGCGGCGGCAGCGCCCGCGCAGCTGCCCGAGGCAGTCGCCCGTGCGCAGGCAACCGGCTCACTGCAGGCGCCGGACGTGGCCGCGTCCTCGAGCGATGCCCCCACGGTGCCCCCTTCCGCACAAGCTCCGGGCGCGTCCGCGCAAGAGGCCGCTCCGGTGGCGACGCAGGCACCGACGACGGTCGCAGCAGCCGCAGAGACGCCTGCGGCAGGGGGCCCGACGGTGCTCTCGGACGAGCCCTACTCCCCGGGCGAGGGGCTGCTGATCCCGCTGCTGCGCCTGCCCTTCATCCTCGGCATCGAGTCGGACCCCCAGGGCGGCACCCGCGTGCTGGGCGGCGTGTCCCTCACGGGCCAGGACCGGCTCGGCTTCCACGGCTACGCGGTGAACGCCATTTTTGGCGGTGGCACGGCGCTGCGGGCGCTCTCGGTCGTCTACAACAACGCGCAGCTCGCGCCGTGGAACCTGCGCCTGGTGGGCTACGGCGAGCGCTCGGAGCGGACGCTGCGCGTGCGGGTGCCGGGGGAGGAAGACCGCTTCGTCTACCAGTGGGTCAACCGCATCGAGGGAGTGGCCTCGGCGTCGCGCAGCTTCTGGAGCACGCCGGTGGTGTTCGGTCTGCGCGCGGTGCAGAAGCGCTTCCAGCGCACGGCGTTCGCGGCGGATGCGCGCGACGGCCTGGTGGGCGCGGAGGCTGCGACGAGCTGGTTCGCCGGCGAGTCCACGGCCTACGGCGGCACCCAGCGCGGCCTCGCGCTCGCGCTCAGCGGCGGCGCGTACCAGAGCAACGACAGCCAGCAGGTGGGCGACGTGCGGGCCGAGACGGACGGCTTCCTCGGAGGGCTGCCGGGGCTGCGCCGCGACAACCTCGTGCTCCGGCTGGTGGGGCGCACCCTGCCCGGGGCGAGCGCCGGCCTCCTCGAGGTGGGAGGCACGGGTGCCTACAACGCGGTCGGCAACCTGGAGGACTCCGCGCGGGGCAACCCGGGGCGCCCGCTGCCGGAGACCAGCTTCGTGGAGCCCCTGCGCGGCTACGAGGACCTCACCATCTTCGCGCGCAACGTCGCGCTCGCGAGTGCGAGCTACCGCTACCGCTTCATCATCGACCACGGCTGGGCGAGCTTCCTCTACCTGCTGCCCTCGTTCTTCGTGCGCCAGGCGGAGCTCAATCTCTTCGCGGAGATGGCGCGCACGGACCTGCGCGACAACCACCGCAGCGCGGGCGCCGCCGTGTACCTTCGCACCAGCTTCGGAGGCGTGGCGCCGGTGAGCCTCGTCTACCAGGTGTCCAAGCGCTTCGACGACGACCACGCCGTGCGCCACTTCTTCGGGCTGGGCGTGGAGTAAGCGCTCAGGGCGCGGCGTAGAGGCCCGCCTTGCGCGCGTAGGCGAGCACGGCGCGCGGCACCAGGCCCTCCACCTGGACCTCCGAAGACTGGCCGCGCTGCAGCAACTCGCGCACCTCGGTGCTGGAGACCTCCGCGAGCGGCGGGCCCACCGCCTCCGCCGCCGGGTAGCCCGCGCGGTGCAGCACCAGCACGCGCGAGAGCTGGCGGATGCGATCGAAGTCCTTCCAGTTCGGCAGATCCTTGAGGATGTCCGAGCCGATCACGAGCGTGTACTGGTGCTCGGGGTGGCGCGCCTTGAGGAAGGTGAGCGTGTCCACGGTGCGCCCGCTGCCGCCCACCTCGCTCTCCACCCGCGAGGTCTTCAGCCATCCCGAGGTATCGCGGCACAGCAGCTCGCACATCGCCACGCGGTGCTCGAAGTCCACCAGCGCCTTGCGGAAGGGGTGCTGGAACGAGGGCATCAGCCACACCTCGTCCAGCGCCTGCGTGGCCCACACGTACTGCGCGGCCAGCAGGTGTCCCACGTGCGGCGGGTTGAAGGAGCCTCCCAGCAGGGCGACGTGCACGGCGCTCACCTTCCTCGGACCGAGAGCTTGCTGCGGCGCTCGAGCGCGAGCCACTGCGGCTCTCCGAGCGGCGCGCCATCCAGCGCGAAGGCCGTGAAGCGCAGCTGCCCGTCCACCCGCTCGAGCAGCGCACAGCTGCGCAGCGACGCGCCCGAGAGCGCGCCGGGCGTGACGAAGTGCCGGGGGCCGATCTGCACCGCGCGCGGCTCGGGCGCGTTGCCGTGGATGAACACGGCCGCGTTCTCGAGGTCGTCGCGGCTCAGGTCGTTCTTCTCGTGCACGACGCAGCAGAGCGTGTCGCCCACCAGCTCCACCAGCTTGCGGGGCACCGCGGGGTCCAGGTACTCGGGGCAGTCGCGCTCGGGAGCGCGGGAGAAGCGCTCGCGGATGCGCGCGGGCTCCTCGTCCGGCAGGTTCGGAGCCTCGTCCGGCTCGTGCGGCGGGGCGAGCAGCTGACCTGCCTCCTCGCGCACCAGCGCCGCCTCCGGGAAGGGACGTACGCGCGGGCGCTGCTGGCGCAGCAGCAGCCAGCTGTCCAGGTCCGCGTAGCAGGCGCCCGCGAAGATGAAGCGGCGCGCCCCCTTGCGACGGAGCAGCTCGTAGGCCGCGTCGAACGCGGCGAGGTCTCCGTGGCTGTCCGAGAGGAGCCCGAGCACGGGCCTAAGCGTACATCAGGTAGGGCTGGCGCTGCCGAGCGAAGGCCTGCGTCTGCGCCTCGAAGCCCTCGAAGAGGCGCGCGAGCGGAAGGCCCGCCTCCATGCCCCGGCGCACCTGGTCCGTGCCGCACAGCAGGTCGAAGGCGGGCACGTCCTCCACGAACTCGTACGCGTCCGCGCGCCACGCGAAGTGCTCGGGCCACAGCGAGCGCAGCGCGTAGAAGATGGCCACGCCGGTACGCAGGGGCTGGAAGGTGGCGCGGTCGGTCACGTGGATGAAGGCGCCGCTGCAGGACTCACCGCGGAACTTGTCGAAGGTGGGGGTGAAGCCCACGGGACGGAAGCGCACGCCCGGCAGGCCCGCCGCCTCCAGCCCCTCCACCAGCGCCTGCGAGTCCACCCACGGCGCGCCGAACTGCTCGAAGGGGCGGCAGGTGCCGCGGCCCTCGGAGACGTTGGTCCCCTCCCCCAGGCACATGCCCGGGTACACCAGCGCGGTGTCCGCGGTGGGCATGTTGGGCGAGGGCGGGATGAAGGGCAGCCCCGTCTCGCTCCAGTGCATCGCGCGGCGCCAGCCCTCGCAGGGCACCACGGTGAGCTCGCAGCCGAAGCCCTCCTGCGTGTTGAAGAGGCGCGCGAGCTCGCCGGCCGTCATGCCGTGGCGGTTGGGCAGCGCGTAGAGGCCGACGAAGGAGCGGAAGCCCTCGCCCACGAGGTTGCCCTCGAGCGAGACGCCGTCGATGGGATTGGGCCGGTCCAGCACGTAGAACGGGATGCGCGCCTTCGCGGCCGCCTTCATCGCGAGCGCCATCGTGTACACGTAGGTGTAGTAGCGGCTGCCCACGTCCTGGATGTCGAAGACGAGCGCATCGAGGCCCTTCAGCCACTCGGGGCGCGGGCTGAGCGACTCGAAGGTGGAGCCGTAGAGGCTGTGCACGGGCACGCCGGTGCGCCGGTCGCGCGCCTCGTCCACGGCCACCATGTACTGCGCCTCGCCGCGGATGCCGTGCTCGGGGCCGAAGAGCGCCGCGAGCGTGACGCCCGGCGCCTCCTTCAGGAGATCTGCCAGGTGGCGGAACCCCGAGTCCACGCTGGTGGGGTTGACGATCGCCCCCACCCGCTTGCCCGCGAGCGCCTTGAAGCCCTGCGCCGCCCACACATCCAAGCCCGTCCTGACCTTCATGTCCGTTCCGTCCTTTCCGAGCGCGCACGCCAGCGGCGCGCGCTCAGGGCCCCAGCCGCCGCAGCGCATCCTGCGCCGCGCGCCGGGAGTTGCAGCCGAAGAGCGGGATGTCCGCGCCTTCGTCCGGGCCGCCGTCCTCGGCGAGATCTTCCAGTGCCCCGCGCGCGCCCTTCGCGTGCAGGTCCCCCAGTGCCCCCGCGGCGCTCGCGCGCACGCGGCACTCGCGGTGCTCGAGCAGCTGCACCAGCCGCCGCTCCGCCTTGCCGTGCCCTGCGCGGGCCGCGTTGCGGTACGCGCCCACGGCCCGCCCCGCGGAGCCCAGCGCCTCCTCGAGCTGGCCATTGAGGTAGGCGCGCTCCGCCGCGTCGGGCTCCTCGGCGATGAGCCGCTCCGCCTCGTCGCGGCGCGCGTCGCGCTCGGCGCCGGAGGCATCCGCCACGCGGCCAATCGCCCGCTCGGCGGGGCTTCCGAGCAGGAAGAAGAGCAGGAGCCCCAGCGCGACGGCGCCGCCCACCGCGAGGGCCACGTGGCGGCGATTCAGCCGGCGGGCGCCCTCGCCGTTGCGCGCCGCCGCGAGCGCCTGGCCCGCGCTCGCCACCAGCTGTCCGCCCACGCTCGCCGCCCGCGTGCCGAGCCGCGCCGCGTGCTGCCCCACGCTCGAGGCGAGCTCCGCGGCGGCGACCGAGCGCCCCTCGGGAAGCCGCGAGAGGCCGAGGTTGCCGAACGGGGGGAGCGCGTCCGCCGCGGGCTGCGGCTGCGCGGTGGGAGCCTCCACCCGGTAGGGGGCGTGCGGCACGCGGAAGACGCGGATGCGCCCCGGGATTCCCTTGAGCTCGAAGGCGCCCACCTCCTGCGAGGGGACCTCGGCCTTGTTCATCGCGAGGTATACCGCCTCGGTGAAGTACACCTCGCCCGCCTCGGTGAGCGCCTCCACGCGCGCGGCGATGTTCACCGGCTCGCCGAAGACGTCGTTGGACTCGAGCCGCACCTCGCCCACGTTGATGGCCACCCGCACGCTCATGCGCTCGGCCTCGGGCGCGCTGCGGTTGTGCTGCCAGAGCCGGTCCTGGATGGCGATACCGCTGAGCACCGCCTGCGTGGGCGACTCGAAGGTGACGAGGAAGGCGTCGCCGATGGACTTCACCACCCGCCCGCCGAAGGCCTTGAACAGGGGCGTGAGCAGCGCGGCGTGCACCTGCAGCAACCGCTGGTTCTCCTCCAGGGTCTGCCGACTGGTGCGCTCCGTGAAGCCCTGGATGTCGGTGAAGACGATGGCGAGGTTGGCGGTCCGCAAGGCGGCGCGCAGTCTATGCGCCGCGCCTCGCCGTGCAACGGCCGCTTGCCGGACCCGTCCGCTGCTGCCCGCCCGCTCGCCGGGCGCGGGCGCCCCGCGCTAGCGGCGAGAGGGCTGCAGCGCGCGCTTCGGGGGACCCGCGGGCCGCTCGAGCTGGGCCCGAAGGGGTGCGGCGAGCTGGGGCCGCCCGGTGCGCTCGTAGAGCTCGGCGAGCCGCCGCAGCACCAGCGGCTGGGTGGGCTGGGCCGCGCGCAGCGCCTCCAGCTCCCGCTCCGCATCGGACACCCTGCCCTGCGCTTCCAACACGCGCGCCAGCTCCACCCGGACGGGCACCGCCTGCGGGTGGGCGTGCGCGAGCGTGCGGTAGTGGAGCTCCGCGTGCAGCCAGTCTCCCTGCGCTGCGTAGAGCGCCCCGAGGCGCAGGCGCGGCTCGTCGTAGGCGGCGCGGTAGCTCAGCGCCCGCTCGTACGCCTGCACGGCCGCCCGCGCCTGGCCGCGCTCCTCCCACAGCAGCCCCCGCAGGTAGTGGACGCGGGGGTTGGTGGGCGCGAGCGCCTCGGCCACGTCCAGGTCTGCCCCGAGGCGCGGGGTGTCCTGCCCCAGCTTCAGGCGCAGGCGGGCGGCCTCCAGGCGGGGAAGCGCCCAGGTGGGCTGGGCGAGCGCGAGCGCCTCGAGGTCCGCGAGCGCCCCGGCGTCGTCCCCCGAGGCCTCGCGCGCGAGCGCCGCGTCCAGGCGGGCGCTGGGCGCCGCCGAGGGGTTGGCGGGGGGTACGGAGGCCAGGAGCATGCAGGCGAGCAGGAGCGCGACCATGCGCAGGCCATACCAGAGCGCTATCTCACCCGCCAAACCTGCGGGCCCCCCTGCTGAACGGCCCGCGTCAACCGACCGCGTGCGGTCCTTGACGGGGCAGTGCCCTGTCGCTTCAAACGCCTACCCGTGCAGATCTCCCCCAGAACCCTCGAAGACCTCGGCTTCGCGGACGTGCTCCGCGCCCTCGCTCAACGCTGCCGCACCGCCCCTGGCAAGGAGCGGGCGCTCGCGCGTCCCTTCCTCGACTCGCGCGAGGCGGTGGCGGACGCGCTCACCCTGGTCGAGGAGGCGCGCCGGCTCGGCCAGGAGCAGTTCACCCTCCCGCTCGGTGGCGTGAGCGACCTGCGCAACGCCCTGGGCCGCGCCGAGAAGGGCGGCCTGCTCGAGCCGCGCGAGCTCATCGCCTCCGCGCAGCTGCTGCTCGCCTTCGTGCGCGCCCGCGAGGCGCTCGAGGAGCGCGAGCACCAGGTGCCGGCCCTGGCGGCCATCGCCCGGCGGCTGCCGGACCTCGAGGCGCTCGCGGCGCGCATCGACCGGTGCTTCGAGCCGGACGGGGAGATCTCCGACCGCGCGAGCCCGGAGATCCGCGAGGCGCGCGAGCGTGCGCGCGGCCTGCACCGCAGCATCATGGGCCGGCTCGACAAGCTGCTGCACGACGAGACCTTCCTGCCCAACCTGCGCGAGACCTACTACACCCTGCGCAACGGCCGTTACGTGGTGCCGGTGGTGGCGAACAACCGCGGCGAGGTGCCCGGCATCGTCCACAACGCGAGCCAGACGGGACAGACGCTGTTCATCGAGCCGCAGGCGCTGGTGGGCCTGGGCAACGATCTCACCGTGGCCCAGTCCGTGGTCACCGAGGAGGAGCGGCGGCTCCTGCAGGAGCTGACGGACCAGCTCGGGCGCGAGTCGGCGGCCATCCTCGAGGGCATCGACGCGGTGGCCGAGCTGGACGAGGCGGAGGCCGCCGCGGTGCTCGCGGCGGACCTGCGCGCGAGCGTCCCGGAGCTGCCGGCCGACGGGCGCATGAACCTGCTGTCCCTGCGCCACCCGCTGCTGGTGCTCAAGGGCGGCGAGGTGGTGTCCAACGACGTGCAGCTCAACGAGACGGCGCGCGCGCTCGTCGTGAGCGGACCCAACGCGGGCGGCAAGACGGTGACGCTCACCGCCGTGGGCCTGTGCTCGCTGATGCTGCGCGCGGGCCTGCCCATCCCCGCGGCGAGCGGCTCGAAGCTGCCGCTGTATCGCTCCGTGCACTCCACCATCGGCGATGCGCAGAACCTCGCCGAGGGCCTGTCCACCTTCAGCGCGCACGTGGCGGTGCTGCGCGACATCGTGGCGGTGGTGGGTAGGGACTCGCTCGTGCTCATCGACGAGATCGCCGCGGACACGGATCCGCGCGAGGGCGCGGCCATCGCCATCGCGGTGCTGGAGGAGCTCATCGAGCGGGGCGCGGTGGTGCTCGTCACCACGCACCTGGAGGAGCTCAAGGCGCTCGCTCACATGGACCCGCGCTTCCTCAATGCGCGCGTGGGCTTCGACGCGCGGCGCATGGCGCCCACCTACAAGCTGCAGATGGGCGCGGCCGGCGCCTCCTCCGCCATCGACGTGGCGGCGCGCACGGGCCTTCCCGAGCGCATCTGCCAGCGTGCGCGGGAGCTGAGCCTGAATGCAGGCGGCCCCCTCGCCAAGGCGCTCGCCGCGGCCGAGGAGGACCGGCGCGTGCTGCACGGGGAGCTGGAGCGCGCCCGCGCGGCCGCCGACGAGGCCGAGGCGCTGCGCACGCGCCTGGACGCCGAGCGCCAGGCCTTCGCGCGCGAGCGCCGCGAGCAGGAGCTGCGCCACCACCAGGCCCTGCAGGAGGTCGCGCAGAAGGCCGAGGCCGAGGTGCGCGAGGTGCTGGTGGCGATGCGTGCGCAGGCCAGCGAGAAGGCCGCGGCCGAAGCGCGCGCGAAGCTCGCGGCGCGCGCCGAGGAGGAGAAGCAGAAGGCGCTCGCCGCGCGCGCCGAGCTCTACCAGGTGGAGGCCCCGGCCCCGGCGAACCTCAAGGTGGGCGCCTGGGTCCACCACGCCGGCTTCGAGAAGGACGTGGAGATCCTCGAGCTGCACGGGGACCAGGCACTGGTGGCGGCGGGCATCCTCAAGATGCGCGTGCCCCTCAGCGAGCTGTCCGGCTCGCGCAAGGGCAAGCCCCAGTCGAAGTTCCCCGAGCGCAACAAGCAGCAGGCGGCGTTGAAGAAGGCCACGCAGGCGGCCCCCGAGGAGGTGAAGGCCTCCCACTACCGCTGCGACGTGCGCGGCATGCGCGCGGACGATGCCATCGCCGAGGTGGAGAGCTTCCTCGACCGCGGCATGCGCAGCGGCGAGGAGGGCGCGCTCATCGTGCACGGGCACGGCACCGGCGCGCTGAAGCAGTCCATCCGCGACTTCCTCGCGCGCTCGCCCTACATCCGGATGTACCGGCCGGGCGAGAACCACGAGGGCGGAGACGGCGTCACCGTCGTCTCCCTGCGCGCCTAGGTCCGGCGGCGGCGCTAACGCCGCCCCTTGGACTTCCCCTTGGGGGCTCCCTTCTTGGAGCCCCCACCCTTCTTCGGCCCCTTGCCGGGGCCGCCGCGCTCGGGGCCCCGCTTCCAGTCGGCGGAGTCATTGCCGCCGCGCGCCTGCCCCCCGCGCTGCGCGGCGAGCGCGCGGATGCGATCGAAGCCCGGGTGCGGCGAGCTGCCGCGCGGCGCCGGGGCCTCGCCCTGCTGCGCGAGCTCCCAGAGCGGCACGGCTTCCTGCTCGCGGGGCTTCTCCTCCCATGCGGGGCCGGCCAGGTCCTCCTGCGGTGCGCTGCGGGCGTAGACGGGCGCGGCCGGCTCCTCCGGGGGAGCGGAGGCCACCGGCTTCGCCGGAGGCACGAGGCGCCGGCGCTTGGCGGGAGCCTCTGCGGCGACCTCCACCTCCTCGGGCTTGCGCGAAGCGCGCGGCTTCTCCCAGGGCTTCTGCGCGCGCGCGGGCGGCGGCGACTCCCAGCGCGGCGGCTCCTGGCGACTGCGGCCCGGGGGGCGCGGCGAGCGCCCTCCACCGCGGCGTCTCCGGCCGTCCTCGTGCGCGTCGCCCTGCTCCGCGTCCAGCACCAGCTCCGCCTCGCCCTCGAAGGCGATGGGGGTGAAGTCCAGCTGGCGGCGCTCGAGGTTCGCGGAGGCGAGGCGCACGCGCAGCTTCTGCCCCACGCGCACCTTGCGCCCGGTGGGGTAGCTGAGCGCGTGCACCGTCTTGTCCAGCTTCGCGCCGAAGCCCAGCGCGTCCGCCTTCACCAGGCCCTCGACGAACTCCTTGTCCAGCTCCACGAAGAAGCCGAAGTCCACCACCGAGGAGACGGTGGCGTCGAACTCCTCGCCCACGCGGTCCTTCATCAGGAGCGCGGCGTAGAAGGACACCGTCTCGCGCTCGGCGAGCATCGCGGCGCGCTCGCGGTCCGAGCACTGCTGCGCCATCTCCTCGAGCCGCGACTCCTCCTTCTCCACCGCGGCGGCCGGGCGCTTCTTGCCCTCGCGCGCCCAGTGCGCCTTGAGCAGGCGGTGCACGAGCAGGTCGGGGTAGCGGCGGATGGGGCTGGTGAAGTGCAGGTAGCTCTCGGAGGCGAGGCCGTAGTGGCCCACCTGCGAGGAGGAGTACACGGCCTGCATCATCGAGCGCAGCAGCAGCTGGTTCAGCGCGCGCTGCTCGGGGTGGCCCTCCAGCTGGCTGATGAAGGCGTTGAGCTCGCGCGAGCTCACCTCGTCCCCCGCGCTGAACTTGAAGCCGTGCGCCTGCGCGAGCAGCGCGAAGGCCGCGAGCTTCTCCTCGTCCGGAGCGCCGTGGTAGCGGTACACGCTGGGCAGCTCGCGCTCCTGGAAGTACTGCGCCACGGCCTCGTTGGCCGCGAGCATGCACTGCTCCACCAGGCGGTGGCTCTCCTTGCGCTCGCGCTTCTCCATGCGCACGGGGAAGCCGTTCTCCCCCATCACCACCTTCACCTCGGGGAGGTCGAAGTCGATGGCGCCGCGCTCCTTGCGCATCTGGATGAGCGTGCGCGCGAGCGCCATCAGGCGCTCGAAGTGGGGCTTGAAGCGGTTGCGGTGCGGGACGTCCTTGCCGTCCAGCACGTCCTGCACCTCGTTGTAGGTGCAGCGCGCGTGGCTGCGCATCACGGCCGGGTAGAGCTCGCTCGACTTGAGCAGGCCGCGCCGGTCGATGACCATGTCGGCCACCATGCACAGCCGGTCCTCGTCCGGGCGCAGCGAGCAGATGCCGTTGCTCAGCCGCTCCGGGAGCATGGGCAGCACGCGGTCCGGCAGGTACACGCTGGTGGCGCGGTGCAGCGCCTCCACGTCCAGCGGGGTGCGCTCGCGCACGTAGTGGGTCACGTCCGCGATGGCCACCACGAGGCGCCAGCCGTCGCCGCGGGGCTCGGCGTAGACGGCGTCGTCGAAGTCGCGCGCGTCCTCGCCGTCGATGGTGATGAGCGGCAGCTTGCGCAGGTCGCGCCGGTCCTCGCCGCGGGCCTCCGCCTCGGAGACCTTGAGCGGCACCCGGTCCGCCTCGTCCATCACCTCGGACGGGAACTCGTCGTTGAAGCCCTGCGCGAAGGCGATGGAGAGCACCTCCACGGAGGGGTCACCGGGCTTGCCGATGGAGCCGGCCACCTCGCCGTAGAGCCCCTCGCCCTCGCCCAGCAGCTCCGCGCCCACGCCCAGGCGCACCTTCACCACGTCCCCCTCGCGCGCCATCTGCGTGCGCGGCACGCGGATGGGGCCGGGCAGGCCCTTGTCGTTGGGGTACACCAGCGCGTTGCGGCCGCGCTCGTAGTAGGTGCCCGCCACCAGCTGGCGCTGGCGGCTCGTCACCTCGAGGATGCGCCCCTCGGTGCGCGCGGGGTAGCCGGGCACGGCCACGCGCACGCGGTCCTTGTCCAGCGCGCGCGCGGCCTCCTGCGGCGGGATGAAGATGTTGTCGGCCTTCTGGCCCTTCTCGCCGCCGCTCGTGAGCGGGTGCACGAAGCCGAAGCCGTCGCGGTGCACGTGCAGGACGCCCTCGATGACCGGCACCTCGTCCCGCGCGTTCGCGCCGTGCCGGCCGCCGCGCGCCGGGCGCAGCTCCTCGCGCGAAGGGGGCGCCGCGCGCGAGCGGCGCGCAGGCGGCTCCGCGCGCTCGAGACCTCTTGGCTCACGCTCGGCGCTGCGGCCGCGGCGCACGCGGGTGAAGCCCTCGTCGCGCACGAAGGGCTCGCGGGCTTCCGCCTCGGTGCCGCGCGCGGCGCGCGCGCGCGAGGGGACGGCGCGCTTGGCGGCGCTCTTCGCGGCGCGCGCGGGCGCGGGTGCAGGGCGCACGGCCGACGGCGGAGGCGCCACGGCCACCACGTAGCGCTTGCCCTCCTTGAGCAGGTCTCCGCTGCGCACCATCTCGCGCAGCGTGCGCTTGAGCTCGGTCTGCGCGCCCGGGTTCAGGCCGGACAGCCGCAGCAGCTCCTTGATGCCCAGCGGGTGATCCGCCTCGGCCAGCAGTCGCTTGAGGGTTTCGGGAAGGTGGGTCACGGGCGGCCAGGGTGTGGGGCCCGGCCCATGCTGACCGGCGCCCCGTGGAAAGAGAACGCGCGGTCTGTTCCCGCGGGCCTCGGGAGGCCCGCGCCGCGACGTCACGGCTTGACGGTGACGTTGAGCTTGAAGGTACGGTCGACCTGGCCCGGGTTGAAGGCCTTGGCGAGGAAAAACTCCACCTCGAAGGTGCCCGGGTTGCGCGGGGTGAAGAAGAACTCGCGCGAGGCCGGGGCGTTGGCGCCGCCGGACTCGAAGTTCGCCTCGCGCAGGCCCACGCGCTTGGCCGTGGTGGGCTCGATGGCCCAGGTGAAGCCGGGCTTCTCCTCGAGCCGCACGGTGAGGCCCTGGTTCAGGCGCGCCTCGGCGCTCGCCTGCTCGGTCTCGCCCTCGACGTGCGCGACCTCCATCTCGTCGCGCGAGACGGCGCGGAACTCCGCCGGACGCGGCTCGAAGTTCTCCACCTGCACGCGCCCGCCCCAGCCGGAGGTCTTGTCGATGACCCCGGTGGCCACGATGTTGTGGCCCACGAACTTGCGCATCCCCTTGGCGCCCTTGCCCTCGAGCAGGAAGGACACCTGCTGGCGGGTGCCGCCGTTGGAGACCACGAGCACGTAGTCGTCGCCGGTCATCTCCAGGCTGCCGCGCATGGAGCCGAAGCCCTTGGTGCCCGCGCCCATGCCGGGGCTGGTCACCTGCGAGAGCTCACCGGGCGAGAGGTAGCGCAGCTTCGCCTCGGTCTCCACCGGCGCGACCTCGGCCTCGGCCTCGGCCTTCTTCGCCGAGTACTTGCGCACGTCGACCGTGCCGCCGTAGTTCGTGGTCTTCTTGATGAGGCCGCTCACCGACACGCGGTGCTCCACGTACGCCGGGAACACCTCCTGGTCGGGCCCCTGCAGCAGGAAGGTGAGCTCGCGCTTGTCGCGCCCCGTCACCACCAGGTGGGGGAAGCCGTCGGTGAGCACGAGGCGGCCCTTGAGGCTGCCCTCGCCCATCACGCCGCGCCCCTGGCCGGCGGTGAGCAGCTGCTCCATCTCGCGCTTGGTGAGCGGCTCGCCCGGGGGCGGAAGCTTCGTCGCGCGCGGGCGCGGGCGCTCCACGGCGGGGGCGCGGGCCTTGCCCTTCTCGGGTGCGGCCTTGGCGGCGGGCGCCTTGGTGGCCGCTGCCTTCGCAGCGACGGGGGCCGCGGCGGACGCGCGCGCCTTCTCGGCGGCGGCCTTGATCTTCTCCATCGCGGGGGCGGAGCCGGGCTTCGGCTTCTCCACCTTCTCGGGCTTGGGCGCCGGCGCCGGTGCGGGCTTGGCAGCCGCCTTCTCGGGCGCTCCCTTCACGAGCTTCGCTGCTGCCTTGGCGACCCGTGCGGAGGCCGCCTTCAGGAGGCCGAGCTTGTCGGTCTTCTCCTTCTTCGCAGCGGGAGTCGCCTTCTTGGCCCCAGACTTGGCCTTGGCCATCGACGCTGTCTCCTTGGAAGCCCGCGCCGTGGCGACGGGGTGGCCGCTCGGTCCCCTGGGGGGACACAGGCCGTGCGATCATCAGTGCTTGTAATGACGATGAGTCAGGCTGTCAATCTAAGTCTTTAACTTCCTTGGGGGTTTGATCGCAAAAAATGCCGGTCGATACATGCCTGTAGCACCGGTCAGGATCACTTCGGGGGCGCCCCTCCCCGCGCCCCGGCTAGGCTGCCCCGCGCCATGACGCCCGCTCCCCCCGACGCCGCGCTGCTCTCCGTGGAGGAGGCCCGCGCCCGCGCACTCGCCCTGCTCCCGACGCTGCCGCCCGAGCGCGTCCCCCTGGCCGAGGCCCTGGGGCGCTGCCTCGCCGAGGACGTGGTCGCCACGCGCACCCTGCCCCCCTGGGACAACTCCGCGATGGACGGCTACGCGGTGGCGAGCTCCGCGCTGCAGGCCCCCTTCCCCGTGCGCCTGCGCGTCGTGGAGACGCTCTACGCCGGGCAGCGCGCCCAGCGCACGCCGGGCCCGGGCGAGTGCACGCGGCTGATGACCGGTGCGCCCCTGCCGCCCGGCACGGACGCGGTGGTGATGCAGGAGCGCGTCGCGGTGGAGCCCGACGGCACCGTCCTCTTCGATGCGCCCGCGCCGGCGGGGCAGTTCGTGCGCAGCGCAAGCGAGGACGCGCGCGCGGGGGAGCTGCTGCTCGCGCGCGGCACGCCGCTGGGCCTGCCCGAGCTGGGCCTGCTGCTCGCGCAGGGGCGCACGGAGGCGAGCGTCCCGCGCCGCCCCCGCGTCGCCATCCTCTCCACGGGAGACGAGCTGTGCCGCGCGGACGAGCCGCCCGGCGAGCGCATCGTGGACACCAACGGGCCGCTGCTGGCGCTCGCAGTCGCGCGGGCCGGAGGCCTTCCCACGCTGCTGGGAATTGCCCGCGACACGCTCGAGGACGTGGAGCGGGGGCTCTCGGAGGCCGAGGGCTACGACGTGGTGCTCACCAGCGCAGGCGTCTCGGTGGGGGCGCACGATCACGTGCGCGCAGCGCTCGAGCGGCGCGGCGTGCAGATGGGCTTCTGGCGGGTGGCGGTGAAGCCCGGCAAGCCGCTCGCGGTGGGCCGCAAGGGCGCGAGCGTCTACTTCGGCCTGCCCGGAAATCCCACCTCCTCCCTGGTGTCCTTCGAGCTCTTCGTGCGCCCTGCCCTGCGCCGGCTGCTCGGCTTCGAGGCCGTGGAACCGGTGCCCGTCGCGGGGCGGCTGCGGGGTGCGCTGAAGAAGCCCGCAGGGCTCGCGCACTACGTGCGGGTGCAGGCCACCTGGCGCGACGGCGCGCTGTGGGCCTCCCCCCTCCACACCCAGACCTCGGGGGCGCTGCGCTCCTCCTCGGCCGCCACCCACCTGCTGCACTTTCCCCGCGAAGCCACGGGCCTCGCCGAGGGGGCGCCGGTGGAGCTGCTTCCCCTCTCGTGGACGGCGGGATGAAACGTCCGGGCGGCCTCGTGCATCTCATGCCCAGGTCGCAGAGGAAAGTTGCTCGGGGTTGACGCATCGCCATGCTGCCTGGCAGGCATGCCACGCACCCGATTGGCCCGTACTGTCATATAGGTCCCCTCCATGTCCGATTCGCGCACGCCCCAGGTCGTCCCCCACCGCAAGCCGGTGCAGTTCATGGAGAAGTTCTCCGAGGCGGACGTGCCCACCGAGCGCGGCGTCATCCGCACCGTGGTGTTCCGCGACCGGCGCAACGGCAAGGAGCACGTGGCGCTGATCGTGGGCCAGGTGCAGGGCGAGGAGGGCGTGCCGGTGCGCGTGCACTCCGAGTGCCTCACCAGCGAGGTGTTCGGCAGCCTCAAGTGCGACTGCCGCCAGCAGTTCGACCGGGCCATGGACTTCGTCGCGCAGAACGGTCACGGCATCGTGCTCTACCTCCGCCAGGAGGGGCGCGGCATCGGGCTGGGCAACAAGATCAAGGCGTACGCGCTGCAGGCGAAGGGCGCGGACACCTACGAGGCGAACCGCCAGCTGGGCTTCCCGGACGACCTGCGCAGCTACGACGTGGCGGCCGAGATGCTGCGGCTGCTGGACGTGCGCTCGGTGGACCTCATCACCAACAACCCGCTCAAGATCGCGGGCCTGGTGGAGGAGGGCATCCCGGTGCGCCGCCGCATCCCCTCTCGCACGGTGCACAACCCGCACAACGTGGACTACCTGCGCACGAAGCGCGAGCGCACCGGCCACCTCATCGAGGTGACTTCGGACGACGCGAGCGGCGAGGGCTCCGAGAAGAAGGTCGGCTAGGGGAGCGCCGCGGCGCGCCGCACCGCCTCGCGCAGGCCCTTGAAGGGCAGGCGCTGCAGCGCCTCGGGCACCCGCAGCCACTCGAACGCCGCGTGCTCCGGGCCCGTGCGGACCTCGGCGCCCGCGGGCCAGCGCACGCAGAACGCCGTCTCCTCCACGAGCCGCGGCGGCACCTGCTCACCCAGCGCGAAGGCGTGGCGGTAGGCGAGGTCGAGCAACTGCGAGGGCTCGGGCGCGAGGCCCAGCTCCTCGTGCACCTCGCGCAGCGCCGCCTCGGCGGGTGACTCGCCGGCCTCGAGGCACCCCGTGACGATCTGCCAGAAGCCGCCGCGCTCGGGCGTGCGCTGGAGCACGAGCACCTCGGCGTCAGCGCCCCGCCCGCGCAGCACCGCCACGCTCACCGTGCGCAGGGGCGGCGGGGCGGCCGCGCGCTCGCTCTCGAAGACGCGGCAGAACTGCTCGGCGAGCACCTCCTCCACCTCGGGCACGTCCACCGCGCGGCCCAGCTCGCGCTGCAGCGAGGTGACGCCCTTCTCCTGGATGCCGCAGGGCACGATGAGGCGGAAGTGCTCGAGCTGCGTGTTCACGTTGAGCGCGAAGCCGTGCGTGGTGAGCCAGCGGGAGATGTGCACGCCGATCGCGGCGATCTTGCGAGCGCGCGGGTCCTCCTCGGTGCCGAGCCACACGCCCGGCCAGCGCACGATGGTGCCCGCCTGAAGCCCGTAGCGCGCGAGCGTGTCGATCACGCAGCGCTCCACGTCGCGCACGTAGCGGCGCACGTCCTGGCGCCCCGGCGGGAGCTTGAAGATGGGGTAGCCCACCACCTGCCCAGGCCCGTGGTACGTCACGTCGCCGCCGCGGTTCGTCTCGAAGACCTCCACCCCGGCCGCCTGCAGCTGCGCATCCGAGGCGAGGATGTTCTCGCGCTTCGCCCCGCGCCCCAGCGTGAGCACCGGCGGATGCTCGAGCAGCAGCAGCACGTCTCCCACGAGCTCCTGGGCGCGGGCGCGCGCGAACAGCGCCATCAGGTTCAGGCCGTCCTCGTACTCCACGCGGCCCAGGCGGTAGACGGTGATGGCGTTCACGCCTTGCCCTTCTTCGGGCGCTTGGCGCTCGGCGGGCGCGCGGCCTCGAGCGTCCATGTCCCCGCACACAGCCGCGAGAGCAGCGACGAGAGCACGTGGCCCGAGCCCCCGGCTGCGCGCGCGAGCGCCTCCAGGGCCTCGTCCGGGACCTGCACCTCGGGCCGGGCGGAGAGCTGCGCGCGCGCGACTTGCGCGAGCAGCGCCGCATCCGGACGCGCGAGGCACACCACCGGCCCCACGGCGGCGAGCAACCGCGGGTCCAGCGCCGTGGCCTCCGCGAGCGCGGGCGCTGCGAAGACCGGGAGCGCCAGTCCCTCCTCGTACAGGGTGAGCAGCGGCTTCGGCGCGTCCGCTCGCGCGGAGAGCAGCACGCTGTGCGCGGAGAGCGACCCGAGCCACGAGGCCAGCGCCCCCTGCTCCTCGGCGGGCAGCCGGTCCACGTCCTCGAGCACGAGCGCGCGCCCGAGCGGAGGCAGCGTGCGCTGCGCCGGCTCTCCACGCACTGCGCGCCCGTCCGCCACGAGCGCGCTCACCCAGACACTCTTGCCCGAGCCCTCGGGCCCCAGCAGCAGCGTGCAGGAGGGAGGCCCGGCGAGCGCGCGCTCGAGCAGCGCCTGCGCACCCTCCTGCCCCACCAGCTGCAGCGTGGGCGCGCTGCGCTCCAGCGCGCGCCCGGTGCCCGGCGCGGGCGCGGGCCCCCCGAGCATCCCGGAGGACTCTCCCGTGCAGCCCGCGCAGATGAAGGCCCCGGCGGGACCGGCCACCAGTGCGCCCACCTCGGTGTGCGGACGGCAGCAGAAGGAGCACCAGGCCTCGAGCGCAGGGTCCGCCCGGGTGGGCCCGCGCTCCACCATCCGGCGCGCACGCCCCGAGGGCACGGCCTCCTCGGCCTCGGGATCCGGCAGCAGCGTGGCAGCGCTCTCCACCGCGCGCTCCAGCGCTGCGGCGTCCAGCGTCTCGTCGGCCGCGGCGGCCGCGAGCGAGAGCGCCTCGAGGGTCTGCTGCGCCAGCAGCTCCGCCTCGCGCGCGCGGCGCTGCTCCTGCAGCTCGCTCAAGGAGTGCACGCGGGCCTGCGGCGGCTCACCGGGCTCGAATCGGGTCTCGCCGTCCGGCTCGGCCTCGAGCCGCTCCAGGGCCTCGGCCACGTCGCCACGCGTGCCGTCCAGCCGCAGCGCCTGGCGGAGCATCTGCAGGGCGCGCCGGCGGTTGCCCGCCTCGCGGTACTGCCGGGCTGCGAGCTGCAACAGCTCGATGGCTCCGGGGACGTCGCCCCGGAGCTCTGCCGCCTGGGCGGCGCGGATCGTCTCGCGAACGTCTTCGGCCATGGTGCCAGCCTACCTCCGCGCGAGGCCCTCCGCTGGCGCCCTGCTCAGGCCAGCTCGAGGAAGAGCAGCTCGGGCTTCTCCAGGTACTTGATGACCTCGTAGCAGAACTCCGCGCCCACCGAGCCGTCGATGACGCGGTGATCGAAGGACACCGAGAGGTTCATCATCTCGCGCACCACCACCTGGTCGTCCTTCACCATGGGGCGCTTGCGCATGCGGTGCACGCCGAGGATGCCCACCTCGGGGTGGTTGATGATGGGGGTGGCGAAGAGGCCGCCGGTCTGACCCAGCGAGGTGATGGTGAAGGTGCCGCCGGTGAGCTCCTCCATCTTCAGCTTGCGGTCGCGCGCTGCGTCCGCGAGGCGCTGGATCTCCTGCGCCAGCTCCCGGATGCTCTTGCGGTCCGCGTCGTGCACCACCGCCACGGTGAGGCCGTCCGGCGTGCTCACCGCGAAGCCGATGTTGTACTGGCCGCGCACCACCAGCTCCTGCGTGGCCTCGTCGAAGTTCGCGTTGAGGTGCGGGAACTTCTTGAGCGCCGCGATGGTGGCCTTGGTGATGAAGGGCAGGAAGGACAGCTTCGTCTTGTCGCCCGAGGCCGCGAGCATCTCGTTGAGCTTCTTGCGCATCGCGACGAGCTCCGTCGCGTCCGTCTCCTCCACGAAGGTGAAGTGCGGCATCAGCGTCTTCGAGCGCACCATCTTCTCGGCGATCTTCTTGCGCAGGCCCTTGAGCGGGATGCGCTGATCGCCCTGGGTGTGGCCCAGCGGCGCAGGGGCCGCGGGCTTCGCGGCGGCCGGCGCCACCACCTGGTTCGCGGCGACCTTGTTCGCGCCGCCTCCGCCCTCGAGCGCCGCCATCACGTCCGCCTTCGTCACGCGGCCCTGCGGCCCCGAGCCGGAGATCTCGGCGAGGTTCAGCCCGTGCTCGCGCGCCATGCGGCGGGTGACGGGGGTGGCGAGCACCTTCGTGTCCGAGGCGGCGCCGTTGCCCGCCTCGCCCTTCGCGGCCATGGCCGGAGCGGCGGCAGCGGCAGGAGCGGCGGCCGCGGCGGGGGCCGCATGCGCGCCGTGACCTGCGGCCTGCGCGGGCACCGCGCCCTCGGTCTCGAAGACCGCGAGCAGCTGGTGCACCTTGGCCATGTCACCCTCCTTGCCGTGCACGGAGACGACCTTGCCGCGGGTGGGGCTGGGCACGGTGACGGTGGCCTTGTCGGTCATCACCTCGCAGAGGACGTCGTCCTCCTTCACCAGGTCACCCGGCTTGACGTTCCACTTGACGATCTCGCCCTCCATCACGCCTTCGCCGAGGTCGGGGAGCTTGAATTCAAAGGTCGCCATGTTCAGGTCTTTCCGTTGAGGCAGGTTCGGGTTTGGATTCTGGGGCCCGCAGATAATGCGGCTGGCGCGCAAAGGGAACCCTGCAGTGGCGTCGCGTCACCCGATGGACGGCAGCCGCGCGGCGGGGCTCAGGCGCTGCGCTCGGCGCGCTCGCGGTCCATGAGGCCCTTCATGAAGAACTCGGCGGCGCGGTAGCTCGAGCGCACCAGCGGGCCACTCGCCACGTAGAGGAAGCCGAAGGACTCGGCGAGCTTCTTGTAGTCCTCGAACTGCTGCGGCGTGACGAAGCGCTGCACGCGCAGGTGGTACTGGCTGGGCTGCAGGTACTGCCCCAGGGTGAGCACGTCCACGCCCACCTCGCGCAGGTCCTTGAAGGCCTGCTCCAGCTCGGCGTCCGTCTCGCCCAGGCCCACCATGATGGAGCTCTTGGTGTAGAGCCCCTCGGGGCGCTTCTTGAGGTAGTCCAGCACGCGCAGCGACTGGCGGTAGGTGGCGCGGCGGTCGCGCACCGTGGGGGTGAGGCGCTCCACGGTTTCCAGGTTGTGCGCCACCACGTGGGGGCGCGCGTGGGCGACCGTGTCCAGGTCCTTCTCCACGCCCTTGAAGTCCGGGATGAGCACCTCGACCACCGTCTTGGGGCTCTGGCGGCGCAGCTCGGTGATGGCGAGCGCGAAGTGGCTCGCGCCGCCGTCCGGGCGGTCGTCGCGGTTCACCGAGGTGACCACGATGTACTCGAGGTCCATCTCCTTCACCGCCTCGGCGAGGTGGATGGGCTCCATCGGGTCCAGCGGCGGGGGCGCGCCCACCTTCACGTGGCAGAAGCGGCAGGCGCGCGTGCACACCTCACCCATCAGCATCACGGTGGCGGTGCCGCCGCCCCAGCACTCGGCGATGTTCGGGCAGCGCGCCTCCTCGCACACGGTGGCGAGCTTCGTGCGCTTCACGATGCCCTTCACCCGTTCGTAGCCCTCGCCGTGCGGCAGGCGCACCTTGAGCCACTCGGGCTTGCGGGTGGTGTCGCTGACCTGGGGGAGCGGGAAGCGGTCGGGGGTCGCCATGAGTCGCGGGCCTTCTAGGGGCGGGGTGGAACGGGGGTCAAGGGAGAAGCCCTGACGCAAGGCGTCAGCTCCGGGCCTCCCCCGGGGAGCCCTCTCCCTTTAACGCAGCCGGAGCGGCCTGGCAGGCCCGCCGGGGTGCGAATTTCCCGGGCGCTCCCGGCGGCAAGAAGGCCGGCTCATCCCCATCCTTCCGGCCATGGGCGTGGTTCACCTGGGGACGAGCGGCTACGTGTACCGGCACTGGCGGGGGGACTTCTACCCGGCCGACCTGGCGACCGGGCGGTGGCTCCCCTACTACGCGCGGGTGTTCCACACGGTGGAGCTCAACGCGACATTCTACCGGCTGCCCACGCCGGAGGCCGTGGAGGGCTGGCGCCGCCAGGTGCCGCGCGGCTTCCGCTTCGCCGCGAAGGGCAGCCGCTTCCTCACGCACATGAAGCGCCTGCTCGAGACGGGCGAGGGCCTCTCCCGCTTCTACGGGCTGGTGCGCGGGCTGGGCCCCGCGCTGGGGCCCGTGCTCTGGCAGCTGCCGCCGC
The DNA here is from genome assembly GCF_009659535.1 of Aggregicoccus sp. 17bor-14. Classification (NCBI taxonomy): domain Bacteria; kingdom Pseudomonadati; phylum Myxococcota; class Myxococcia; order Myxococcales; family Myxococcaceae; genus Aggregicoccus; species Aggregicoccus sp. 17bor-14. The sequence continues at coordinate 265,738 of NZ_VJZZ01000008.1, forward strand.
AGATGACGAAGCCGGACCCGGGGAGGCTCGAGAACTTCCTCGCGCACCTGCCCCCGGACCTGGCGTCCGCCTTCGAGTTCCGCCACGCGGCCTGGTACCGCGAGGACATCCTGCGCTTGCTGGACGCGCACGGCGCCGCGGTGGTGGAGCACGACCTGCTCGACGTCCGCCCGCCCCGCACCACCGGGCGCTTTCGCTACGTGCGCTTCCACGGCGCCACCGAGAAGTACCGCAGCGGCTACGGGCGGCGGATGCTCGCGCCCTACGCGCGAGACCTCGCCGCCTGGCGCGACGCGGGCGGCGAGGCCTGGGTGTACTTCAACAACGACCTGGGCGGCCATGCCCCGCGCGATGCGCTGGAGCTCGCGGACCTCATGGGCGAGGCGGTGGACGTGCCCGAGGCCGAGCTGCCCGCGGCGCCGCACTGAGGCCGTGCGCCCTGCGAAATGACAGAGGCCGCCCGGAGCAGCGCTCCAGACGGCCTCTCCCTCACACGCGAGCCGCGGGGCTCAGATGTGGATGGGGTGACCCAGGGTCGCCTCGGCGCCCTCCTTGATGATCTCGGAGAGCGTGGGGTGCGCGTGCATGGTGTTGGCGAGCTCCTCGGTGGTGATCTCGAGGCGCAGCGCGACGCAGGCCTCGGCGAGCAGCTCCGTGGCGTGCGGGCCGACCAGGTGCACGCCGAGCACCTCGTCGTACTTCTTGTCGGACACGACCTTGATCATGCCGGCGGCCTCATTGGAGATGGAGGCCTTGGTGATGGCGCTGAAGGGGAAGATGGCGGCCTTCACGTCGTAGCCGCGCTCCTTCGCCTTCTTCTCGGTGAGGCCCACGGACGCGACCTCGGGGTAGCAGTAGGTCGCGGACGGGGTGAGATCGTAGTTCACCGGGTGCGGGTTCTTGCCCGCGATGTGCTCCACCGCCACCACGCCCTCGGCGCTGCCCACGTGGGCGAGCATGGGGCTGGGGACCACGTCGCCGATCGCGTACACGTTCGGCTCGGTGGTGCGCATCATCGCGTCGGTCTTGATGAAGCCCTTCTCGGTCTTGATGTTGGTCTTCTCGAGGCCGATGTCCTCGGTGACCGGCGCGCGGCCCACGGCGGACAGGAGGATCTCGGCCTCCAGCGTGCGGGTCTCGGAGCCCACGGTCATGGTCACGCGCACACCCTTGCCGGTGTCCTCGACCTTCTCCACCTTCGCGCCGGTGTGGATGTCGATCTTGCGCTTCTTGAAGGCCTTCTCCAGCTCCTTCGAGGCGTCGATGTCCTCGATGGGCAGCAGGTTGGGCATGTACTCCACGATGGCCGTCTTGCTGCCCACGTGGTTGAACACCGAGGCGAACTCGCAGCCCACCGCGCCCGCGCCGAGCACGATGATGCTCTCGGGGACCTTCTGGATCTCCAGGATGGAGTCGCTGCTGAGCACGCGCTTGTGATCGATCGGCACGTTGGGCAGCGCGCGCACGACCGAGCCGGTCGCGATGATGATGTTCTTGGTGTCGAGGGTCTGCTTGGCGCCGCCCTCGCCGGTCACCTCGACCTTGCCCTTGCCGGCGATGCGGCCCTGGCCCTTCACCACCGTGACCTTGTTCTTCTTCATCAGGTAGTCGATGCCGTTGGCACCCTTGGTGACCACCTTGTCCTTGTGCTTGAGCGCGTTGGTCCAGTTCACCACGGGCTTGGACACGTCGATGCCGAAGTCGGCGGCCTCGAGCACGTGGTGGAACAGCTCCGCCGTCCAGAGCAGCGACTTGGTGGGGATGCAGCCGCGGTGGAGGCAGGTGCCGCCGAGGCGCTTGTCGCGCTCGACGATCGCGGTCTTGAGACCCAGCTGACCCGCGCGGATGGCCGCCACGTAGCCGGCGGGGCCGGAGCCGATGATCACGACGTCGAAAGTCTCAGCCACAAGTGCCTCCAGTGAGGAAAGATTCGCGGCGGGCTGATAACCCTCTGTCCGGATTGGAATCAAGGAGATTGCACTTGAGGCGTTTCCCGCTCCGAACGTTGCTGCTCATGCTCGCTGCCCTGGTCGTGTTCGGCCGCCTGTGGTGCGTCGCCCATTCTCCGGACACCTCGCCCGCAGAGACCCGGCGCTCCCCGCCCTCTTCCGGGTCCGCCGCGAGTCCACCCGGTGAGATGCCCCCGCCGCCCGGACGGAGCGCGGACGCAGGCCCGGCCACCGCAACCGCCTGCCGGACGGCCGACCAGGCGCTGGAGGCCGCGCTGAAGGCCCCGCAGGACGCTGCCGCGCTCGCCCAGGCCCGCAGCGTGGTGCAGACCTGCCCCACCCTCTCTCCCCGCGCCTGCGAGCTGGGCCCCGCACTCGATGCGCGCGAGCCCCTGCACGCGGGGGCCGAGCCTGGACCGCTGCGCGACGTGCTGGCCACCCTGTGCGAGCGCTGCCCTGCCGAGGGGCATCCCTGCGCGGGCCTCTTCCTGAAGGGGCTGCAGCAGCTGGAGGACTCGGACCCCGCGGCCACGCGGTGGAACCTCGAGCACGCGGGGGCCGCGAGCCGCGTCGCCTGCGAGGCGCTCGCGCGCGACCTCGTGGTCCCCGCGGCGAGCGCGTCCGAGAAGCCTTCCGACGCGGCGCGGCGCGCCTTCGGGACGCTGGTGCCGGTGTGCCTCCGCCACGACGTCATCCCTCCCGCGCTCCTGCACGCGGCAGTGCTCAACCGCCGCCTCACGCCGGGCGCGGCACCTCCGAAGGAAGATCTCTTCGAGCGCGCACTCGCCAGCGGCGCGCCCCCCGCGCTGACGAAGATCGTACCGGACCAGGTGAAGGGCGCCGAGGCGGGGGCGCACGCCTTCGACGGCAAGGAGCGCAGCGGCGTGGACCTGGGCAACGGTCACTTCGGGCGCTGGGAGGCGGACGGCGCGTTGCGCGCCCAGTTCACGAAGCCGCTGCAGTGGCTCGGCGCCGTGCGCGTGCGGGCGAGCGGACCGGGCACGCTGCGGGCGATCGTCCGGCTCTCGGACGTGGGGCTCGAGGACCCGGAGCGCAAGACGCGCTTCGTAAACCCCACGGTGTGCCGCTTCCAGGGCAACGGAAGCTGGGAGGAGTGCCGGCTGCCCTTGCCCTTGAGCAACGTGGAGGCGGTAAGCGTGTTCCCAGAGCGCGAGCGGATCACGCTGAACGAGGTGGAGATTCTCGGCGTGCGCTGAGCGGACATCCCTCACCCCGCCCCTTTCCCAGAGGGAGAGGGAGGACGCGGTGGCCTACTTCGCGCTTCTCTTGGCGAGAACGCCACGGATGGCATTCAAGTCTACGCCCAGCGGGCGCACCGCGACGAGCAGGTGGTAGAGCAGATCCGCCGCCTCCTCCGCCGCGCGCTCGCGGTCCCCGTCCGCGCAGGCCGTGACGAGCTCGGCGGCCTCCTCGCCGATCTTCTTCAGGCGCAGGTTCCGGTCGTCGAGCAGCCTGCGCGTGTAGCTCGGCTTCTCTCCGGCCGCGGGCGGCTGCGCCGCGCGCTGTGCAATCGTGGCGTCGAGCGCAGCGAGGGCCTCGGTGGGGCCTGCATCGAAGCAGGAGACGGCGCCCGTGTGGCACGCAGGCCCGGCCTTTACTACGCGGGCGAGCACCGCATCGCGGTCGCAGTCCGGGGTGAGCGAGACCACGCGCTGGGTGTTGCCGCTGGTCGCTCCCTTGTGCCACAGCCCGCGCGTGCGCGAGCGGTAGTGCATCTCGCCCGTCGCGAGCGTGCGCTCCAGGGCCTCGCGGTCCGCGTGCGCGACCATGAGCAGCTCGCCCGACTGCGCGTCCTGGGTCACCACCGTGACGAGCCCGTTGGCCTTCTCGAAGTTCAGCGAGGCGACATCCAGCATCACGTGTCCCTCACCGCGCCGAGCAGCGTGCGCACCGGCACGTCCAGCGCCCCGTTGGTGGCGATGGCATTGCCGCCGAAGGAGGTGCGCGTGCCGGTCCAGTCGGTGAAGACGCCGCCCGCCTCCTCGACGATGGGCTGCAGCGCGGCCGCGTCCCAGGGGGAGAGGATCTCGTCCACCATCACCTCAGCGCGCCCCGTGGCGAGCAGCAGGTAGCCGTAGCAGTCGCCCCACGTGCGGGTCATCCCCACCTTCGCGCTGAGCGCGCGCCAGGCGCGGCCGCGGTCGGGGTACGCGAGGAAGCGCTCGTCCGTGGCGAGGATGACGGCGCGCGAGAGGTCCGCCTCCGACGATACGCGCGTGGGCCGGTCGTTCCAGAAGCAGCCCTGCCCGGGCGCCGCCACCAGCAGCTCGCCCACCGCGGGGAAGTAGGCGCAGCCGGCGAGGATGCGCTCGCCCTCGGCCACGGCCACCAGCGTGCCCCACAGCGGCACGCCGCGCACGAAGGTGCGGGTGCCGTCGATGGGGTCGAGGATCCACCGGCGGCGCGCCGTCTTGCGCACCTCGCCGAACTCCTCGCCGAGGATGCCGTCGTCGGGGAAGCGCGCCTCGATCCAGTCGCGCGCCGTCTGCTCCGCGGTGCGGTCCGCCACCGTCACCGGCGAGCCGTCACCCTTGGACTCCACCTCGATGCGCTCGCGGAAGAAGCCGAGCGCCACGTCACCGGCCTTGCGCGCCACCTCGGCCGCGGCCTCCATCAGTCCCTGTGCCGACGTCATGTCCCGCTCCTCACCGCGAGGCCGCTCTTCACGAGCAGGCCCTTGATGTCATCCACCGTGGTCACGGCGTCGTGGAGGATGCCCGCCACCAGCGCCGCGTCCGCCCTGCCCTCCTGCAGCGCCGCCCGCACGTGCTCGGCGCTGCCCGCTCCCCCCGAGGCGATGACCGGCACGCTCACCGCGTCCGCCACCGCCTGGGTCAGGGCGAGGTCATACCCCGAGCGCGCCCCGTCGCGGTCGATGCTGGTGAGCAGCACCTCCCCCGCCCCGCGCCGCACGCACTCGCGCGCCCACGCCACCGCGTCCAGGTCCGTGGGCGTCTTGCCACCGCGGGTGTAGACGCGCCAGCGGTCTCCCTCGCGGCGCGCGTCGATGCTCGCCACCACGCACTGGCTTCCGAAGCGCTCGGCGCAGGCCGTGAGCAGCGCGGGGTTGGTCACCGCGGCCGAGTTGATGCTCACCTTGTCCGCCCCTGCCCGCAGCGCGCGCCCCACGTCGTCCACGGTGCGCACGCCGCCGCCCACGGTGAGCGGGATGAAGAGGCGCTCGGCCGTCTGGCGCACCAGGTCCAGCAGCGTGCTGCGCTCCTCCTCGCTCGCGGAGATGTCCAGGAAGGTGATCTCGTCCGCCCCTTCCTTCTCGTAGCGCGCGGCGAGGGCGACGGGGTCACCCACGTCTCGCAGGCCCTCGAACTTCACGCCCTTCACCACGCGTCCGCCCTTCACGTCGAGGCAGACGATGAGCCGCCGCGTCAGCATCACTTCACCTCCAGGGCGACCGCACCCTTGGTGCTGAACACCGTGCCCGAGTCCACCATCGCGTCGCGCAGCGCGAGCGCGAGCGCCTTGAAGGCGGCCTCGGTGAGGTGGTGGCTGTCCTTGCCGCGCAGCACGCGCAGGTGGCAGGTGAGCTTCGCGTGCTCGCAGAAGCTGCGCATCCAGTGCTCGTAGAGCCGGTTCTTCAGGGGCCCGCGGTAGTAGAAGCGGCCGCAGGTATCCACCACCGCCTGCACCAGCGCGTCGTCCATGGGCAGGGTGCGCTCGCCGAAGCGCGCGGCCGTGGGCGGGATGACCGCGTACACGGCCGTGCCCAGGGTGATGGCCACGTCCTCCATGATGTGGTGGGTGAGGTCTCCACGCGCGTGCAGCGTGAGATCCAACCCCGCGTAGCGCGCGAAGGTCGCGAGCATGTGATCGAAGAACTTGAGCCCGGTGTCCACCTTCGCCCGGCCCTCCCCGCGCGCGAGCTCCACGCGAACCTGGGTCTCCTTCGTCTCCCGCACCACCGTCTTCATGCGAACTCCTGCGCGACCGCGCGCGCGTCCAGCGTTCCCGTGTACAGCGCCATGCCCACCACCGCGCCGTAGGCGCCGACGCGCGCGAGCGCCCGCAGGTCCTCCAGCGTGGTCACCCCGCCGGAGGCGTAGAGCCGGTGCTGGCTGCGGCGCACCACCTCCTCCATCAGCGCGAGGTCCACCCCACCGAGCTGCCCCTCCTTGTGCACCGCCGTGACCAGCAGCCCCGCGATGGGCAGGGGCGCCAGGGCCGCGAGCACGTCCGCGATGTCGCGCGCGCTGCCGCTGGCCCAGCCGCGCGTCACCACCTCGCGCCCCTTCACGTCCGCCGCGACCACCAGCTTGTTGGGGAAGCGGTCCGCCACGTCCGCGAGCCACGCCGCATCCTCGATGGCGCGCGTCCCCACGACGACGCGCCCGGCGCCCTGCGCGAGCAGCGCCTCGATGCGCTCCTCCTCGCGCACGCCGCCGCCCACGGTGAAGGTGAGGCCGGGCTGGGAGAGGAGCTGCGCGACGACGCCCGCGTTCGTGCCGCGGCCGGTCGCCGCATCCAGGTCCACGACGTGGAAGGTGGTGAAGCCCAGGTCGCGCCACTGCTGCAGCGCTGCGAGCGGGTCGGGTAGGCGCACGCGCTCGGCGTCGTAGGCGCCGCCCACGAGCTGCACGCAGGCGCCGTCGCGCAGGTCGATGGCAGGGATGGCGATCATGAGCGCACCTCGCGCAGGAAGGACTGCAGGAAGCGCACGCCCGCGGACGAGCTCTTCTCCGGGTGGAACTGCACGCCGAGCAGCTTCCCGCGCCGCACCACTGCCGGGAAGCGGTCTCCCTCGTACTCGGTCCACGCCCTCACCTCACCCTCGTCGTCGGGCCGGCAGGCGTAGCTGTTCGCGTAGTAGACGCTCTCGAGCCCGGTGGTCGCTGCGCCCTGCGCCGCCTCCACCGAGTTCCACCCGATGTGCGGCACCCGCCGCGAGGTGAGGCGGGTCACGGGCCCGCGAAACAGGCCCAGGCCTGCTCCCTCTCCCTCGTCGCTGCGCTCGAACATCAGCTGCATGCCGAGGCAGATGCCGAGGCAGGGCAGCCCCTGCGCCACGGCCTCGCGCATTGCCTCGCGCCCGGGCGCGAGTCGCGCCGCCGCCGCGCCGAAGGCGCCCACGCCGGGCAGCACGAGCAAGTCCGTGTCCAGCGCGCGCAGCGGATCCTCCTGCACCCGCAGCTCCACGCCGTCCGCCGAGAGCGCCTTGGCGAGTGAGTGCAGGTTGCCTGCGCCGTAGTCGAAGAGCGTGACCCTCATCCCCGTGCCTCCTGCAGCGCCTTCAGCGCCGCCTCCATCAGTGGCCAGGGCCCGCACCCGATGCGCAGCGCATCGCCGATGCCGGTCAGTCCCTGGAAAGCCCTCACGTTCACGCCCCGCTCACGCATGCGCCGCGCGACCTCCGGCGCACCCGGCAGCGGGACGAAGGCGAAGTTCGCCTCGGAGCGCAGCGGCCGCAGCCCCTGGCGCACGAGCTCTGCCGCGAGCCGCTCGCGCACCTCCACGGCCTCGGCCGCCCGCGCGCGCACCCACTCGAGGTCCTCGGTGAGCGCGGCCTCGGCCATGCGCTCGGCGACGCTGGAGATCTTGTAGGGCCCGCGCGCCTTCTCCACTTCGCTCACGAGCTCGGGCGCACCCACCGCGTAGCCCACCCGCATCCCCGCGAGCCCGAAGGCCTTGGAGAGCGTGCGGGTGACGAGCACGTTGCGCCGCGTGCGGGCCGCCTCGAGGTAGCTCTCGCGCGCGAACTCCGCGTAGGCCTCGTCGAGCAGCACGATCCCGGGCGCCTCGTTCAGCACGCGCTCCACGGCCGCGCGCGAGGCGACGGTGCCGGTGGGGTTGTTCGGCGTGCACAGGTAGAGGACCTTCGCGCGCGTCGCGAGCAGCCCCTCCGCGTCGATGTCTCCCTCGCGCGTGAGCGGCACCGGGACCGCCTGGATGCCGTTCACCTTCGCGAAGATGGGCATCATCACGAAGGTGGGGTCCGGGAAGGCGAGCCGCTCGCCCTCCCCCACGAAGGCGCGCAGGGTGCAGTCGATGACGTCGTCCGAGCCGCAGCCGGTCACCACCTGCTCCGGTGCGCAGCCCGCGTACGCAGCGATGGCCGCCTTGAGCGCGCCGCCGTAGAGCGAGGGGTAGCGGGTGACGCGGCCCGCGACCGCCTCGCGCAGCGCGCGCTCCGCGGCCGGGGGCACCCCGAACAGGTTGGTGTTGTCGCTCAGGTCGATGGGACACTCGGGGCCCTTGGAGGGGGCGTAGAGCGGGATGTCCCGGTACGAGGGGCGGGCGAGCGTCATGACATCCTCCAGGCGCGGGCGGCCGCGGCGTGCGCGGGCAGGCCCTCGCTGTCCGCGAGCCGGCCCACGTCCTCCGAGAGCCGCGCCGCCGCAGAGCGCTCCACCTGCTGCCAGGTGGTCCAGCGGTAGAAGTCGAGCACCGAGAGCCCGGAGTAGCTGCGCGCGAGGCCCGCCGTGGGCAGGGTGTGGTTCGCCCCGGTCATGTAGTCGCCGAAGGCCACCGAGGCGCTCTCGCCGAGGAACACGGTGCCGGCGTTGCGCACCTGCGCGAGCTGCGCGCGAGGGTCGGCCGTGGCGATGAGCAGGTGCTCGGGCGCGAAGTCCGCGACGAAGGGCCAGGCCTCCTCGAGCGAGGCGACGCTGAGCACCGCGCCGCGCTCGGAGAGACTGCTCGCCACGATCTCCCGGCGCTGCGCACGGGGCGCCTCGCGCTCGAGCGCCTGAGCGATGCGCGCGGCCGCATCCGCCCCCACCGCGAGCGTCACGCAGCACGCGTCTGGATCGTGCTCCGCCTGGGCGAGCATCTCGCGCGCCACGGCCTCAGGGTCCGCGCTCCCGTCCGCCACGACGAGGATCTCGCTGGGGCCGGCCGGAGCATCGATCCCCACCGCCCCCACCACGAGCAGCTTCGCGGCGGCCACGTAGGCGTTGCCCGGCCCCACGATGCGGTCCACCCGCGGCACGCTCTGGGTCCCGTACGCGAGCGCGGCCACCGCCCCCGCGCCGCCGAGCGCGAACACGCGGTCCGCGCCTGCGAGCGCCGCGGCCGCGAGCACGCCCTGCGCCGGGAGCCCGTCCGGACCAGGAGGCGAGCACACCACCACCTCCCCCACCCCGGCGACCTTCGCGGGCACCACGCCCATGAGCACGCTGCTCGGGTACACGGCGCGGCCGCCGGGCGCATACACGCCCACGCGCCCGAGGGGATCCGGGCGGCGGCCCACACGCACGCCGTCCTCGGTCTCCACCTCCACCGGCTGCGGGCGCTGCGCCGCGTGGGCGCGGGCGATGTTGCGCGCCGCGCGCTCCAGGGCGCTGCGCACGCCGGGGTCGAGCGACTCGAGCGCGCGGCGGCACGCCTCGCGCGGGACCTCGAGCGCCTTCAGCTGCACGCGGTCCAGCTCGAGCGCGAGCGCGAAGAGGCCCGCATCTCCCTCCGCGCGCACGCGGGCGATGATGGCGGCGGCGCGGGCGCTCACCCCGGTATCCAGGGCGCCCGTGCGCTCGAGCAGGCGCGCGCGTTCGTCCTTTCCGAGGGCCGAGAGCGGCCCGGTGTAGCGAAGGACGGGCGCGCTCACGGGATGAGCCTCTCGATGCGGGTGACGAGGATGCCCTCGCAGCCGATGGCCTTGAGCGCGGTGGTGGTTCGGTAGATGGAGCTCGCCGAGACCACGGCGTGCACCGCGACGTGGTTTCCGCCGTTGAGGATGTCCACCACCGTGGGACCGTTGAGGCCGGGCAGCACCTCGCGCACGCGCGGCAGCATGTCGCGGGTGCAGTTGGCCATCAGGTAGCGCTTGCCGCGCGCGCGCAGCACGGAGCCCAGCGCCATGGTGAGCTCGTCGAGCTGGCGGGCCGTCTCGGCGTCGCGCCCCGGGCGGGCGATGAGCCGCGCGCTGGACTGGATGACGGTGTCCACCTCGCGCAGGCCGTTCATCTTCAGGGTGGAGCCGGTGGAGGTGAGGTCCACCACGATGTCCGCGATGCCCAGGTGGGGGGCAATCTCCGCGGCGCCCGAGACCGGCACCACCACCACCCGCTTTCCCTGCGCCGCGAAGTAGCGCTCGGTGAGGCGGGGGAAGCAGGTGGCCACGCGCACGCCGTCGCGCACGTCGTCCAGCTGCTCCACTCCGCTCTCCTCGCGCGCGGCGACCACGAGCCGGCAGCGGCCGAACTCGAGGTCCATGAGCAGGTCCAGCTCGCGACCGGCCTCGTTCACCAGATCCCATCCCGTGACGCCTGCCGCCGCGGCGCCGTCCGCCACGAACTCGGGGATGTCCTGGGCTCGCACGAAGATGGCTTCGAACTCGCCGCCGAGGCTCGCGGTGAGGGCGCGCTCGCCGCGGGCGCGCACCTCGAGCCCGGCGTCGTTGAACAGCTCGCGGACCTCTTCGGCGAGCCGGCCTTTGTTGGGGAGGGCGATCTTCAGCATGGGTGGCTTCCGGGTGCGGCGGGTGGGGAGAACGCCAAAACGAAAAGAGCCCGTCCTGGGGGGACGGGCTCTCGGTCACTGCGGCAGGCTTTCCGGGTGGTGCGTCTGTGGCGTCAGTCACCCATGGCATGCGCGCGGCGAGCGGACCCGTCGGGGCCGTGCCGATGATGCGCATGATGGTGATGAGCGGTGGAGAGACGCACGGAGCCAGTCCTAACGCCGCCCAGGGCCCGCCGTCAACCTGCGCTTGAAATGCACGCGGCAGCGGAGCAGAAGCCCGGGTCATATGAGCGAGTCCAGCGCGCGCAAGGGACAAGACAAGGGCCCAGACGTCATCGTCATCGGCGGAGGCCTGATGGGCTGCGGCATCGCGCTGCGCCTGTGCCAGGCGGGCGCGCGGGTGACGGTGCTCGAGCGCTCCATCCCCGGCGCGGAGGCCTCGAGCGCGGCGGCCGGCATCCTCGCCCCGCAGATGGAGTCCGAGGGGCCCGGCCCCTTCCTCGAGCTGTGCCTGCGCAGCCGCGCGCTCTACCCCGCCTTCGCCCAGGAGCTGCTGGAGCTCACGGGGGTGAACGTGGCGTACCTGCCCAGCGGCGTGCTGCACACGGCCTTCGACGAGGGGCGCCTGCACCACCTGGAGGCGACGGTGGCCTGGCAGCGCGCGCTCGGCCTGCGCGCGGAGCTGCTCACGGGTGAGGAGGCGCGCGCGCTGGAGCCTGCGCTCGCGCCGGAGGTGCTCGCCGCAGCGCACTTCCCCGACGATCACCAGGTGGACAACCGCCTGCTGGTGCGCGCGCTGACGATGGCGGCCGCGCGCGCCGGGGCGCAGTTCCGCAGCGGCTACGTGCGCGGCATCCTCGAGGAGGGCGGCCGCGCGGTGGGCGTGGACCTGGACGGCGAGCCCTTGCGCGCGGACGCGGTGGTGGTGGCCGCGGGCTCCTGGTCGGGGCTCGTGCAGGGGCTGCCCCTGGACCCGCGCACGGTGCGCCCCATGCGCGGGCAGATGCTGCAGCTGCAGACGCGCTTGCCGCTCATGCGCCACATCCTCGTCTCGCCCGAGGGCTACCTCGTGCCGCGCGCCGACGGGCGCGTCATCGCGGGCAGCACCATGGAGTTCGCGGGCTTCGACAAGCAGGTCACGGCGGAGGGGCTCGCGCGCATCCTCGCGCTGGCGCTGCGCCTGTGCCCGCAGCTCGCGAGCGCCGCGGTGGACTCGAGCTGGGCAGGCTTCCGCCCCTACACCGAGGACCACCTGCCGCTGCTGGGCCCCGGCCCCCTGCCCGGCCTCTTCCTCGCCACGGGCCACTTCCGCAACGGCATCCTCCTCACCCCCATCACCGCGAAGCTCGTGGCGCAGGCAGTGATGGGCGAGCGGACCAGCGTGGACCTCGCGCCCTTCCGCTACGACCGCCCGGCAGTGCGCCCGCCTGCCCGCTCGGCCGCTGCGGGGAGCCCGACCGAGGGTGCGGGGGGCTGAGGCGGCCCCGACCCGGGCGCCTGCCCGTCCAGCGTCAGCGGACAGTGCGCAGGAAAGCGGGGGCCCCAAGTGGCAAAGGTGTACGGAAACGCTACACTCCCCGGCCGTGGAAGCCCTGCCACCGGTCCCCCCGCGAATCCTCATCGTCGACGACGACGACTCCGTGCGCGACGTCATCTCCGTGCTGCTGCGCGAGGAGGGCTACAACTGCGCGTCCGCGAACGGAGCGGAGATGGCGCTGGACCTGGTGGGCATGGAGGACACGCCCCTCGTCATCAGCGACATGAAGATGCCGGGGCGCGACGGCCTCTGGCTGCTCGAGACGCTGCGCGAGCGCTACCCCGACACCTCGGTGATCATGCTCACCGGCTTCGGGGACACCGAGGCGGCGGTGGACTGCCTGCGCCGCGGCGCGGTGGACTACCTGCTCAAGCCACCGAAGCTCACGGACCTCATCCGCGCCATCGAGCGCGCGCTGGCCAAGCGCCGCATCGACCTGGCGCGCAAGCGCTACCAGAAGAAGCTCGAGCGCAAGGTGCGCGACCGCACCACCGAGCTGCGCGCGGCGCTCAAGGACATCGCGAACACGTACCAGAACACGCTGCTCGCGCTGGTGGCGGCGCTGGACGCGCGCGAGCACGAGACGAGCGACCACTCGCAGCGCGTGGTCAGCTACACCACGGCCATTGCCCAGCGCATGGGCATCCAGGGCGCGGAGCTGGACGAGATCGGCCGCGGCGCGCTGCTGCACGACATCGGGAAGATCGGCGTCCCGGACGCGGTGCTGCTCAAGCCGGGCAAGCTCACCCCGGCCGAGTGGACGGAGATGCGCAAGCACCCGGAGATCGGCTTCCAGATGATCCAGGCCATCCCCTTCCTCTCCACGCCCGCGCAGATCGTCCTCAGCCACCAGGAGCGCTGGGACGGCGCGGGCTACCCGCGCAACCTCGCCCGCCACGAGCTGCACGTGGGCGCGCGCATCTTCTCCGTCGCGGACACGCTGGACGCGATGACGAGCGACCGCCCGTACCGCAAGGGCACCTCCTTCGCGAACGCCATCTCGGAGATCGCCCGCTGCGCGAACACCCAGTTCGACCCGGAGGTCGTGCGGGCCTTCCTGGACATCGGCGAGCAGGGGCTCATCTCCATCAAGGAGGAGATGGCCGCGCGCAAGCTGAACCCGGAGCTCGCCGAGGCCCAGGCCCAGGCGGCCGAGGCCTCGCTGGCGGAGGCGGCCGACGCCGAGCCCTCCACGCTGGACGACGGCCCCCCGCTGCGCGCACGTGGCTGACGGCGGACAGGTCCCCGCAGGTGCCCGGTGCGCCGGGCGTGCACACCTGTTAGGCCTGTAGCCGGACCGCCACCGATGCCCCTGCCCTCCCCCGCCACCCCCGAGCCCGAGCGAGACCCGCTCACCCCGCCGCTGCTCGACGCGCAGGGGCGCCGCATGAGCTACCTGCGGCTCTCGGTCACGGACCGCTGCAACTTCCGCTGCCAGTACTGCTCGCCGGCGAGCTGGGGCGGCAAGAAGGACCTGCTCACGGCGGCGGAGTTCGAGCGCATCGCCTCGGTGTTCGCCCGCATGGGCATCCGCCGGGTGCGGCTCACGGGCGGCGAGCCGCTGCTGCGCCCGGACATCCTGGACGTGGCGGGGCGCATCGCCCGGCTGCCCGGCGTGGAGCGCGTGGCCATCACCACCAACGCGAGCCACCTCGAGGCGCTCGCCCGGCCCCTGCGCGAGGCGGGCGTCACCGAGCTCAACCTGAGCCTGGACACGCTCTCCGCGGACACCTTCCGGCAGCTCTCGCGCCAGGGGGACTTCCAGAGCATCCTGCGCGGCATCGACGCGGCGGTGGGCGCGGGCTTCCGCTCGCTCAAGCTCAACGTGGTGGTGCTGCGGGGCGTGAACGACCACGAGGCGGCTTCCCTCATCGCCTTCGCCCACGCGCGCGGCATCACCCCGCGCTTCATCGAGCTGATGCCCTTCGGCAAGGGCGAGGGCGTGCCCACCGCGGAGCTCGTCGCGCGGCTCGGCGCCGAGGGGCTCGCGCTCACGCCGGAGCCGGAGACGCCGCAGGAGCTGCAGGGGCCCGCGCGCTACTACCTCACGCCCGGCGGCGCGCGCGTGGGCTTCATCAGCCCGATGACCCAGAACTTCTGCGGCGGCTGCAACCGCGTGCGCGTGGCCTCCAATGGGGATCTGCGCAGCTGCCTCGGCGGCCGCAGCCAGGCGCCCCTGCACCAGCTCATCCGCGGCGGGGCCTCGGACGCGGAGCTCGCGCGGGCGGTGCGCGCGGCGCTGGGCGAGAAGCCCGACGGGCACCGCTTCACCGAGCCCGGAGCGGCGCAGGCGCTCCTGCCGATGATGGGCATCGGCGGCTAGCGGAACCCCGGACGTGCGAAGGGCGGGAGTGCCGGGCCCCGAGGCCTGCGGCATCCCGCCCCACGCGGTGCTACGGCTGCGTGACTACTTCACCAGGCGCAGGGTGGCCGGGTAGCGGTAGGTCTCGCCGTTGTTCGCCTTCATCGCGGCGATGATGTGGAACACGGTGACCAGGGGCCACAGCAGCAGCAGGCCGAAGCCGCAGGTGATGGCGCCGATGACCGTGTAGGCGAGGAGCGCGGTGATCTCGAAGTTGAGCGCCTCCTTGGCCTGGGTGTTGATCCAGGCGCTCTCCTTGCCCTTCACGAGCATGGCGATGAGCGGCCCGAGGAAGCCGAGGAGGATGCCGCTCAGGTGCGAGAGCAGCCCCCAGGTCTTCTCGTCCTGCGTCGGCGCGGGAGTCCCCGACAGGTAGGTCCCCATCTGCGGCTGCGGCGGCTGCTGCTCCATGGCACTTCCCCCTTGGTACGAGCGTGTGTGGGCAGGCTCCAGAGGGCCCGCCTCGTCACGGGCCATCTTTATCGGGCGCGGCTCAAAAGTCACGCCGACGACGGCGCAACCCCTCAGCTTCCCTCGCCCGAGCGGTAGAGCTGGGCTCCTCCCTGCTTGAACTCCTCGCTCTTCCTGGCCATGCCGGCCTCGGCCTCGCGTACAGCCTGGGCCTCGAGCCCGTCCGCGTAGTCGCGCACGTCCTGGGTGATCTTCATGGAGCAGAACTGGGGGCCGCACATGGAGCAGAAGTGCGCGACCTTGGCTCCTTCCGCGGGCAGCGTCTCGTCGTGGAAGGCGCGGGCGCGCTCCGGGTCCAGCGAGAGGTTGAACTGGTCCTCCCAGCGGAACTCGAAGCGGGCCTTGGACAGGGCGTTGTCGCGCGCCTGGGCGCCGGGGTGGCCCTTGGCCAGGTCCGCGGCGTGGGCGGCGATCTTGTACGTGATGACGCCCTCCTTCACGTCGTCGCGGTCCGGCAGGCCCAGGTGCTCCTTGGGGGTCACGTAGCAGAGCATCGCGCAGCCGAACCAGCCGATCATCGCGGCGCCGATGCCGCTGGTGAAGTGATCGTAGCCCGGGGCGATGTCCGTGGTGAGGGGCCCCAGCGTGTAGAAGGGCGCCTCGTCGCAGTGCTGCAGCTGCTTCGTCATGTTCTCCTGGATGAGGTGCATGGGGACGTGACCGGGGCCCTCGATCATCGTCTGCACGTCGTGCTTCCAGGCGATCTGGGTCAGCTCGCCGAGCGTCTCCAGCTCGCCGAACTGCGCGCGGTCGTTCGCGTCCGCGATGGAGCCGGGGCGCAGGCCGTCACCGAGGCTGAAGCTCACGTCGTACGCCTTGAGGATCTCGCAGATCTCCTCGAAGTGCGTGTACAGGAAGTTCTCCTGGTGATGCGCGAGGCACCACTTGGCCATGATGCTGCCGCCGCGGCTCACGATGCCCGTCACCCGCTTGGCCGTCCACGGCACGTAGCGCAGCAGCACGCCGGCGTGGATGGTGAAGTAGTCCACGCCCTGCTCCGCCTGCTCGATGAGCGTGTCGCGGAAGATGTCCCAGGTGAGCTCCTCGGCCTTGCCGCCCACCTTCTCGAGCGCCTGGTAGATGGGCACGGTGCCGATGGGCACGGGCGCGTTGCGCAGGATCCACTCGCGGGTCTCGTGGATGTTGCGGCCGGTGGACAGGTCCATGACCGTGTCCGCGCCCCAGCGGATGCTCCACACCATCTTCTCGACCTCCTCCTCGATGGAGGAGGTCACGGCGGAGTTGCCGATGTTCGCGTTGATCTTCACCAGGAAGTTGCGGCCGATGATCATCGGCTCGAGCTCCAGGTGGTTGATGTTCGCGGGGATGATGGCGCGGCCGCGCGCGATCTCGTCGCGCACGAACTCGGGGGTGATGGTGCGCGGGATGCTCGCGCCCCAGGAGTGGCCCGGGTGCTGCGCGGCGAGGCTCGCGTCCAGGCGCTGGTTCTCGCGCAGCGCCACGAACTCCATCTCCGGCGTGATGATGCCCTTGCGCGCGTAGTGCATCTGGCTCACGTTGCTCCCCGCGCGCGCCACCCGCGGCGCGCGGCGGTGCGCGAAGCGCAGGCCATTGAGGCGAGGGTCCGCCTCGCGTGCGCGCCCGTACTCGCTGCTCACGCCCGCGAGCGCCTCGGTGTCCTTTCGCGCGAGGATCCACGGCTCGCGCAGCGCCGGGAGCCCCGCGCGAAGGTCGATGGGCGCCGCGGGGTCCGTGTACGGCCCGCTCGAGTCGTAGACGTAGACGGGCGGGTTGGGCGTCCCCGCCTCCTGCGCCTGGCCGTGATGGCGCGTGGGCGTCTGGGAGATCTCGCGCAGCGGCACGCGCACCTCGGGGTGCAGCACGCCCGGCACGTACACCTTGCGCGAGCCGGGCAGCGGCCCGCGGCTGATGCCCTCCAGCACGCTGCCGTCCACCCGCAGACTGCGGCTCGCGCCTTTGTTCCCTGCGTTCCCCGTCGCTCCACTCATCGCACTCTCTCCTCGAGCTCCGGAGGCGAGCGCGCGCAGGGAGGCGTTGAGGGCCCTTCCTCGCGCCGCTTCCCTCCGCCGGAATGACCCGGTTCAGGTTCAGAGGGTCAGCCGCGTCCACGGCCGTCTCAGCCCCCTCGCCTGCAGGGCACCCCTAGCGTCACTGCGTCCCGCCATACCGCAGGTGGCCCGGAGCGACAATCGGCGCGTGGAGAGGGGAAAAGGAAAAGGCCGCTGGGGTGTCCCCCAGCGGCCTCGATTTCCTTCTGGAGCCGCCCGCCGGAATTGAACCGGCGACCTACTGATTACGAATCAGTTGCTCTACCGACTGAGCTAGGGCGGCAAAAAAGTGCGTGCGCGAAGTAGCACAGGGCCCGCGCTTGTTCAAAGGGAATGTGTGCACACCCGCAGAGGCACTGGGGATTCACCCCCAGGCCGGGTGGGCAGCCGCTCGCAAGTGTTCAGCGAGGGTCGTTCTGCGGTCTCGGGGGCCGCCCGGAATGACACAGCGCGTTGGCTAACCCTGCGTCATTGCAGGTAGAAGCCGGCCGCGCGCGCCACGCCGTGTTGGGTTGACCCTGATCGGTCCGCCACATATAGGGGGCGCGCTTTCAACCCTGTCTATCCCGGACGACGCCCCGATGCCGTCGTCCCCAAAGGAGCTTCCTCCCACATGGCCAGCGAAGAGAACTTCATGCGCGCCCCGGCGACCACCGAGCCCCGGCGGACCATCTACACGGAGGCGATGGAGATCTTCGACCGCGCAGCCGACCTCATCGACCTCGACAAGCGCGTGCGCTTGGAGCTCGAGGAGCCCGACTACGAGCACATCTTCTACGTCACCGCGAAGCTGAAGGACCGGCTCGTGCCCCTGCTGCCCGAGGAGGCGAAGGCCTTCAACGACCTGCCGGTGACCCAGGTGCGCAACCCCGAGGGCCTCGAGCGCCTCGCGGACGGCAAGATCATCCTCAACGGCCGCGCGCTGCTCGGCTCGGACGTGGCCATCCGCCGCGGCCACCTGCGCCTGCCGGACGGCGGCGTGTACCAGCTCGTCCCCGGCGAGAGCCAGCGCTTCAAGGCCTACCGCGTGCAGCACAACCAGGCGCGCGGCCCCTACAAGGGCGGCATCCGCTACCACCGCGAGGTGAGCCTGGACCTCTTCAAGGCGCTCGCCGCGGAGATGACCTGGAAGACGGCCATCAGCGAGGTCCCGTTCGGCGGCGGCAAGGGCGGCATCCAGATCGATCCGCGCCACTACGGCAAGGAGGAGCTCGCCAACATCACCCTGCGCTTCATGTACAAGCTCAAGGGGCTGATCGGGCCGAACATCGACATCCCCGCCCCGGACGTGGGCACCAACGGGGAGATCATGGCGCTCATGTACCGCCAGTACTCGGACGGTGAGCGCGAGCGCCACAACATGCGCGGCATCGTCACCGGCAAGGACGTGCGCATCGGCGGCTCCGAGGGCCGTGCGGCGGCGACCGGCCAGGGCGTGGCCTTCTGCATCGAGGACTACTACGCGGAGAAGGGCGAGACCCTCAAGGGCAAGACCTTCATCATGCAGGGCTTCGGCAACGTGGGCAGCCACGGCGCGCAGATCCTCTGCCAGATGGGCGCGCGCCTGCTCGCGGTGAACGACGCGGACGGCACCATCTTCAACGGCGACGGCATCGACGTGAACGCCCTCATGGCGTACGTGGCCGACCCGAAGAACCTCAAGCGCAGCGTGCTCGGCTTCCCGGGCGCCCAGAAGATCGAGAAGAAGGATCTCTGGGAGGTGCAGGCGGACATCCTCGTGCCGGCGGCGCTCGGCGGCGAGATCACCGCGGACGTGGCGGAGCGGCTCAAGGTGAAGCTGATCGCCGAGGGCGCCAACGGCCCCACCACCCCCGAGGCCGACCGCGTGCTGCAGCGCCGCGGCATCGAGATGATCCCGGACATCATCGCCAACGCGGGCGGCGTGACGGTGAGCTACTACGAGTGGATCCAGAACAAGCGGATGGAGCGCTGGAGCGAGGCCGAGGTGAACCAGCGCCTCGAGCACGCGATGAAGCGCAACTACCGCATCATCCGCGACATCTCGCGCAACCAGCCGCGCAAGACCGAGATGCACGACAGCCGCCGCTTCTGCATCGGCCGCGAGGTGGACACCCGCTGCGCCGCGATGATCCTCGCGCTCAAGCGCATCGAGGCCCACTACCTCCTCGAGGGCTTCTCGCAGTAGTCGGCTGAGGGCAGCGCCGAAACGTCGAAGGGCACGGTGGACGCTTCCTCGAGGAAGCTTCCCGCCGTGCCCTTTGGCTTTTCAGGAGGCCTGCGCTCGCGGCCTCAGTGCATCACGCGCTCGCGGTCCACCAACAAGAGCGGGTGCTCGTCCTTGGTCTCGTACGCCACGATGCGCAGCCCGATGCCGCGGCTGTGGCCGGCCTGCCCGTCCTTGCGCCCGTAGCTCAGGGCCACCTGGTAGCGCACCTCGCATAGGCAGCTCATCTCGGTGCCGTCCTCGCCAGCGAAGGTGATGCGCACCCGGCCGCCCAGCGGCATCGGCTCGCGCGTCTCCACGAACATGCCGGACGCGCTGATGTTGCGCCCGATTCCCCGCGTGAGCCCCTCCTCCGTCGACAGGTAGACCGTGAAGACCTTGTCGAAGCGCAGGTGCGTGCGCCGCTCGGTGCTGCTCTGACTGGGACGCTGCTCGTTCAAAGGGGGATGCCTCCGGTGGGAACGAGGCAAAACTACATGGTGGGAACATGTAGTCAAAATATCCACCCGCCCTCACCCATCCCCACCCCGCCCCACTCCGCTTCGGGCGCCCCCAAGCCCGTGGGCGGATGGCAGGATGCGCCCGCACGTCTTCCTTGCCCGTGGAGTTCTCCGCCCGTGATGCGCCTCGCCCTGCCCACCGCCCTCGCCCTGCTCCTGCTGCCCCTCGGCGCCCGCGCCGAGGAGGACCCCCGCTTCACCCAGCTGCGCTCGGGCGCCGAGGCCGTGGGCGGCCTGGGCAGCTTCCTGGAGAAGTACGTGGGCGAGTGCGAGCCGGGGGCGGGCAAGGCCTGCGAGGACAAGGCGAAGGCCTTCCGCAAGGAGCACGACGGCAAGCGCCACTACCTGCTGGTGGGCGAGGACTCGGCCGGGATGCTGCAGCCGGGCCGCTTCGACGAGGGCTCGGGGGAGCTCGAGGTGAACGTCACCCCCTTCTTCCCGGCGAGCAACTACGCGCTGTGCCAGGGCTCGCCCAAGCGCACGGACGCGAAGGGCAACCCCGTGCTGGGGCTCGTGCGCGCCGAGGGCCAGGCCCCGGACGGCTGGATGGCCGGCACCTTCCAGCGCCTCTTCCAGATGCGTGGCGTGCGCGCCCAGGTGGTGTTCGTGCCCACCGGCGTGTGGAGCCTCCCCAAGAAGGGCGGCGGGCGCATCTACGGCGTGAGCGCCCGCATCGAGGGCATCCAGGTGCAGGTGGCGCGCACGGGCGAGCCGCTCGCCCTCTGGCTCGCGCGCGGGCACTGACAGCGCCCCGGCGCTCCCCGCGTCAGGAGGGCTTGAGCACCACGTACTGCAGCGCGTCTCCGCGCTGCACGCGCAGGAGCAGGTCCGCCGCGGGGCTCGCGCCCTCCAGCACGCTGCGCACGCCGGCCACGTCCCGCACGCGCTTGCGGTTGACCTCCACCACGAGGTCTCCCTCGCGCAGGCCCGCCGCCTGCGCGCTGCCGCCGGGGGTCACGCCCACCACGAGCACGCCCGCGAAGGGCTTGTAGCCGGCGGCCGCGGCGGCCTCCGCCGGCAGGTCCGCCACCACCAGCCCCACGCGGTCCAGGTTGCCGGGGCCCTGCAGCGCCTCGAGCGGCTCCTGCGCCGGCGGCACGCCGATGGTGACGCGCACCTCGCGCACCTCGCGGCCGCGCTTGAGGGTGAAGGTGGCCTCGGTGCCCGGCGCCATCAGCTTCACGCGCCGCTTGAGCTGCTGGTAGTCGCCGGTGGCCTTCCCGTTCACCCCCACGAGCCGGTCCCCGGGCCGGATGCCGGCGCGCGCGGCGGGGCTGTCGCGGAACACCGTCTCCACCTCGGCCACGCCCGTGTCGGCGAGGCCCTCGGCGCCCGGCGCGCTGGGCTCGTTCTTCAGGCTCACCCCGAGCCAGCCGCGCACCGCGCGCCCGTTCTCGCGCAGGTTGGGCAGCAGCTCCTTCACCAGGTTGATGGGCACCGCGAAGCCGATGCCCTGCCCCTGGCTGATGATGGCCGTGTTCACGCCCACCACCTCACCGCGCATGTTGAACAGCGGCCCGCCCGAGTTGCCCGGGTTGATGAGCGCGTCCGTCTGGATGAAGTCGTCGAAGATGCCCACCCCGAGGATGCGCTCCTTCGCGGACACCATGCCGTGGGCGACCGAGTGGTCCAGCCCGAAGGGGTTGCCGATCGCGACCACCCACTCGCCCACCTCGAGCCGGTCCGAGTCCCCGAGGAACACGGTGGGCAGGCGCTGCGGGCCGCTCGCGCGCAGCTTGAGCAGCGCCACGTCCGTCTCGGGGTCGCGCCCCACCACCTCGGCGGGGAACTCGCGCCCGTCCCCCAGCCGCACCTGGATGGCGCGCGCCTTGGCGATGACGTGGTTGTTCGTGACCACGTAGCCGTCCGCGTTGAGGATGAAGCCCGAGCCGGTGGCGCGCGTGGCCGTACCCACCACGTCCCGGGGCCCCACGGTGTTGATGTTCACCACCCCCGCCTGCACTTCGCGCACGAGGGGCGCGAGCGAGGTGGGCGGCACGAAGCCCGGCAGCGCCGCCTCGCCCGCGGGGCGCTCGCGCCACAGCTGCGCGGTGCTCCCGGGGGTGGCGGGCGCCTGGGTGGCGCGCGCATACGCCGCGTGGTCCGCCACGCGGGCGCGCAGCCACTCCATCACGCCCTCGGCCGCGCCGCTCCGTGCGCCCTCCGGGGCCGCCTGCTGCGCCCCCGTTGGCGCAGCCCGGGGCGCGTCCTTCGGTGCCGCGGGCCGCGGCTGGGGCGCAGCACCGGCGGGGCCGAGCGAGAGGGCCGCGAGCAGGGGGAGCAGGGCGTAGCGGGGAGCGCGCACGGACAGCCTCATAGTCCGGCCGAACAGCGCGGCGCACATCCTATTTCCGCCCCCTCCCCGCCCGTGTTCCCTCAGGCCTGCGCGGGGGGCACGTACTTGGCCACCTTCACCCGGGCCGGGCGGATCACGCGGTCCTTCATCCGGTAGCCCGCGCGCACCTCGGCCACCACCTTGTGGTCCTCGTCGGGGCTCGCGGTGAGCTCCATGTCGGTGGCCTCGGCGGTGTTCGGGTCGAAGGGCTTGCCCACCACGTCGATGCGCTCGATGCCGGTGCTCTGCACCTTGGCGACGAGGCCGTCGCGGATGAGGCGCACGCCCTGCGCGAGCGGGCCCGTGTCGTTGCCGCTCGCGGCGAGGCTGCGGTCCAGCTCGTCGATCGCCTCGAGCAGCGTGGTGGCCACCTTGCCGCGCTCCACGTCCAGCATGCGCTCGCGCTCGCGGGTGAGGCGCTGCTTGAACTCCTCCCGGTCCTGCGAGAGGGCCTGGTAGGCGCGCGCGAGCTCGTCCACGCGCTTGCGGCTCGCGGCGAGCTCCTCGGCGAGGCGCTGGCGCTCGGGGTCCTCGCCCGCTTGGGGCTGCTGCTGGCCGGCGGCCTCCTCGCGGAGGTTGCCGTTCATGTCGAAGCGGCGCCGGTCCTCGACCGGCGTGGGCTGCGGCGGGCTGTTGTCGGAGTCGTGCATGGCCTCAGGACCTCGTTCGGGTCGTCGAAAAGGAGTGTGGCCAAGCTAACCAGGGGCCCCCACCTGTCAAAGGGGCGGTGCGCGCGCGCTAGTGCTCCGTGTGCGCCATCGCCTCCTCGAGCGAGATGCCGGGGTCCACCTGGCCGGTCACCTCGTCGATGATCTCCACCTGGGCGGCGCGCAGCGAGTAGTAGAGGAGCCAGCGCTCGGCAGCCGTGAGGGTGCCCGCAGGCAGCGCCTCCTCGATCTCCTGCACCGTGAGGCGACCATCGCGAAGGCCCTTGGCGAACAGCGCCTTGCGAGCGACGTAGCTCTTGCCGATCCGGTTCTCCACGGGCGACTCCCTCCTCTGGGGTGACGTGTGGCTCAAGATAATTTCGCCCCGCCGACACCGCAGGCGCGCGGTGGTCGACGGGGCGAGCAGTCGCCTGGGCAGCAGGCAGGCGTGAGCGGGGGTTGCGGCCTAGGCGTCCCCGAGCGGCTCCGGCAGGGGCGAGGCGTGCGAGGTGCTGGCCTGCTCCGCGGCGTCCTCCGCGGGGTGCGCGGCGACCACCTGGCGGGCCTCGGGGTGCAGCATCCCGCGGCGCGCCATGGCCTTGGGCCCGAGGATCTTGGTCATGTCGTCCTCGTCGATGACCTCGGTGGCCAGCAGGCGCGCGGCGAGCGCCTCCACCTTCGCGCGGTTCGTGTTGAGCACGAGGCGGGCGCGGTCCAGCGCCTCGCTGACCATCTTGCGGATCTCCTCGTCCACCAAGCGCGCCGTCTGCTCCGAGTAGGTGCGGGTCTCGGGCATGCCGGCGCTGCGCAGGAAGCCCGGCCCCTGCTCCTGGCCGAGGGCCACGGGGCCCAGGGTGCTCATGCCGTAGTCGCGCACCATCATCTTGGCGATGTCGGTGGCCTGCTTCAGGTCGTTGGAGGCGCCGGTGGACACCTCGCCGATGAAGATCTCCTCCGCGGCGCGGCCGCCCATCATGCCGGCCATCTTGTCCTTCAGCTCGTCGAAGGACATGAGGTAGCGGTCCTCGAGCGGCATCGACATGGTGTAGCCGAGCGCGGCGAGCCCGCGCGGGATGATGGAGACCTTGGTCACCCGCTCCGCGTGCGGGAGCATCCAGCTGACCACCGCGTGGCCCGCCTCGTGGTGGGCGACGATCTCCTTCTCCTTCTCGTTCATGCGGCGGTTCTTCTTCTGCAGGCCGGCCACCACGCGCTCGATGGCCTCCTCGAAGTCGGCGCGCATGACGGCGTCGCGGTTGCGGCGGGCGGCGAGCAGCGCCGCCTCGTTCACCACGTTGGCCAGGTCCGCGCCGGCGAAGCCCGGGGTGCGCGCGGCAATGCCCTTGAGGTCCACGTCGGAGCCCAGCTTCACCTCGCGGCTGTGGATCTCCAGCACGCGCTCGCGGCCGCGCTTGTCCGGGCGGTCCACCAGCACCTGGCGGTCGAAGCGGCCCGGGCGCATGAGGGCGCTGTCCAGGATCTCGGGGCGGTTGGTCGCCGCGAGGATGATGAGGCCGGTGCGCCCGTCGAAGCCGTCCATCTCCGCGAGCAGCTGGTTCAGCGTCTGCTCGCGCTCGTCGTGGCCGCCGGCGATGCCTGCGTTGCGGCTCTTGCCGATCGCGTCCAGCTCGTCGATGAAGATGATGCAGGGCGCCTTCGCGGTCGCCTGGGCGAAGAGGTCACGCACGCGGGCCGCGCCCACGCCGACGAACATCTCCACGAACTCGGAGCCGGAGAGGTTGAAGAAGGGCACCCCCGCCTCACCCGCCACGGCGCGCGCGAGCAGGGTCTTGCCGGTACCCGGCGGGCCCACCAGCAGCACGCCCTTGGGGATGCGGCCGCCGAGGCGCCGGAACTTCTCCGGGGTCTTGAGGAACTCGACGATCTCGCGCAGCTCGTCCACGGCCTCGTCCACGCCGGCCACGTCCTTGAAGCCCACGCCGGTGTCGACCTCGGCCTGCACCTTCGCGCGCGTCTTGCCGAAGCTCATCACGCTCTGCGGCCCCTGGCCCATGCCCCCGGCCATGCGGCGCATCATGAAGCTCCAGAAGAGGAAGGCGAGGCCGAGCGGGATGAGCCAGATCCAGAGGACCTCGGAGAAGCCCGACTGGGGCACCGCCTCGTACTGGATGCCCTTCTCCTCGAGCAGCTTGATGAGATCGTCGTCGCCGCTCACCCGGTACGCCATCCACGGCAGGGCGCTGGGCTCGCTGCGCAGGGCCTTGTCGTCCTTGGGCGCAGGCGCGCTGTCCTTCAGGTAGCCCTTCACCCACTCGGGCGAGAGCTGCACGCGGCTGAACTGTCCGTTCTGGATGCCCTCGCGCAGCTGGCTGTAGCTCACGCGCCGCACGCCCGCGTCCTGGAACACGTTGCGGAAGAGCATGAAGCCCAACACCAGCAGCAGCACGTACCCCAGCGGCGAGCCGAAGCGGAACCCCTTCGGACCCTGCGGGGCCTGCTTCTCCGGCTTCTTGCTCCGCGGGGAACCCCCCGGCGGCGGCACATTCTGAGGCTTCATCGTCGGCACGCGTCTCCTCCCCCACCCCACGCCCCATCCGATCGGACGGCGTCGCCGAGCAAAGATGTTCACCGTTGCCCGCCCGTCAAGCCACCGGGCGCACATGTGTGTGCCCCCGTGGCTTCCGATCAGAAGCGTGAAGTCCGTACGGAAATAACGGGGGCACTGTCGTGCCGCTCGCAGATGCCCTGGGTGCTGCTCGGCGCGGGAGCGCCTGCACAGAGGGCCGCCTGCCCCCTGCGCCTGCCCTCGTGAGCCCTAGTGGTCCAGCCCGAGCAGCTTCTCGAGCGTGCGCGCGTCCGCGGCGGGGAACTCGTAGTCGGACATCTCGTGCAGCGTCACCCAGCGGTGATCGTTCACCCGCAGGTGCTTCACCGCCTCGGAACCGTCGCGCAGCTGGCAGCGGAAGACGCGGAAGTCGATGTCGTAGCGCTCGTACTCGTGGTGGGTGTGGATCACCTGCTCCAGCACCTTCACGCTGATGCCCATCTCCTCCCGCAGCTCGCGCGCGAGCGCCTCGGCGTCCGACTCGCCCTCCTCCACCCGCCCGCCGGGGAACTCCCAGAGCAGGGGCAGCGAGGCCGTGGAGGGCCGCTGGGTGATGAGGTAGCGGCCGCCCTCTCGCTCCAGCATCGCTCCCACCACCCGGACGTGACGACGGCTCATGCGCGCGGCTCTCCTTGTTCGAACGAGGCAGCTCAGCTCAGGCAGTGCGGCTTCCGGGCACCGCGGGTTAGCACAGCGCGGCGCACAGGTGGTGTCATCCTGCGCACGCTTCGTACGGGCGGCCACTGCGATGAGTGGGCGCCGCGGGCGTGGACGGCAGGGTGCGGCCCGCCTGGGTGCGGCTCCTCCTCCCGCCTGCCCGGCGACCTCCGGCCGGTGTAGGTTGCGCTCGCAGCGGGCGTGCGTTTGGGTAGATTGCGCCGCCCGCTCGGGCCCCCTTCCCTCTCGAGGAGTCAAAGCCATGTCTCGCGTCATCCGCGCCCCCCGGGGCAACACCCTCTCCTGCAAGGGCTGGGTCCAGGAGGCGGCGCTCCGCATGCTGATGAACAACCTGGACCCCGAGGTCGCGGAGCGGCCCGAGGACCTGGTGGTCTACGGCGGCACGGGCAAGGCGGCGCGCGACTGGCCCTCCTTCGAGCGCATCGTGAAGAGCCTGCAGTCGCTCGGCGACGACGAAACGCTGCTGGTGCAGTCCGGCAAGCCGGTGGGCATCCTCAAGACCCACCCGGACGCGCCGCGCGTGCTGCTCGCGAACTCGAACCTCGTGGGCAAGTGGGCCAACTGGGAGCACTTCCACGAGCTCGAGGCCAAGGGGCTGATGATGTACGGCCAGATGACGGCCGGCTCGTGGATCTACATCGGCACGCAGGGCATCCTGCAGGGCACCTACGAGACCTTCGCGCAGGCGGGCCGCACCCACTTCGGCAGCGCGGACCTCGCCGGGCGCCTGGTGCTCAGCGGCGGCCTGGGCGGCATGGGCGGCGCGCAGCCGCTCGCGGCCACCATGAACAATGCGGTGTTCCTGGGCGTGGAGATCGACCCGGCGCGCGCCCAGCGCCGCGTGGAGACGCGCTACCTGGACGTGGTGGCGCGCGACCTCGACCACGCGCTCGAGCTGTGCAAGGACGCGCAGGCGAAGAAGAAGGGCCTCTCGGTCGCGGTCATCGGCAACGCGGCGCAGGTGTTCCGCGAGCTGTACCGCCGCGGCGTGCGGCCGGACCTGGTCACGGACCAGACGAGCGCGCACGATCCGCTCAACGGCTACGTGCCCACGGACCTGAGCCTCGCGGCGGCGGACGAGCTGCGCCGGCGCGACCCGCAGGGCTACGTGAAGCGGGCGCGCGAGTCGATGGCGATGCAGGTGCAGGCGATGCTGGACTTCGCGAAGGCCGGCAGCCACGTCTTCGACTACGGCAACAACATCCGCGCCCAGGCGCAGCTCGCGGGGCTCGCGGACGCCTTCGACTTCCCGGGCTTCGTCCCGGCCTACATCCGCCCGATGTTCTGCGAGGGCCTGGGGCCCTTCCGCTGGGTGGCGCTCTCGGGAGACCCGGCGGACATCCGCGTGACGGACGAGGCCATCCTCCAGCTCTTCCCCCACAAGGAGTCGCTGCGCCGGTGGATCACGCTCGCGCAGGAGCGGGTGGCCTTCCAGGGCCTGCCCGCGCGCATCTGCTGGCTGGGCTACGGCGAGCGGGAGAAGGCGGGCCTGCTCTTCAACGAGCTGGTGCGCACCGGCAAGGTGAAGGCGCCCATCGTCATCGGGCGCGACCACCTGGACTGCGGCTCGGTGGCGAGCCCCAACCGCGAGACCGAGGCGATGAAGGACGGCTCGGACGCGGTGGCGGACTGGCCCATCCTCAACGCGCTCGCGGCCACCGCGAACGGCGCGTCCTGGGTGTCCTTCCACCACGGCGGCGGCGTGGGCATGGGCTACTCGCTGCACTCGGGCGTGGTCATCGTGGCGGACGGCACGAAGGAGGCCGCGCGCCGCCTCGAGCGCGTGCTGACGTCTGATCCGGGCATGGGCGTGCTGCGCCACGCGGACGCGGGCTACTCCGAGGCCGTGGAGGTGGCCAAGGCGCGCGGCGTGAAGATCCCGGGCATCACCGTCTAGAGGAGCCCCTCCCATGCCCGCCCTCGAGCTGCTGGTCCGCAACACCTCCGAGGTGCTCACGCTCAAGGGGAGCCCCCGCGAGCCCGCGGAGAAGGCGCTCACCGCCTGGCCCCAGGCCTGCGTGGGCGTCCTCGGGGGCCGGGTCGCCTTCGTGGGGCCCGAGAGCGCGCTGCCGGCGGCCGCCGTCACCGGCAGCACGCAGGTGCTGGACGCGGGCGGCGGCTTCGTCGGGCCGGGCTTCGTGGACCCGCACACGCACCTCGTCTTCGCCGGGGAGCGCTCGGCGGAGTTCGACCTGCGCAACCAGGGCGCGACCTATCTGGAGATCGCCCAGGCGGGCGGCGGCATCGTGAGCACCGTGCGGGCGACCCGCGCGGCGGGCGAGGCGCGGCTGGTGGAGCTCGCCCTGCCCCGCCTGCGCCGCCTGCTCTCCTACGGCGTGACGACGGCCGAGGTGAAGAGCGGCTACGGCCTGGACGTGGAGAGCGAGCTCGCGATGCTGCGCGCCGTGCGGGCGCTGGGCGCGCGCGCGCCCGTGAGCCTGGTCCCCACGCTGCTGTGCGCGCATGCCCTTCCGGAGGAGTACCGCGGGCGGCGCGAGGCCTACCTCGACCTGTGCGTGGAGCAGATCCTCCCGCGCGTGGCGGCCGAGGGGCTCGCGCGCTTCTGCGACGTGTTCGCCGAGGAGGGCGCCTTCACGAAGGAGGAGGCGCGCCGCATGCTCGAGGCGGGCAAGCGGCACGGCCTGCTGCCGCGCCTGCACGCAGACCAGCTCACGCCCTTCGGCGCCGCAGAGCTCGCCGCGGAGCTGGGCGCGGCCACCGCGGACCACCTGGAGCAGGTGAGCGAGGCGGGCATCCGCGCGCTCGCGGCGGCCGGGGTGAGTGCGGTGCTGGTGCCCACCAGCACCCTCTTCCTGCGCATGCGCCCCTACGCCCCCGGGCGCCGCCTGCGCGAGGCGGGGGTGAACGTGGCGCTGGGCACCAACGTGAACCCCGGCTCCGCGATGAGCGAGAACCTGCCGCTCGCCATGGGGCTCGCCTGCCTGGAGAACGGCCTCAGCGCCGCCGAGGCCTACTGGGCGGCCACCCGCGGCGCGGCGCTCGCGCTGAGGCTCGAGGGGGCCGGCCGGCTCGCCCCGGGGGACCCGGCGGACCTGGTGCTCTTCGGCTGCGAGAGCTACCGCCACCTGCCCTACCACCTGGGCATCAACCACGCCCGCACCGTGCTCAAGGCGGGGCGGGTGGTGCACGAGTCGACAGAGCGGGTGTCCGGGGACGGCAGCCTGCTCTGTCGCTGAGGGAGCAGGCGCGCGCGCCGTGCGCCCACCGCGAGCGCAGCGGTATAAGAGGGGGCACGCCATGTGCCGCCTCTTCGGGTTTCGCTCCAACGTCCCAACCGCCGTCCACCGCTCGCTCGTGACGGAGAAGAACTCGCTCCTGCAGCAGTCGCGCGAGCACAAGGACGGCTGGGGCATCGCCTCCTACGGGGACGCGGCGCTGCCGCAGGTGGCGCACGGGCTGGGCGCCGCGCACAGCGACCCGGACTTCGAGCGGGTGAGCAGCCTCGTCGCGAGCCGCGCGGTGGTGGCGCACGTGCGGCTCGCCTCGGTGGGCTCGGTGGAGCTGCGCAACGCGCACCCCTTCCTCTACGGGCGCTGGTCCTTCGTGCACAACGGCACGGTGAAGCGCTTCGCGCAGCACCAGCAGGCGATCGAGGCGCTCATCCGCCCGGACCTGCGCGCGCGCATCCGCGGCGCCACGGACTCCGAGCGCTGCTTCTACCTCTTCCTCACCTTCCTGGGAGCGCTGCGCCCCCTGGAGGCCCCGGCCGAGGCCGAGGACGTGGCGCGCGCGCTCGCCCAGACGATGCGCGAGGTGTCACGCCTCACCGATCTACCCGGTGAGACGCGGCCCCAGGAGCGCTCGTCCATGAACTTCCTCGCCACGGACGGCGACGTGATGGTGGCCACCCGCCGCCACCGAACCCTCTTCTTCTCCGAGTCCGCCCGCCGCGAGGCGGGCTCGCCGCCCAGCCCCGGCACCCGGCTCGCCCAGCTGGTCATCGCGAGCGAGCGCCTGTGCGGCGAGGACCACTGGCACGAGGTGCCCGAGGACGGCGTGGTGGGCGTGAGCCGCGACCTCGTCCTGCACCGCTGGCAGCTCGACGCGCTCGCGCCGCTGTCCTGCGCCTGACGCTGGGCTCCGCCCGTTGGACCACGCGTGCTCCACCCGCTGTCCGGGAACCGGTCAGCGGGGGTTTTGAGCCGCAAGCGCCCGGTTTCCGGGCGGAAATCCGCGAAGCGTAAGAGAACTTGACGTCGAGCGCCTCCGACACTGGAGCAGCTCTCCGCAGATCCACCCCCGGGGGGGTGACCTCAACCGGCTGGAATCAGGTCCCCGCAGCGCTGGCACAGCAGGTGCTCATGCGCGGGCCGCAGTTCCACACTCTGGAGGGGGTTACCCGCTTGAGAAACCTGCGTAGCAGCATCCTGGCTGGAGCAGTACTGGCGCTCACCGCGTGCGGTGACAACTCGATTCAGGTCAACGACAACGACGCGGTGGTGAAGGAGGACGTCGGCAGCGCCGAGGTCCAGTCCGCGCTGAGCGCGCTGCCCTCCGCCCAGGTGGTGGACGTGGGCGTGCGCGGGGTCCCCACCTTCCTGCGCGGCGACCTCGGCCAGGCAGACCAGACGATCGCGAGCTTCGGGCAGTCCAACGCGCCTGCGCGCGTGGGCACCTCGCTGCAGCGCATCGCGCCGGTGTTCCGCCTGCGCGCCGAGGACCTGGTGGTTCGCGGCGTGCAGCAGGACGAGCTGGACTTCACCCACCTGCGCTACCAGCAGACCAAGAACGGCCTGCCGGTGGTGGGCGGTGAGCTCATCGTCCACGTGAACAAGGAGGGCACCATCTATGCGGTCAACGGCACCGCGCGCGACGGCGTGAGCCTCTCCGCCACCCCGCGCATCGCCGCCGAGGCGGCGAGCGTCGCGGCCACCCGCGCCTCGGACGAGGTGCAGGGCGCTGCCGCGAGCAGCGGCCGGCTCGTGTACTTCCTCAAGTCCGACACCGGCGCGATGTCGCTCGCGTACCAGGTGACCGTCACCGGCGCCCGCGCCGATGGCACCCCCGTGCGCGACCTCGTCTACGTGAGCGCGCAGGACGGCAGCCTCCTCGAGCGCCAGCCGCAGATCCACAGCGCGCTCAACCGCGTCGTGTACTCGGCGAACAACGGCAGCACCCTGCCGGGCACGCTGCGCCGCAGCGAGGGTGGGGCCACCACGGGTGATGCGACGATCGACCAGAACTACGATCACCTCGGCACCACCTACAACTGCTACAGCGCGAACTTCGGCCGCGACTCCATCAACGGCGCCGGCGCGCAGCTCAAGAGCTCGGTGCACTACAGCACCAACTACGTCAACGCCTACTGGGACGGCACCCAGATGGTGTACGGCGACGGCGACGGCGTGCAGTCCGGTCCGCTGGGCCGCGACCTGGACGTGACCGTGCACGAGCTCACCCACGCGGTGACCGAGAACGAGTCCAACCTCACCTACTCGGGCGAGTCCGGCGCGCTCAACGAGGGCATGAGCGACATCTTCGCCGCCTACTGCGAGAGCTGGACCCGCACCTGGGCGACCGACGCGGACGTCTTCAAGATCGGCGAGGACATCTGGACGCCGGGCACCGCGGGCGACGCGCTGCGCTACATGGCGAACCCCACCCAGGACGGCTCCTCGAAGGACTACTACCCCGAGCGCTACACGGGCACCTCCGACAACGGCGGCGTGCACTCGAACTCGGGCATCGCGAACCTCGCGTTCAAGCTGCTGTCCACGGGCGGCACGCACCCGCGCGCCAAGACCACCGTCAACGTGACGGGCATCGGTACGCAGAAGGCCGGCGCCATCTTCTACCGCGCCAACGCCAACTACATGACCGCGTCCACCAACTTCCAGGGCGCGCGCAACGCCACCGTGCAGGCGGCGACCGACCTCTACGGGAGCACCGTGGCGGCCTCCGTCACCCAGGCCTGGGACGCGGTGGGCGTGCCCGGCGGCACCACCCCGCCTCCTCCGACCGGCTCCACCGCGCTGAGCAACGGCGTGACCCTCACGGGCCAGAGCGCCGCGACTGGCGCGAACGTCTACTACACGCTGGCCGTCCCGGCGGGCGCCACCAACCTGAGCATCAAGATCAGCGGCGGCACGGGTGACGCGGACATGTACGTGCGCTTCGGCTCGCAGCCCACCACCACCACCTACGACTGCCGCCCGTACCTCACCGGCAACGCCGAGACCTGCACCTTCGCGGCGCCCAGCGCGGGCACCTACTACATCATGCTCAACGCCTACTCGGCCTTCTCCGGCGTGAGCATCGTGGGCTCGTACACCGCGGGCGGCGGCACCGACACCACGCCGGTGCTGACCAACGGCGTGCCCGTGTCGAACATCTCCGGCGCGACCGGCTCTTCGCAGTACTGGAAGATCTCGGTGCCGTCGGGCCGTCCCTCGCTCACCGTGAAGATCAGCGGTGGCACGGGCGACGCGGACCTCTACGTCCGCTCCGGCGCGAAGCCCACCACGACCACCTACAACTGCCGCCCGTACCTCACCGGCAACGCGGAGACCTGCACCATCAGCGCTCCGGCCGCCGGCGACTGGTACATCATGCTCAACGCGTACAGCGCGTACTCGGGCGTGACGCTGTCCGGCACCTACTAGCCCGGTCCGTGACCTGAAGTCCTGCGGCGCCCGGTGGCCCTCGTGGCCCCGGGCGCCGCTCGTTTTTCGCCGGCGACAACCTCAGCCCTGCGCGGGCAGCCACGCCTCGAGCAGCGCCACGGCGCGCGCGCCCACCGCGTCGGCCTGGAGGCTGCGCTCCTCCGGGTCCTCGCGGTCCGCGCTCAAGGTGAGGCGCAGGTGCTCGCGGGGCGCGGCCTCGGGCACGCGGTCCAGCCACTCCACCAGCACCGCGCCGTCCGCGCCCACCAGGTCGTGGAAGCCCGTGGCGTAGAGCTCGTCCGCGTCCGCGAGCCGGTAGAGGTCCGCGTGGTAGAGCGGCACGCGGCCCCGGTACGGATACACGATGGCGAAGGTGGGGCTCGCGACCTCGGAGCGGTCCACCTCCGCGCCCTCCGCCACTCCGCGCACGAAGTGCGTCTTGCCCGCGCCCAGGTCCCCCACCAGCCCCACGAAGTCGCCCGGCTGCAGCAGGCGCCCGAGCCGCACGCCGAGCGCGTGCGTCTGCTCGGGAGAGCCCGAGACGAGTGTGCGCGAGCGCGTGGGGAGCGTCATCGCTGCCACCCCACCCAGAGCTCGCACAGCCCCTCGAGCAGGTCGCGCGCGAGCAGCCCCGCCTGTCCCCGGCGTCGAGCCGCGAGGTCTCCCGCGGCCCCGTGCGC
Organism: Aggregicoccus sp. 17bor-14; assembly: GCF_009659535.1. NCBI lineage: Bacteria > Pseudomonadati > Myxococcota > Myxococcia > Myxococcales > Myxococcaceae > Aggregicoccus > Aggregicoccus sp. 17bor-14. The sequence continues at coordinate 298,755 of NZ_VJZZ01000008.1, forward strand.
GTACACCGCGGCCCACGCGGCGACCGCGGGCTCGAGCCCCTGCGCGAGCAGCGCGCCGGTGAGGCCCGAGAGCACGTCCCCTGCCCCGCCGGTGGCCATGCCGGCGTTGCCGGTGGGGTTCACGTACACGCGCCCGTCCGCGAGCGCGGTGAGGGTGCGCGAGCCCTTGAGCACCAGGGTGACGCCGTGCGCGCGCGCGAAGTCCCGCGCCACCTGCACGCGCGCCGCCTGCACCTGCTTCGTGGGCTGCCCACACAGGCGCGCCATCTCGCCCGGGTGCGGGGTGAGCACCAGCGGCCCCTTCGCGCGCGCGAGCACGGAGAGATCCTCGGAGACGGCGTTGAGCGCGTCTGCATCCAGCAGCGCGGGCGCCTCCACGCGCGAGAGCAGCTCGCCGAGCAGCGCCGCGGTCCCGGGCCCGCGCGGTAAGCCCGGCCCCAGCACCAGCGCATCCTTGCCCTCGGCCGCCGCGAGCAGCGCGTCCAGGTGCTCGGGCCCCAGCGCCGCCCCCGCCGGCAGCGGCACGCCCATCAGCTCGGGCGCGTGCGCGAGCACCGCGTCCAGCGCGTCCGCCGGCGTGGCCACGGTGACGAGGCCCGCGCCCCCGCGCAGCGCCCCCTGGCCCGAGAGCGCGGCAGCCCCCGACTTGCCCCGGCTGCCCGCCACCACCAGCACGTGGCCGAAGGTGCCCTTGTGCGTGTCCGCCTCGCGCGCCGGGAAGGCCGCGAGCACGTCCGCGGCCTCCACCAGGTGCGCGCTCTCTCCGGCGAGGCGCTCGAGCACGCCCGCGGGCAGCCCGATGTCCGCGACCGAGAGCTCGCCGGAGCGCGCTGCCCCCGGCTGCAGCACCTGTCCCAGCTTCGCGGCGCCGAAGGCCACCGTGAGGTCCGCCTGCACGCAGGGCTCGAAGGCCTGGCCCGAGTCGCTGTGCAGCCCGCTGGGCAGGTCCGCGCTGACCACCTTCGCCCCGGCCTCGCGCTGGCGCTCGAGCCAGCGGATGGCCTCGGCGAAGGGGCCCTCCGGAGCGCGGCTCAAGCCCGTGCCCAGCAGCGCGTCCACCGCGACGTCCCCCTCGCGGAGCGGCGCGAGCGCCTCGAGCGCGAGCGCCTCGCCCCCGGCGCCCTCGAGCACCTCGAGGTTGCGCGCGGCCTCGGCGGAGAGCCGCGCGCGCTCCCCCACCAGCGCGAGCTCGGCGCGCACGCCGCCGGCGAGCAGCAGGCGCGCGGCCACCCACCCGTCGCCGCCG